>JAIOAV010000025.1:42891-46477 GCA_019873665.1 Chloroflexota bacterium
TCGCTTTGCTGTGCGCATCGTGGAGGGCCGTGGCACCGAGACTGCGTTCCGCAAGGCGAGGGGTGATCTGGAGATGGCCGTGGCCATCGGCAACGACGTGCCCGTGCTGCTGGCAGCTGCCATGTCGCCGCCCAAGGGAGTGGATGAGCTGGCCATCTCCAATGCGTTGGGACCGACGCCGCTGGTCAAGTGCCGCACAGTGGACCTTGAGGTCCCCGCCGAGGCGGAGATCATCCTGGAAGGCAAGCTCAAGCACGAGATGGCGCCGGAAGGGCCATTCCTCGATCTCACGGAGACGATGGATCTTGTGCGTCAACAGCCGGTCTTTGAGGTGCAGTGTATCACTCACCGCCAGGATGCGATGTATCAGGCGTTGCTCCCCGGCGGCCAGGAGCACAAGCTCTTGATGGGCGTGCCACGTGAGCCAACAATCTACGCCGAGGTCAACGAGGTCTGCCCGTGCGTGAACGTGCTCATCACGCCCGGCGGCGCGTCTTGGCTCCATGCCGTAGTGCAGATTCGCAAGGAGAACCCGGATGATGGCGGCAAGGCGATCCGGGCCGCGTTTCGCGGCCACTCGTCGCTCAAGCACGTGGTGATCGTGGACGGCGACATCAACATTTACGATCCTCACGAAGTCGAGTGGGCCATCGCCACCCGTTTCCAGGCAGATCACGATCTCGTGATCTTGATGGATCAGCCGAGCAGCTCGCTGGACCCCTCGGCGCTGCACTTGCCGGGCCGCAAGGCCCGCACGAGCAAGATGGGCCTCGATGCCACCATTCCCTGGTGGTCGGCCAGCGGCGGCCTGCGCAGCGAGCAAGAGCGAGAGGAGTTTCACAAGCTGCACTATGGCGACATTGACCTCAGCCGCTTTACCCAAGAGTCGTGAGGAGGGCAAGTTGCGGCTGACGGATGAAGAACAGGCGATGCTAGCCGGAGAACAGGGAGCTGCCGTTCGCCAGGCGATGGAGATCGTCATCGCCTTGGGCAACATCTACCACGCGCCTGATCTTGTGCCCATCACACATGCGCAGGTCGCGGGTGTCAGCTACAAGAATCTGGGCAATGCGGGGCTGGCATTCCTACAAGAGTGGGCGGACAATGGCGCGCGGGTGCGCGTGCCCACGACGCTCAATCCCGCTGGCATTGATACGGCGCAATGGCAAGCGTTAGGCATCCCGGCCGATTTCGCGCTCAGGCAGGCAGAAGTCATCGCAGCCTACACGGCGATGGGTATTCGCCACACATTGACCTGTACGCCATACCAAGTGGGCTATCGCCCGGCGCTGGGGGAGCACGTCGCCTGGAGCGAATCCTCCGCCGTGAGCTTTGCCAATAGCATCCTGGGCGCCCGCACCAACAGGGAAGGCGGCCCCGGCGCGCTTGCCGCGGCCATCGTCGGGCGCACCGCACGCTATGGCCTACATCTGGACGAGTTCCGACGAGCCAACCACTGCGTGATTGTTACCTGCGAGCTGCGCTATGAGGCCGACTTTGGCGCACTGGGCTATCTGGTCGGGAGGCGGCTGGGCAATGCGGTCCCTCTCTTCCGTTTCCAAGGAGACACACCCGACCTGACGCCGGGGATAGATGGCCAGGGAGAGGCATTGCTACGCGCGCTGGGCGCGGCAATGGCCGCAAGCGGCGCTGTGGCACTCTACCATGTCGCGGGGATTACCCCTGAGGCAAGCGCGACGGACGTGCTCCTGCCGGGCGCGCCTGTGACCACCATCTCCTCTTTGCAGGAAGCCTACGCGGCGCTCAATGGCCCGGCAGAATTTGTGGATTTCGTGAGCATTGGCTGCCCGCACGCCACGCTAGCCGAGATCGCCCAGGTGGCGCGGTTGGTGCGCGGCGAGACGCTGCGCGCCCGGCTCTGGGTAACCACCTCACGGCAGACTCGCGAGGAGGCAGAACGGCGCGGCTGGGTGCGAGATATCGAGTCAGCAGGCGGTTTTGTGGTGGCGGATACGTGCGTGGTGGTCGCGCCGGTGGAGCTGTTGGGCGCGCGCAGTATGGCCACCAATTCCGCCAAGGCAGCCTTTTACGCGCCCTCGCATGGCGGCATGAGCGTGCATCTTGGCCCACTGGCGCAATGTATCCGGGCCGCGGTTACCGGCCGGTGGGAGGCATAGCCAATGCCAGAGCTGCGGGTGCTGATGGGGCGCGTCGTGCGGCGCGGGCAGGCGGTTGGCGAGGCGCTGGTCTCGCGTGAGCCGATCACCTTCCTGGGCGGCGTTGATCCCGAAACCGGCGTCATCATCGAGCCGGGGCATGAGCTGTATGGCCAGTGCATAGCGGGCAGGATCCTCGTGTTTCCCACCGGCAAAGGGAGCACTGTGGGCTCCTACACCCTTTATCGTCTGGCACGGGCCGGGCTGGCGCCTGCCGGGATTATCAACGCCGCGAGCGAGCCTATTGTCGCCGTCGGCGCGATCATCGCCGACATCCCCATGGTGGACGAGATAGATATCACGCAGATCCACACCGGCGAGCGCGTGCAGATCAGCGGGGAACAGGTGAGGGTTGGCTGAGCTTGTATTCCTGAAGCTGGGCGGATCACTGATCACCGACAAGACGCGTGAGGCCACGCCGCGCTTGGATGTCATCCAGCGCGCGGCGCGCGAGGTGTGCGCCGCGTTGCGCCAGCGCGCGGATCTACGGCTTTTGCTGGGGCATGGCAGCGGCTCTTTTGGACATGTGCCCGCGCACCGCTATCATGTGCGGCAGGGGTGCGACGACTGGTGGGGATTTGCGCTGACTGCGGCCGTCGCGGCGCGTCTCAATCGCCTAGTGACCGATATCTTCCTGGCAGAGGGTGTGCCAGTGGTATCGCTATCCCCTTTTGCTTCGGCGTACTGCCGGGCCGGCGCTCTGCTGGAGTTGGCCGTGCGGCCGATCCGCGCGGCGCTGGATCACGGCCTCGTGCCGCTGATATATGGCGACGTGGCGTTCGACGAGGCGCAAGGCTCGACGATCGCCTCCACTGAGGAGCTTTTCGTTTACCTAACTCCTCTGCTCTCGCCGCGGCGGATCATCCTCGCCGGCGAAGTGGATGGCGTCTATACCTCCGACCCGCAGCTTGATCCACGGGCAGAGCAGATCTCCCACATCACGACAGAAAACCTGGCGCAGATACAGGGGGTGCTTGCCGGTTCACGCGGCGTGGATGTTACCGGCGGGATGCTTTCCAAAGTGCTCACCATGCATCGGCTGGCGCAGGAGCAGCCGCTGCTGTGCGTGCAGATCCTATCCGGGTTGCTCCCCGGGCGCATTGCAGAGGCGCTGCTGAACCCGGCATCCTGCGCAGGCACCATCATCCGCCGCTAGCGCCGATCATGTGCCCGAGGTACGTTGCTCGTTCTGCAGGACAGGTATATAATGACAAAAGCCTTGTGTGCAGGATGGAATAAATGATAACTCTGCTCGTGTTCATTGTTGTCTTTAGTGTGATCATCTTTGCCCACGAATTCGGCCACTTTATCGTTGGGAAACTGGCCAAAGTGCGCGTGGACGAGTTCGGCTTTGGCTACCCGCCCAGATTGTTCACCATCGGCACCTGGGGCGGCACCACTTATACTAT
>JAIOAV010000026.1 GCA_019873665.1 Chloroflexota bacterium
CACCGACGAGCCAGTGGCGCTGGCGGCGGGGTGCTGGACCACCGGCTATGTGCCGCGTCGCAGCTTTGAGCGAGCGGGCCGCTCCGCGACGCGCTACTACCGGCAGGATGATGTGTTCCTCCGCGACGATATCGAGGACGATCAGGCGATCGTGATCAACGTGCAAGGCAAGGGATTGGTGGTGCTGGCGGGGTGCGCCCATGCGGGGATCGTGAACACGGTGCACTATGCGCGCGAGATCAGCGGCGTGGAGCGGGTGTGGGCGATCCTGGGCGGCTTTCACCTCGCATCCGCCGAGGGGGGCGAGCTGCAGCGCACCGTTGACGAGATCGCAGCGCTGCGGCCGGCGGTGATCGTGCCGACGCATTGCACCGGTTTGGCCGCGATGTGCGCCTTTGCCGCGCAGATGCCGCAGGCGTTTGCCGCCGGCGTGGTCGGGGGGACCTACCTGTTTTGAGCAGCGAAAGGAGAACACGCATGCCTCAGTTCGTGGTGAACCCGCATCGCTTCGATCCCTACGAGCAGTTCAAGTTCCGTCTGAAATGGGATGGACGCTATGTCCCAGGCGTCTGCTATGTGAGCGGGCTGTGCCGCCGCACCGAGGTGGTATAACCCACCGCGAAGGGGGCAACCCCAGCAGCGTGCGCAAATCGCCCGGTCAGACGACCTATGAGCCGATCGTGTTGGAGCGCGGGCGCACGCATGATACCGCGTTCGAGCAGTGGGCCAACAAAGTGTGGAATTTCGGCAGCGGGCTGGGGAGCGAGGTATCGCTCAAGGATTTCCGCAAGGATATCGTCATCGAGCTGTACAACGAGGCAGGGCAGTTGGTGATGGCATGGCGCGTCTATCGCTGCTGGCCCTCCGAGTACACGGCGCTCACCGACCTGGATGCCAACGAGACATGCGTGGTGCGCGAGGTTCTCGTGTTGCAGCACGAGGGGTGGGAGCGCGACTATGAGGTAGTGGAGCCGAGCGAGCCGAGCTCTCAAGAGCCCGCCAAATAGAGCGCGAGCCCGCTCGAGGCCGGCGGAAGGAGGCGATCTTGACCGTGCGCAGGACGTGGGTGATCGTTGTCGTGGCATTGCTGTTGATCGCCGTGGTGGGAGTGGTGGCCTGGCGCTGGCATAGTGCCAATAACGCCTTTGCGCTGCAATACTACTATACCAGCGAGACAGTCTTCCAGCGCATCTCCGTGGACCGTGTCCGCCTGACCCACACCTACTTTGAGGATACCAGCGGCAGGTGCGCCCAGTGGATGGCGCAGATGCCGTGCTGGACCAAGGAGGAGCTGCGGACGCGGGAGGCAGCGCTCTCGCGCGCCGAGGTGGAGGCCCTCATTGGCCTGTTGCGCGAGCTGGGCTGGATGCGGCTGGACTCGGCGTATGCGCCCTCCGGCCAGCGCAACTATCCCCACGTGCTTTCCGTGCAACTGGGCAAAGACCGCCGCGACATCATCTACCAGAGCTACCCGGACGCGCCGCCCATGCCGGAGCCGTTCGCGCGCATTCTGGATCATCTGTCCGGCCTGATGGCGGCCAAGTTCGGCAAGCCGTAGCCGCGCCCGCGACCTATTCCGAAATCCACTGCCGCAGGCGGGCGACGCTGGCCGTGGCCCAGGCGTCTTCCTTCGCGATGGTCGCCGCGAGGTCCGCTTCCGGCGGCGTCCATAGCTCAAGGATGGCATTCGGGTCGCGGCCCGCGTCGCGCAACGTTCGCAGCAGCCACGGCACATCGAGGCGGCCTTCGCCAGCGGGGCGACCCTCGACGCTAAAGCCCATGTTGCTGGGCACGCGGTGTACGGCGAAATCCTTGATGTGCAGGTTCACCGTATGCGGCGCCAGCGCCTCCACCACGACCTGCGGCCCCTCCAGCGCACCGAACGAGTTGACCGTGTCCAGGCAGATCCCCACCCACTCACTCCCCACCCGCCGGATGACGCCGGTCAGCGTCGCCGCGGTGAAGCGATCGTGGTTTTCGATGGCCAGGCGCACGCTGGCGTCCGCCAGCTCTGGCAGCAACGCCCGCGCTGTATCTACCATCTCGTCCGAGGTGGGGTGATGGTCTGCCGTGTCCACCACGACGCGCAGGATCTGCGACCCGCAGCGCCGCGCCAGAGCGATGTAGCGGCGCAGGTGATCGGGCGCGATGCCGCGCGTCCCTACCTCGAGCTCGATCCGTTGCGCCTGCGCTGCCGCCACCAACGCCTCCAACTCGTCCGGCGCCAGCCGATCCAACGGCATGTTATCGCATATCTGCACCACGCTCACACCCAACTGCGCGGCCTTGTCCAGCAGGCCGCGCGGCGTCAGTGGCTGCAGCGGCGGATAGCCCACCACGCCCACCGCCCAGCTATAGGTATACGAGCCGATTCCCAGGCGCATGACGCATTCCTTGCGGCTATTCCTGCCGCCAGTCCATCCTGCGGCCCACCAGCCAGAGTGTCCCCGCCGCGAACGCGGCCAATGCCGTCAGGTCTAGGATCATCCGGCTGGTGACCGGGCCGAGCAGCGCCTGCCGCATCGCTGAAGCTGCATAGGTCGCCGGGCTGAGCCAGCCGAGAGTTAACATAACCGCTGGCAGGCGCTCCGGCGGCACGATCACCGGCCCCAGCGCGCTCAGGGTCATTGTTACCAGCAGCGAGAGTGGCCCACCCTCCTCAGGCCGCTGCACGCTGACGCCGATCAGCGCGCCGATGCCCGCCAGCGAGAGCGCCGCCAGCGGCACCACAGTGAAGACGCTGACGTTCGGGCGCAGCGGTAGCCCCAGCAGTAGCGATCCCGCCAGCACCGTGGCCAGCAGGGCGGGGAGCGAAAGGAGCACGAGCGATGCCACCACCGCCACGATCAGCGTCGTCTTGTGCACCGGCAGCGTGGCGTAATAGTCCAGCGTGCCGGTCCGCCGCATAAAGCTGAAGCGGCTCTGCAATCGGTCTAGATTGCCGAACATCAGCGATATGACGGCGTTGCCGGTGAGGATGAAGGTGAGGGCGCGCACGCCGGCAGCGCGACCGAACACGCCCAGCGCTGCGGTGCTGAGGAGCGGCGCCAGCGTGCCGGTGAGGATCATCGGCCGCCATGACCAACGCCAGTTGGTCAGTTCCATGAGAAAGAGGTCCATCAGTTGCACGGGCAAGGGCGCGGCTTTACGATTGGGTAACATAGTGCAGGTAGAGGTCCTCCAATGTGGCGGAGTAGAGGCGAAAGTCGTCCAGCTGCTCCAGGTCCAGCGCGTTGAGCACGCGCATCGTCTCGGCCCATTCCATGAGCGCCATCCATCGGCCCGGCTCGATCTGCCGATAGACCAGATCGCCCGGCAGGTGGGGCGGTGTGTCTGGCGGGAAGAACAGCTCCAGCCGCAGCTTACGGTCCACCAGCCGCTTCAGCTCGCTGGGGCGGCCCACGGCCACCAGCGCGCCGCCGCGCATGATGCCCACGCGCTGGATGATCTTCTCCGCCTCGATGGCATCGTGCGTGACAAAGAGGATGGTCGTGCCGCACGCAGCATGCCGACGGCGCAGCACATCCCATACCAGCTTGCGGCGCTGCGGGTCCAGCCCGCTGGTCGGCTCGTCCAAGATGAGCACCGGCGGGTCGCCCGCCATGGTTACGGCGAGCTGCACCAGACGCTTTTGTCCGCCGGAGAGGCGCATAATCGGCTGGTGGCGCAGTGTGCCGATCTGCCACGTCTCCAGCAGCTCATCGCGCTCTTGCTGCGCGGCGGCGCGGCGCAAGCCGCGCAGGTGCGCCGTGTAATAGAGCGCCTCGCCGACGGTCAGGCTATTGAGCGCAGCCCCTTCTTGCGGCATATAGCCGACATGGCGTGGCACATGCAACGGGTCGTCAGGCAGCGGCTGGCCGTAGAGGGTGATTCGTCCAGAGGTGGGACGCAGCAGATTCGCCATCTGTCGCACGAGGGTGGTCTTGCCGGCGCCATTCTCCCCCAGCAGGCCAAAGATCTCGCCCTGGCGGATCTGGCAGGTGATGCCGTTGTTGGCGGGAAAAGCCTGACCCGAATATCGCTTGACGAGGTCCACGATGTCATAGACGATCATCTGCCCTCCCTGGGCAAGCGCCGACACGCTGACGTGCGCACAGCAGATGGACGCCCCTGTATCGTGCGTTGTTCCGTCCGGGCCAATTGCAGTGCTACTGCAGCGCCAGCGCCAGCGCCATGTACCCCACCATACCCTCCACCAGCTCCTCCATGCCGATGCGGTCCTGCACCGTGTGGCAATACCGCTCCGACCCGGGGGCAAAGCCGATGGTCGGCACTCCTGCCGCCATCAGGTGGCCGCCGTCGGTGGCAAAGCTCCAGATACGCGTTTCCACCGGGCGGCCATAGACGGATTGCAGCGCCTGCTGCGCGCTCTGGGCGAGCGGGTGATCCGCGGGAAGGACAAAGGAGGGGAAGAGCTCCGGGAACTCGACACCCAGTCCGGTGTAGGTGCGCAAGCGGCGCCGATTGAGTGCCACGCTCCCGCGGCTTTCCGGGATGAGGCTCTGCTCCAGGAGCGCCGACAGACGCGCCACGATCTCGTCCGGCGTCTCTTGCGGCACGTTGCGCCAGTCCAGATGCAGCCACACCTCGCCGGGGATGATGTTGTTGCTCGTCTGGTCGCTGCCACAGAGGGTGGGCGCGACGGTGGACGCGCCAAAGGGTACTTGCATGGCCATTGGCATCTGCTCCAGCGCCAGGAGAAAGCGGGCGACGGCAAAGTGGGGATTGACGCCACGCGAGGGCGCGCTGGCATGCACCGAGCGACCCTGCACGCGCGCCACCAGCGCCATCCGCCCGCGATGACCCAGCGCGAGCTGGTTGTCTGTCGCCTCGCCCACGATGGCATAGTCAGGGCGCACCTCCTCCAGCACCCGCTGGGTGCCGAGGCCACCGATCTCCTCCATCACCACCGCAGTCATCAGGCGCTCGCCGGGAGGCGTCAGCCCCGCGCGGCGGAGCGCGCCCAGCGCATAGACCTGCGCCGCCAGCGTGCCCTTGACGTCGCTGGCTGCTCGTCCCCATAGCCAGCCGTCGGCGATCACACCTGCGTAGGGCGGGTGCGGCCACAGTGCTGCATCCCCCGGCGCGACGTGATCCATATGCGCGTTGAACATGACGGAGCGCCCGCCTGCGCCGCGCACCGTGCCGATGACGTTGCCTGCGGCATCGGTGCGCACTGTGTCATAGCCCAATGCCTCCATCTCGCGCGCCACCAGCGCTGCCACTGCCGCTTCCTCTCCCGACAGGCTGGGCGTCTGGATAAGGCGCTGCGCAAAATCGAGCATTGCGGCGCGGTGCGCATGAGCAAGCTGGTAGAGGTCATCCCTTGGCATATCTTTCTCCACGAGTTAGGCTAACGATCCGTGTATGAGGCGCACGCGCCCGGAGCCGAGATTCCTCGCTATGGAGTTGGGGGATGCCCCACCACGGACAAGCGCGGGCTGTGTGGCGCGCTAGACGCGCACTGTCTTCCACTTGCCGGTGCGAAAGCGCCAGCGAAACAGGAGGGCGCGGCCGATCATCTCCAGTCCCATCGCCGCCCAGACACCCAGCAGTCCCATCCCGACGGTGAGCGCCAGGACCCATCCCAACGGGATGCGGATGAGCCAGATGCTGGCGGTAGTAATGATCATGGGCCAGCGCGTGTCGCCTGCGCCGC
The DNA here is from genome assembly GCA_019873665.1 of Chloroflexota bacterium. Classification (GTDB taxonomy): domain Bacteria; phylum Chloroflexota; class Anaerolineae; order JAAYEA01; family JAAYEA01; genus JAIOAV01. The sequence continues at coordinate 5,660 of JAIOAV010000026.1, forward strand.
GCAGGCCGCCGCCAATCGTTACGGCCGCTGCTGACGCGGGCTGCGTCAGCCCCAGCAAGCGGACACAGCTCGCGCCCTGCGCGATCACATCTGGTTCATTGATAAAGATGGACACAACCTGCGCGCCAAAGAAAAACATAAGGAGGCCGATAGTGCCCTGGAAAATCATCGCCAGCCGCGCCGCGGTGTTGCACGCCTCCTCGGCTCCCTTGGGGTCTTTGGCGCCCAGACGCTGCCCAACCAGCGTCGTCGCCGCGACGCCAAAGCCAAAACCGGGCATCCAGGAGACGGACATGCTGGTCATGCTCACCTGGTGCGCCGCGTAGGCGGCGGTGCCGAGGCTGGCAACCACGGTAGCAAAGGCCACCATCCCCAGCCGCATGAACACCTGCTCCAGGCCGGTGGGGAGGCCGATGTTCGCCACACGGCGGATGATGTCCCAGTCGAGGCGAAAGCCCTTGAGCCGCAAGACGAGGCCGGCGCGCCCGCGCACAAGCAGCGCCACCACCAGTACCGCGCCCAGCGAGCGGGCGACGGTAGCGCCGATGGCGATGCCCTGCACGCCCATGGGCGCGAACGGGCCCACGCCGTGTAATAGCACATAGCCTATGGCGACATTGGTGACGTTGATGATCCCCATGACGGCCAGAGGGATGCGCGTGTCGCCTGCGCCGCGCAGCGCGCCATTGCCAATGAACATCACCGCCATCAGTGTGTACGAGAGCGAGGCGATACCCAGATAGGTCGCGCCCAGCGGGATGACATCCTCCGCTGCGCCAAGCCATATCATGATCTGCCGCGCCAGCGGCGTGACGGCGAGCGTCCCCACTAGCCCGATCGCCGCGCCCAAAAAGACCGACTGCCGCATCACGCGTGACGCCTGCTCTTGATCGCCGGCGCCAACGTAGCGCGCCACCAGCGCGGTGCTGCCGGTGGACACGGCAAGGAAGAAGGCGCTGATCAACATCACGATTTGGTCTCCCAGCCCCACCGCCGCCAGCGGAGTGGAGCCGAGATGCCCGACCATATAAGTGTTCACCATGCCCACTAGCATGCTCAGCACTTGCTCGCCTACCGAGGGGAGCGCCAGTGCCAATACCTTGCCACTGGTGCCGCTGGTTATGCGTTTGGAGTAACGCGCCAGTTCCGCTACCGCCATTCCCTGTGCTCCACTGATCGAGACGCCCACACCTCGTCGTGTGTCACATCCGGGTGTCCCATCGTTGACATCTGCGTCGCTATCCCACTCGCTCCACCGACACCCACACGCCGGATTGGGCAGAGCGCAATATCGCCTCCAGCACCGCTTGCGTCTGCGTGCCGTCGGCAAAATCGGGCTGCGGGCTGCGCGCCGCGGCAATCCCCTTGAGGAAATCCACTACTGCGTGTGTGAAGGTATGCTCGTAGCCGAGGCCGTGGCCCGCTGGCCACCACGCCGACACGTATGGATGCAACGGGTCGGTCGCCAAGATGGTGCGCCACCCCTGCTGCCCCGGCGGATCATCCAGCGAAAAGTACTCCAGTTCGTTCATCCGCTCAAAGTTAAAGGCGATGCTGCCGCGGCTGCCGTTGATCTCGAACCGATTGTAGTTCCGCCGTCCGGTGGCCATGCGTGTCGCCTCAAAGGTGCCGATCGCCCCGTTGTCAAAGGTGGCCAGCCAGAGCGCTGCGTCATCCACCGTAACCGGTCCCCGCGCCTGCCCGCCGGTGGCGCTGAGGCCGGTCATGGCCGTGGGCAACGGGCGTTCCTTGACAAAGGTGCGCGTCAGAGCGGACACGGCGGCGATCTCACCCACCAGATACCGCGCCAGGTCAATGGAATGCGCGCCAATATCGCCCAGCGCGCCCGATCCGGCGATCCCCTGCTGCAAGCGCCACACCAGCGGGAACTCGGGATCCACGATCCAATCCTGCAAGTACGTGCCGCGCCAATGGCGAATCTCCCCGATCTGGCCGTTGGCGATCATCTGCTTGGCCAACGCCACTGCCGGCGTGCGGCGGTAGTTAAAGTTCACCATGCTGATCACGTTCGCTTCCGCCGCGGCGTACCACATTGCCTTGGCGTCGGCCAGCGTGTTGGCGAGCGGCTTTTCGCACAGCACGTGCTTGCCCGCCTGCGCCGCGGCGATGGCAATATCGCGGTGCGTGTTGCCGGGCGAACAGATATCTACGATGTCTATATCGGGCCGCGTCACTGCTTCTTCCCAGCTTCCACACACCTCTTCCCAGCCGAAATCATCCGCCACTTGCCGTGCCGCCTGCACATCGCGGCCACATAACACCTTGAGCACCGGGCGGTATGGCACATCAAAGAAGGCCGCCGCCTGCCGCCACGCGTTGGAATGCGCCCGGCCCATGAATTTATAGCCGATGAATGCAACGCTGATCGTCTCGGTCATGATCTTCCTCCTGCAGCGCTTGATCGGTGGCGAGACAACACAAAGCCCAGGGTCTTTCTGGACCCTGGCGTCTTGTTTGCCTTACAACAGGAACTGACTCAGGTAGCGCTGGCCGAGGATCAGGCCGCCCTTGACCTTTTCTATGGAGCCTTCCCAGATGGGATCTTCGTGCTCGATGCTAAGTACGTCGTCGTAGCCTGCCTCGATTAGGGTCGAGATGAGGGCACGCCAGTCAATCTCGCCCCAGCCGGGCATGCGATAGCGCCACCAGCCGGTGAGCGTGCCGATCCCGCGATATGCCAGGTCTCCGTCCAGCACTTCGGTGTCTTTGGCGTGCACGTGAAAGATGCGGTCCACATACTGCCGCGCGGCGTCAATATAGTCCACACCCAGCCAGAGCAGGTGCGATGGGTCATAGTTGAGGCCAAAATTGTCGTGCGGCAGCAGCATAAAGAGCTCGTCCCAGAGCGCTGGAGAATAGGCCACGTTGCCCACCAGGCCCTCTACCTGCCACCCGGGCATCGGGCAGTTCTCGATGCCGATGCGCACGCCCTTCTTGGCAGCGTCGTCGAGGATGGGCGCGAAAACGCGCTGTGCCTCGCGCAGGTTGTCCGCCAGGTTGAGCTGCGGGTTGCGCCCGATAAAGGTGCTGACGTTGTGCACGCCGAGCAGCGCCGCGGCGTCAATCACCTTGCGCAGGTGCGCCAGTCTCCCCTCGCGCGTCGCCAGGTCGGGGTCTAGGTTATTATCGCAATAGGTGAGGCAAGAGATGGACATGCCGTATCGCGCAAAGAGGAGATTCACCTCATCGGCGCGGGCAGGCGTCAGGTTGGCGACATCCAATGTTACGGCAGAGTAGTCGCGGGTGTTATCCGGTGGCCAGACGCCGACCTCTAGCGCCTTGAAGCCATGGTCTTCCGCCCAGGGCACGATCTCCTCCAGCGGCATGTCGCGAAAGCAGGCGGTGAGAAAACCGAGTTTCATAGCAACCTCCTCATTGGAGTCTGATGCGCCGTCGCGGCGCGCAACGCTAGCTATCTGCGGGGAGATGATAACACCATTCGCGGGGGGTGTCAAAGGATGGCGGGCGTTTGGCGGAACGCGTGATCCGGCATATAATGTGTATCTGGATTATCGCGGCCTGACGCGGCGACGCAGGGGAGGGAATCGGGGCGTGTTTGGCAGAGGCAAGAAGATCGAGGAGAGCTTGACCCGCACGCGGACATCGTTTTTTGGGCGGATCGCCAGCCTGTTCGGTGCGCGCAGCATAGACGAGCACCTCTGGGAGGAACTTGAGGAGCTGCTGATCCAGGCCGATGTGGGCGTGGCAACGACTGTCTCGGTGGTCGAGTGGTTGCGGGCGGAGACCGACCGCCGCCGCCTGCGGCGCTCCGAGGAGGTGTATGACCTGCTGAAGGAGCGGCTGCGGGAGATCCTCCGCGCCTCTGCCCGGCCATACCTGGCAGGGGAGCGCCTGCTGCATGTCGTGCTGGTGGTGGGCGTGAACGGCTCCGGCAAGACGACCAGTATCGCTAAACTGGCGGCCTATCACAAGGCGCGCGGCGACAAGGTCATGCTGGCGGGCGCCGACACCTTTCGCGCTGCGGCGATTGACCAGCTCAAAATCTGGGCGGACCGCGTTGGCGTGGACATGATCTCGCATCAGCCCGGGGCGGATCCAGGCGCGGTGGTGTATGATGCCATCCGTGCTGCCACCGCGCGAGGCTTCAATGTGCTTATCGCCGATACGGCGGGCCGTCTTCAGACCAAGTTCAACCTGATGCAAGAGCTGAAGAAGCTGCACGGCGTGGCGCACAAGCAGGTGCACCGCGCTCCACACGAGACGCTCTTGGTGCTGGATGCCACCACCGGACAGAACGCGCTCTCGCAGGCCAAGGTGTTCCAGGAGGCGGTGCAGATCACTGGCGTGATTCTCGCCAAGCTGGACGGCACCGCCAAGGGGGGTATGGTTTTTGCCATCGCTCACGATTTGGGCGTGCCGGTCAAGTTCGTGGGCACCGGTGAGACGCTGGAGGATTTTGCGCCCTTTGAGCCGGATGCCTTTGTGGAGGGGCTATTCGCCACCGGCACCGCATGATCAGCAGTCGTTGACCGCTGGCGCGGCCATTGCCGTGCCGTGATTCTATCAGAGCAGGAGAAAGGTATTCCAGCCATGGAAGACGTACAACATATCGAGGCCTTACAGTCGCGGCTCGCGGAGGTGTGGGAGCGCATCAACCACATCAAGGAGCGTCTTTGACGTCGCGGGCCAAGAGCAGCGCATCGCCGACCTGGAGGCACAGGCTGCCGAGCCGTCCTTCTGGGATGACCCGGACATGGCGCAGAAGGCGATGCAGGAGCTATCCGAGCTGCGCGAGGTGGTCGAGTTCTGGCGTGAGCTAACGCGCCGCAGCGCCGACGCGCGCGAGCTTTTGGCGCTGATGGCGGATGAGCCGGATGCGGCGGTGCTCGCCGAGCTGGAGCGGGAGATCGGGGCGCTGATGGCGGAGCTAGAGCAGGCCGAGTTCCAGCACCTATTCTCTGAACCGCACGACCGCTCAGACGCCATCCTAGCCATTCACGCCGGCGCGGGCGGCACCGAAGCGCAAGATTGGGCAGCCATGCTGCTCCGCATGTACTTGCGTTGGGCAGAGCAGCGTGGCTTCAAGGTCGATATCGTGGATAGCCTGCTGGGCGAAGAAGCAGGCATCAAGCGCGTCGCCGTCAGCATCCAGGGGCCCTATGCCTACGGTAACCTGCGGTCGGAGCGCGGCGTGCACCGCCTGGTGCGCATCTCTCCCTTTGACGCCGCTCACCGTCGTCACACCTCCTTTGCACTGGTTGAGGTGTGGCCCGACCTGGGGAACGACGTTGAGGTCAACATCAAGCCGGAAGATATCCGCATAGAAGTGTACCGTTCCTCCGGCGCCGGCGGGCAGAACGTGCAGAAGAACTCGACTGCCGTGCGGCTGATCCACGAGCCGACCGGCATCGTCGTAACCTGCCAGAACGAGCGCTCGCAGACGCAGAACCGCGAGGTGGCGATGAAGATCCTGCGCGGGCGGCTCTACGAGCTGGAGCAGGCCAAGAAAGAGGAGGAACACGCGCGGCTGAAGGGGGAGCATGTGGACGCGGCCTGGGGCAACCAGATCCGGTCATACGTGCTACATCCGTACAACATGGTCAAAGACCTGCGCACCGGCTACGAAACCGGCAACACTACCGCTGTGCTGGATGGCGCGCTGGATCCGTTCATCGAGGCGTATCTGAGATCGCGCATCCAGTAGGGGCGGCATAGGGACCGATGAGGCCGGGAGTCCCCGGCTGAGATAACAGTGTCTATTCAGTCGCGCTTGAGTCAGTGGTGCGCGACTCGCAACCACAGCGCCGGTGTCATTGCGAGAGAAGCCCGAGCCAATCTCCCTCGATGGCTGATTGGGGATTGCTTCGGTCGCTCTGCTCCCTCGCAATGACATGAGAGCGATGGCTTCGGTCGCTTCGCTGGTGCTACTATCTGACCAGCGGCGTTCCGTCCAGGTCCGGCGGCAGCGGCACATCTAGCAGCCGCAGAACCGTTGGCATCAGGTCAGCCACCCAGGGGTGCTCCGCTGTGATCTTGCGCCCGCGAATGTAGAGCGAGGCGTCCTCGTAGGTGTGCATCCCCACCAGCTCACTCCCTTTGAAGGTCAACGTCTCTTTGTAGAGCGCGCCCTTGAGATCATAGCCGTTGTGCGGGTGCAAGATGATATCGGCCGCGCGCTCCAGCAGCGGGCCGTGATACACCTCCTCGCGGCGCATGGCGCGGGCAATGATGGGCGCGCCGCTGTCAGGATCGGTCAACGCCAGCGCCGCCGCGATGATCTCGTCGCGCCGCCGCTCGTACTCATCTCCCGGCGACACGGTGCCATGTGGCTCCCTGCCGCGCAGGTTCAGGTAGATGCGCCCCGGGTCCAGCGCGTAGGCCACACTGGCGGGATCCATATCCTCCAGTACCTTGGGCGGCTCTTTGGCAAAGCGCAACCAGCCGTGCTGCCGCAGCCATGTGTTGACATAAACCTCTTGTCGCAGGCGGCAAAAACCGTGATCGGAGAGCACGATCAGCGTCGTCTGCGGCGCCAGTCGCTCCCGCACTCGCCCCAGAAACGCATCCACCTGCTGATAGAAGGCGAAAAAGCCAGGCGCATAGCGCGGATCGCCCAGCTCCATCTCTTCCCAGAGAAAGTGATGCAGCCGATCCGTCTCCATGACATGGCAGTGAACATAATCCCATGTCTCTTGCGCCATGAAGTGAAAGAGCGCGCGTTCGCGTGCCACCAACGCGTTCGTCACATCCATCAGCAGCTTGGCCTTGTTCTGCCGCCCTTCCCAGGCGTCCACGTCAATGATATAGCCGAGATGCTCCAGCTCCGGCGCGATGCTCGGCGGATACGCCGCCTTTTGCAGGTCGGGCGACAAAAAGTCGCCCACGAGGATGCCATTGACGGGGCGCGGCGGGTATGTTACCGGCACGTTCATCACCAGCACCCGCTTGCCGGCGGCGCTCAAGACCTCCCATAGCGTGCGGCTCTGCATGTGTCGCGCGGTGAGAACGAAGGTCTTGAGCGTGCCGGGCTGGCGATCCACAAAGCCAAAGATGCCGTGCTTGGCCGGGTTCTGCCCGGTCATGAACGACGACCAGGCGACGGACGAGATGGCGGGATAGACGGAGCGCAGCTCGTGGAAATCCCCCTCGCGCACGAGCTGGCTGAAGTGCGGCATGTGTCCCGCGGCCATCAGGCGTTGCAACAGCGAGTAGGGCGTGCCGTCTATGCTGATGACGACGACCTGCCGGCGGGAGCGAAAGGTGCGTTTCATGCGTCCGGGCTTCCGCTCGCTATGGATCCGGCACCAGCAACCGCTGTCCGCTGTAGATGAGGTTGGGATTGGCGATGCCGTTCAGCGCGACGAGGCGGTAGATGGTCGTGCCGTAGCGCGCCGCGATCCGCCAGAGCGTCTCGCCCGGCTGCACGACATGCACGCACAGCGGGGCAGGCGCGACCCCGCGTGGGATCAGCAGGCATCGCCCGGCATAGATGCGATTCGGGTTGGCGATCCCGTTGGCTGTGGCGATGGCGTTGACGGTGGTTCCGTAGCGGCCGGCGATGCCGCTCAACGTCTCGCCATAGCGCACGCAGTGCCAGACGGGAGTGGCGGGTGGGGGTGCTGGTGCGGGCGGGATGGGTGGCGCGGCCAGCGCCGTGCCGGCAGCGTCGAGCGAGAGCAGCGCGACCAGCAGGATGATCCTCAAGGGCTTGACCATGGCGGACCTCCTTCTTGTAACTCCTTGGCCGCCCTGGCACTGAGGCGGGCGGCGTGGTGATCGCCTGACTGTATTCTATCGCATCTGCCGACATTGTCAACGTACGCCGACACTGAGTACTGCCTGCCCCTTGATGCATCTTCTGGAACATGGGGCGTTTGCGAGACCATCCTGCAGCCGAGCGAGCGGATGGTTATTCAGTCCCACTCCATGCTGCTAACTTGCCCTCATACGGTGGCCCTGACCTGGCTAACTCGTCGGTTGACATTGCCGACACCTGATGTTACAATGAGGCCATCTGCCCGCATATCACATCGCTGGGGGGAACCTCTTTCGGAGGAAGCCGATGAGACGCCGTCTCGCCACCCTGTTTGTCGGTCTACTGCTGTTTGTGCTGTTGATGCCCCCAGCACACGCCGTGAACGAAGTCGCCATTCATGAGATTCAGTTTACCACTTCACCTACGGGCGAATCGGCCTACGCCGGCCAGGTGATCACCACCGGCGGCCTCGTTACCGCGCTTTATCCCGATGGCTTCACGCTCCAAGAGCCGTTGAGCGCCCCCTGGACCGGCATCTGGGTCGCGGATGCCGCGCGCCACCCCGTGCCCGGCAGCTTTGTCGTGCTGAGCGCCAGGGTGGCCGAGCTGGATGGGATGACCGCGCTCACCGAAGTCAGCGACCTGGTAGTGATCCAGTCGGGCGGTTTGCTGCCGCAGCCGGTCCTTCTCCGCACCTCCGACCTTGCCCCTGGCTCGCCGAACGCCGAGGCATATGAGGGCGTGCTCGTCAGCACAGGACGGGTAACTATCGCTGGCGTGGCGGAGGGCGCGGCGCGCTGGGATGTGGTGGATTCATCCGGCGTGCCGACGACGGTAGGGAATCGCGCGGGCTACGGTTACCAGCCGCAACTTGGCACCGAGCTGGTTGCGGTACATGGCGTCCTCTGTTATGATGGTGGACGTTACACCATCGAGCCACGCGGCGATAGCGACATCCGCCCGGTGCGCCCGCGACCCGACATCGTGGGTGAGGTGCGCCTGGAGCGGCGCGCGCAGTGGGGTGGCGTCATCGTGCAGCTCAACGGTCTCCCTATCGCTGTTACCGAACCCGATGGCAGCTATGCCATCTCGAATGTGCCGCCGGGCACCTATCCGCTGCGCGCCTATGCGCCCGGCTATCTCGTGGCGGAACGGCAGGGAGTGCAAATTCTCCCCGGCAACACGATCACGCTGCCGCCTGTGACGCTGGTGGGCGGCGACGTGAATAACGACGGCGTGATCAATGTGCAGGACCTGATCGTCATCTCCAGCAATTTCGGCCTCTGCCCACCGCCGGATCCGTATGTGGATATCACTGCCGATGGCTGCGTCAATCTGAACGACCTCGTGTTGGTAACGCAGAACTTTGGTCGGTACGGGCCGACGCCGTGGTAGCGGACGGGCGCGCCTCACTATCGTGCGGCAGATGCCACATAGGAGAAAAGCCTTTGAACATCTTCGCGGACCTGCGCGCTATCCTACACGCAGGCACTCTCTGGCAAGAACCGCCAGCCATGGCGCTTTCGGCGTGCGCGAGGACAAGCGCGCCGAGATGGTGTGCACCATGCGCGAGGCGATCGAGCGATACAGGGCTGCTGGCCACGACACCGGCTATCCTGGTGAGCATCCTGGCCCCCGTCGGTAAGTCGGTGGATGAGGTGACCGGATGGTGATGATGTCAGGACTGAGTTGCCAGGCCGAGGTGTGGGATGACTGATCCGGTTCGTCTGCGAATGCACATCGCTGTGCTGGCGGCGCGGGCGCTCTTCCTTGTGAGCGCGCTGGTCTGGGCGGCGCTGGCTGCACTCACGCTGCACGACCGGCCTGACGTTGGTTGTGGTGCATGGGTCATCGCGGCTATGATGATCCTCTATGCCGGCGCGCTTGTCTGGATCGCCTGGAGGCTCGGCACGCGGCAGCGGCGTCGCTCCTACTACTTCGCTATCGCGACCGTGATCGTTACTCTCATCCTCACGATCACTGACCAATTCGGCTTCTGGGACTTGATCGTGCTTATCCTCAACCTGGTGTTGTTGGCGCTGCTCATCGCAACCCGACGACGATACCTGGAGGGATAGGCGCACAGCGGCGCAACCGTCCCCTCGCCAGCACGTAAAGAGTGTGTGCTATAGTGTCATGTGCTGTGGAGTTGCCAGATGACCCTGGCGCAAAGGAGGATAGCCGCTATGTCTGCACCCACGGACCGGACCCCCGCTGCGGAACGCCCCACCGTCCTTGTCGTTGCTTGGATCGGCACGCTCTTTGCCAGCCTGCTGCCCGCCATCATCTGGCAAGAGCTATTCTGGGGGGATGCGCCCGACGTGCTCTGGCTGCGCCTCGGCAGCCTCGCGCTCCTGGTGCTCCTGTCGCTCTTCTGGAAGGCGCTCGCCCCCTTGCGCGGTTACTGGCTCGTCCTGCTGGCCATCCTCGTAGCGGACGAGTTGCTGCGGCCCGTCATCGCGCGCAGTACCGTCTGGCAGGGATGGTTCGGCGGCACTGCTGCCTCGTGGTTCCGCAGCAGCCTGGGGACGCAGCTCTTGCGGCTCCTGGCAACCGCCCTCGCGTGGGCCGTGCTGCTCATCCTGGGCAAGAAGCGCCCCGACTATTTCCTCCTCAAGGGCGACCTGGCTGCGCCAGCGGAGCCGGTGCGTTGGCTGGACATCAAGCCGGAGCAACGCTGGACGCGTGTGGGGCGTGAGTTCGCCATCGTGCTGGCCATCGTCTATCTTGTGGTCTCTTTCTTTACGTACCGCCCGACGCTGGCCGATGTGGGCACGCTGCTGCCGCTGCTCCTCGCCGTGCTCCTCTTTGCCGCGCTGAACGCGTTCAATGAGAATTTCGCCTTTCGCGCCGCGCTGCTCTCTCAGTTGCTGCCAGTGATCGGCAAGGAGCACTCCCTGTTGCTGCTGGCGGCGTTCTTCGGCATCAATCACTTTTACGGGATGCCGCCGGGACTGGTGGGTGTGGCGCTGACCGGCTTTCTGGGGTGGCTGCTGGCCAAGAGCATGGTGGAGACGAGGGGCTTTCTCTGGGCGTGGTTGATCCAATTCCCGCTGGATGTGATCGTCTTTGCCTTCATGGTGATGCGACCCTAGCACGTCAGCGGGCGCGCCGGACGCCGGAAGAAGAGCGTGGCCAGCGCCACCGTCGCCACGTTGAGCAGTGCGGTAGCGAGGAACGGCGCGCCCGCCGAGAGCGCAAAGAGGGCGCCGCCCAGCAGCGAGCCAACGAGCATCGCCGCATTCCAGAGCAGGTGCAGCCAGCCCAGCACGCGCCCTCGCTCCTCCGCCGCTGCCACCTCGGCCACGAGGCATGGCATCAGCACCGAGAGCGACCATGCCGCCGCCGCGCCAAGTGTGCCCAGCACATAGATGGCGGCCACCGACGCACCCCACAGGTCCAGCGACGCCAGCCCCGCAGCGGAGATCACGATCCCGAGGGCGGCGGCTATGGTTGGCACGCGCCGCCCGGCGCGATCCGCCAGATAGCCGATGCCCCATTGCGCCGCGGAAGCCACCACCATACTCACCGTGCCGTAGAGCGCCACTACCGTGGCGCTGTGGCTCAAGTCATAGAGCCATAGGGGGATGAATACCAACGCCACACCCCAGTAACAGGTGGGCAGGAAGCGTAAGAGGGCGATGATCAGGACCAGCGGCTGCCGGATGAGGTCGCCGTAACTAAAGAGGGTAGCACGCCAGTTGCTCTTGGCCCGGGTGCGCTGGCCAGTGCGCGGCAGCGCCCAGGAAGCCGCCAGCGCCACAGCGGCCATGCCCAGCAGCGCCCGGCCAAAGGCGGCAAAGCCGCGCGCATCCACCAGCGGGCCGGCGCCGGCGCTCGCCAGCGCCCCGCCCAGCGTCATGCTCAGGTTATACAGCCCGGAAAAGGAGCCGAGCAGCTCGGAACGCACCGCCGTGATGAGATATCCCTGGCTGCCGATAGTGCGCACACCTGCCGCAAAGCCAGAGTAGGTCCAGAAGAGGATGACCAGCGCCGACGAGTGGGTGAGGAATACCATCGCCCCGGCGATCAGCTCGGTGACGCCCAGGATCAGCGTCCACCGGTCGCCAAAGGTATCCGCCAGCGCGCCGCCCACCGGCGCAGCGAGGATGCCCAGTCCCTGGCGCAGCGAGGAGAGCATGGCGATGAGAAAGGCCGAGTAGGCCATCTCGGTCTGCCCGTACACGGGAAAGAGGGAGCGTTGCGGCTGCATCACGGCCCCGGAGAGGAACTGCACAGCGAAAAGCAGCGCGAACGCCCACCACCAGGGCCAGCGGCGCGCCTGTGGATTGTCTGCGGCCAAAACGCTCCTTTCGGGGTGTGGCTTGGGGTGTATTCTAGCACCACTCGCCGCAAGGCTCAAACGGGAGAAAGCGACCAGCCGTCAGCGATCAGGGGATGGCTATGACAGCTGCTGCCAGTTGGTTGCTCCGTCCCGTTTGGCTTTTCGCCAGCAGCGGCTAAAATGAGGGCATAAGCGGCTCAAGCGGAAGGCGCGTGATAAGCGCCTCTCGCCGCACTAAATGGAGGAATCGCATGGTCCATCTCACGCTCGGTTGCGCGACACGCCCTTTTGCCAGCTTGCCCTTGGCGGAGGCATGCCAGCGCATCGCCGCGGCGGGCTACCGCGACGTGGCGCTCTTTGCCAGCCAGGGTCGGGTGCCAGTGCGCGGCGATAGCACCTCGGAACAAGTGCGCGCCGTGCGCCAGACGGTGCAGGACGCGGGGCTGCATCCGTCCATGCTGTTGGCGCGGACGAATCTGGACCTCGGTCTGGATGCGGCTATCGCCGACTATCGGCGGCTGATCGCCAACGCGGCGGCGTTGGGTGCGCGGTGGCTGCTGGAGCTGGGGATCGGCCAGCCTGAGCAGTATGACGACTATATCACGTTGTTACGAACCGTGTCGCCGGATGCGGCGCGGGCAGGGATCGGCATCAGCATGAAGCCGCACGGCGGCGTGACGCTGACGGTGGACGACCTGATCCGCATCTGCCACGAGGTGGACCACCCAGCCTTCGGCATCTCGTACGACCCGGGCAACATCATCTACTACACCGAAGGGGAGCGTCGCCCCGAACCGGACGCGGCCAGGGTGGCGCCGTTGGTCACGACGGCGATTATCAAGGACTGCATTGTCCGCGACGATACGCCGGATGTGATGATCACGCCGGGAGAGGGGTGGGTGGATTTCCGCGCCGTGCTAGGTGGGCTGGTGAGCGGCGACTTTGCCGGGCCCCTTTACCTGGAGACGGTCGGCGGCAAGACGGTGGAGGAGATTGACGCCAATGTGCGCCGCACTCGGCCCTTTGTGCTTGATATCCTCGCGACGCTGTAGGCATGCGGGCGCGCCCGTCCGCTGCCTCAGGCCGAGGTGATGCCGAACTCGATGCTATCCACCAGCGCGCGCCAGCTTGCCTCAATGATGTTGGTACTGGCGCCGACGGTGGACCAGTGCTGTTGCCCGTTCTCCGAATCTATCAGCACGCGCACCTGGGCCGATGTGCCGCCCTCACTGTTGAGGATGCGCACCTTATAGTCGGTCAACTGGATGTCGGCGATCTCTGGATAGACCGGCAGCAGTGCCTTGCGCAGCGCCAGGTCCAGCGCGTTCACGGGGCCGTTGCCCTCGGCAGCGGTGTGGACCACCTCGCCGTTCACCAGCACCTTGACGGACGCCTCCGATAGCAGGCCACGTCCGCGCCGGTGCTCGACGACCACCATAAAGTCAATCAGCTCGAACGGGGGCATATAGCCCGGCTGGGCGCGGCGCAGCATCATCTCCACCGACGCCTCGGCCCCCTCGAAGGAAAAGCCCTGGTTCTCCAGCTCCTTGATCTGATCCAGCACGCGGGTTGCAGCGTCACCCGCCAGGGGCAGGTGGAGCTCCTCTGCTTTGCTCAACACATTGCCCCGCCCCGACATGTCTGAGATGATGGTGCGCGTGCGGTTGCCAACCAGCGCCGGGTTGATGTGCTGGTAGGCGTCGGCGTCGCGGCGGGTGGCTGCAGCATGCAGTCCTCCTTTGTGGGCAAAGGCGCTCTCGCCGACATACGGCATGTGGCTGTCATGCGCCAGGTTCGCCACCTCGGCGACATAGCGCGATAGCTCCGTAAGGCGCGCCAGCGACTCGCCGCTGATGCCGGACAGGCCCATCTTGAGGATGAGGTTGGGGATGATGGTGCAGAGGTTGGCGTTGCCGCATCGCTCGCCATAGCCGTTGATGGTGCCTTGCACCTGCACGCAGCCCGCGCGCACCGCAGAGAGCGTGTTGGCCACCGCAAGGCCGTCGTCGTCGTGCGCATGTATGCCCAACCTTACGCCATCCGGCACCGCCGCCCGCACCGCGCACACGATCTCCTCCACCTCCCACGGCAGGCGGCCGCCATTGGTGTCGCACAGCACTAGCCGGCTGGCTCCGCCCTCCAGCGCCGCGCGCAGCGTGGCCAGCGCGTATGGGGCGTCGGCGCGGTAGCCATCGAAAAAGTGCTCCGCGTCGAAAAACACCTCGCGCCCCTGCGCCACCAGGTAACGTACCGTCTCGCGGATCATGCGCAGGTTCTCCTCTGGCGTGGTGTGCAATACCTCGCGCACGTGGCGCATCCAGCTCTTGCCCACCACGGCGACCACCGACGTCTGCGCCTCAACCATCGCCTGCACGTTGGCGTCTTCGGCGGGGTCGGACCCGGCACGGCAGGTCATGCCGAAGGCAACGACGTGAGAGTGCCGCAAAGGGAGATCGCGGACCCGTGCAAAGTAGGCAGCGTCCTTCGGATTGGAGCCGGGCCAGCCGCCCTCGATATAATGCACGCCGAACTCGTCTAATCTGGCTGTGATCTTGAGCTTGTCTTCGAGTGAAAAGGTGATCCCCTCTCGCTGGGCGCCATCCCGCAGCGTGGTGTCATAGATCTCGATCGCCGTCATCTCATCTCTCTCCTGGTGCTCTGTCTGATAAAGAAAAAGCGCATCTCGCGGCGCGCAGGCGGTCAACGACTCAATCTCGCCCGTCTTTGCGCCAGAGATACGCTTAAGGCTGCGTCTACTGCCATCCCTGCAATATTATAGCCCCTTCGCTCTGGGCGGCAAAAGCTGTGCGGCGAAGGAAGCACGGTCTGATAGTTTCCAGCTTGATAGCTTAGACCGTTGCGCTTCCTCTAGTGGTTAGGCCTATTGTCAGGGGAGTCCTTGGATCAGTAACTGTATTCGTGAATAAGGTTCCCGGCTGAGTCATAGAGCCAGACCGTGTCTCCGTCATTGTTCCAGACTGCTTGGGTGCGCCCCCAGTACAGATCGTGTGAGGTGTTCTCGCCTCTGCCGGTGTGAAGCGTGACGGTAGTGCCGGGTAGAAGGACGAACTGGGGGAATATATAGACATGATTGGCGATGTCTCTGATTTTCCAGCGGTGCAGATTGATGGGCACGCTATCCTCGTTCCGCAAGCAAACGTATTCGTCGTTGAGATTCTGGTGGTCATTGCCTGCCGCGTCGAACTTGCTACAGTCGGGCGCTACACGGATCCGGCCGGAAGTGGCCGTGACAAGCGTTGCAGCTGGGAGGATAGTCGGCTCTATAGATGCTACTAGTGTATCGGTTGCTGTGGGGGCGGGGGGCAGTCCCCACAAGCCGCGCTCCTCAGCACGCGCTTCCCGCTGCAAACTAAGAAGGAGATCCTGGTAACGCACATCTGGTGGGAAGGTTACCACCTGGGCATACCCCAACCGAACAAGCTCCGCATTGACGAGCACCTCCCCTACCCAAACATAGCGAAGCAAGCGCCCATATTGATCAGTCTCGCTGATATCCTTCTCCAGCATCACCATCTTGTCTGCAACCAGCTCGGCATTCTTGGCCGCGGCCTCTTTCCCGAGCGGTTCAACAGGCAGCGAGGGATGCACCGTCTCCGGAGTGTCGATACCAATATAGCGAACGGTGTACACCACTCCATCTATCTCTACCTTGATGGTGTCTCCATCCACCACGCTGACTACTCTGGCAAGCACACCGGGAGCGGATGGCGTTGCAGTTACTGTAGCACTAGCATGGTGAGTGGCTGGTGGTTCCATCGTGGGAAGGAGGGTGCCAGGTGCGACAGGCGTAGGGGTATCTATGGGCACAGCGAACGATATCTGTGTAGGTGTCGCCTTAGGTATTGTTGGCTCGCGAAGAGAGGTCTGGGTCGCCGAGGGCACCGGTGTATTCGTGAATACATGAACAAACGTGTTCGTGGCCGTAGGCGTCCACGTACCGGTCGCCGCAACGGGTGATGCGACAGACCCGCTCTCGGTAGCGCGGACAACGGGCGTTGCGGAGATGATTAGCGTGCTTTTCCGAGTTGCGGTCGGCGTCGCCCGGATGTTCGTCACAAACACCAAGATGCTGAGGCAGCAACAGCAACACACGATTGAGGCAACTGAGAACAAGAGCAGCCTGCCGCGTCTTCCCCAGTTGTAGAGTGCACGCAGAGTCTCTTCTACTTGCTGCATCTTTCTTTTTGTCTTGGCGCACTGCGTCTCGATGCCGGTCAGACCCCGTCTCGGAGGACGCTCACTGTGCGCTGGCAGGCACTACAGCCGGTGCGACTCCTCGCGCCACGGCTCGATGACGACCTTCATCACATTCTCCGCCTTGGCGTCCATCAGCTTGAGGCCATGCTCCGCCATTTCCAGCGGGAGGCGGTGGCTGACCAGACGCATCAGGTCCAGCTTGCCCGCCAACACTAGATCAAAGATCGGGCCGTAACCTTCTGGCATGGATTGGGAGCCAAGCACCGTCTTTTCGTTGAACTTGAAATCCACTACCGGCAGCGTGGCGCGGTTTTCCGCAAAGGAGCCGACGACCGCCACCAGCCCGCCACGTTTGACGCATTGCACCGCCTGCGGCAGCGTCTCGTCCTGCGCGCCGCCCACCACCTCGATCACCTTGTCCACGCCCTTGCCCAACGTCAGCGACATGATCTCGTCATAGACATTGTCGCGGTGCGCGTTATAGACGTGATCTGCGCCCAGCGCCCGCGCCATCCCGCAGCGGTAATCCACGATGTCGGTGCTGATGACCCGCGCTCCCTGCAGCTTGGCCAGCATCATGGCGGAGAGGCCGATGGGACCACACCCTTGAATCAACACCAGCTCGCCCGGCTGGATAGCGGCGCGCGTGACGACGGCGTGGCGCGCTATGGCGGCGGGTTGTGCCACAGCCGCCTCGGCGAAGCTGATGCCATCGGGAATGCGTGTGCATCGCTTGGCCATGCCGATAAAGTACTCGGCATACGCGCCATGCGCGGTAAAACCGGGGCCCAGCGGCGTGAGGCATTCGTCGGTGTGGCCCTCACGACAGCGTGCGCACTTGCCACACGGCAGCGCCTCGCCGCCCGCAACCCGGTCGCCAACAGAGAGATCCACAACGCCCGGCCCTACCTCCACGACGGTGCTGGCTGCCTCGTGGCCCATCACGCGCGGGTAGGTCATCTTGGGATGCCAGCCGTGATACCCTTCCAGATCCGAGCCGCAGATCGAGCACGCCTCTACTTTCAGGAGAACCTCGCCGCGTCGCAGCGGGCGCAGCTCCAGATCCACCATCTCCATCCGTTCCGGTTCCCAAAGCATCATAGCCTTCATGAGATCACCCCTTGGCGCGTGGAAAACGTGCGAGCAATAACATGTAGTATACCCGCATCAAGGGAAAAGTGCAAAGCGACGAGTGCGTCCCTTTGTGCCCAAGCGGCTCGGCTCTGGTTGACAGCGCCGGCATCTTGTCTATGATCTAGCTAGAGCGAGCTGCCCCAGCGCATAGACTGATTGTGTACGCCGCTGCGGTTCTTGCGGTGCACACATTGTGGCGCATTCTGCCTCCTCCGAGAGACCGGGATGACCTGTGGATGGTGTGAGCCGTTATGACACATACGCACTTGTGGCGCAGAGGCAATCATGCGGAGCTCCTCTGGCTGGGCGGGCTGTGGCTTTTCGCCCTCCTGTACGCCCTCAGTCAGGTGGATTTCACGCTTCATCCCGTGGAAGATGCCGCTATCTTGATGCGTTACGCCCAGCACCTGGCAGAGGGCCACGGCATCGTCTGGAATATCGGCGAGGCGCCGGTGGATGGCGCCACCGATTTCCTCTTCATGATCGTCCTCGCCGCGCTACATCGCCTTGGCCTCTCGCTGGAAGGCGCGGTGCACTGGCTGGGGCTGGCCTCACATCTGGCGACAGTGGCGCTGGTGTATCTCGCCATCCGCGCTTCGCCGCTGCGGAGCCGCTGGCTGGCGCTCTTTGCCGCTGCCTTTTTGGCCATGGGCCCCGGTATTCGCTATGTCGAGGCGTACTTTGGCACCCCGTTCTTTGCCTTCTGGGGGGTGCTGACCTGGTATCTGGCGAATCGCCTGGCGCGCGGCAAAGCGACAGCGGGGCTAGCTCTTGCCTTTGCCTTGGCGGGCCTAGCGATGGGACTGACGCGCCCCGAAGGGGTATTTCTGGCAGCGCTGATGATGGCCAGCATCCTCTACTGGCGCGGCTGGCGTGATACGCGGCGCACGCTGCTGATCTTTGCCGGCGTGTTCCTGGTGCTGGGCGGTGCTTACCTCCTGTGGCGGTGGCACTACTTTGGTTACCCGCTGCCGAACCCCTTCTACAAAAAGGGCGGCGGCCATCTCTATGCGGCCAGCCTCGAATCCTCGCTGGCGAACGTGTGGGGATTGGCTTTCCCGTTCGACCTTGTTCTCTTTTACGCGCTGGCGCTGATCCTCAATGTGCGTCTCCGGCGTGCATGGCAGACCGCTGGTGCGCGTGGGGAAGAGCCCGTGCGCCGCGCGCTGCAAGCGGCCGGAGCGCTGGCGCTTCTCCTCGCATTGACAGGATTGCTGCGCCGTTCCAGCGCCGCGCATGCCACACTGCTCCTGGGAAGGTATTCGCTCTCCTACGCCCTTCTTCTCGGCGGACTGCTGGCGGGTGGCCTGAGCACCATACTTGCTGCAGCGCCGCTGGCACGGCGGCTCACTGTCGCTACCGTCCCGCCCGCCATTGATGCCAATGCCGAAATGCGCCATCTGCAGCGCGAGACGCTCTTCGCGCTGATCCCGCTTGGCGGCTTTGCCCTGCTGTGGGTGCTGCTATCGGACGAGATGAACTACCTGATGCGCTTCCAGTACGTGCTCTTGCCCGTCTTTCTCCTGTCGCTGCCGTACCTGGTGATGGCCTTGGCTCCCTTCTGGCCGTGGGTGCAGCCAGCAGAGGCGTCCAGGAGCTGTCAGAGCACGGCAAGTGTGATGTTGCTCTTACTGATGGTGGTGATCCTCTACCGGCAACACCAGGACATGCGCGTCGTCTCGCACCATCGCGATGGCCTCTACGACGCCGCGCTCCTGTTGCGGCGATATGCGGGGAAAGGGTACACGCTGGCGACCACCGAGTCCGGCCTGATCCCGCTCTATTCGCGCTGGCGAACGCTAGATGCGTGGGGGCTGAACGACCAATGGATCGCGCACCATGGGGGCGTGACGGAGGCGTATCTGGACCTCTACCGGCCGGAGGTAATCCTGTTCCATGCCTATTTTTCGCCTGTGGTGCCGCCAGCGGCCACATCGCGTGTCTCCTGGCGGCAGATGAACCTGACTCTGCTGCAATACGCGACAGCGCGCGGCTATGTCCTGGCAGCAGTATTCGGCGATAGCGCGTACGACACGCACCACTACTATGTGCGGTCCGACTTTCCCGATAGCGCTGCCATCGTGGCGGGGATTCGGCAGCTCAACTATATCTGGTACGGCACGGGACGACGCAGCGTGAACTATGCGTTGCTGGCGCCGGTCGAGTAGCGGCTGCCCGCGTGACCGCCGGCGGGTTTGAGGCCGGCAACTACAACAAGGAGGAGGGATATGGCATACAAGGTGCGCGAAGAGGCGACGATGGGTGCGTATGGCGACCTGTTCACGGACCAGCGCCGGTATCGCCCGCTGGACACAGTTACGGTAACGGTGCAGGGGCGCAGCAAGGGCGATGAACGCGCCACCATCAAGGTGCTGGATGCGCGGTTGGAACCTTACTATGAGGCGGTCATGCCACTGCGCGACAATCGTGGCGAGGTGCAGTTCACCGCGGCAGGCCCACTGGGCGTGCACTGGATCTTCCTCTATTTCCCGGACGCCGAGCGTCATCAGCGGTACACGAACTTTGGTGGATGCCGAGACTGCCATCGAGACCGGCAACCCTGACTATGACCAGCTTTATCCGCTGACGCGCGATGCGCTGCAGCTGGGCCGCCGGGTCTTTGAGGGGGAAAAGGGCCGCTTTGTCGGCTACATCTCTGGCGACACCTGGCAGATCAACGGCGTCTGGCTGCGCGACTGGATCTACCAGCTTCCGGCCTATGCCTACTGGGAGCGAGAGGTCCAATGTGGCTTGGATCGCTTCCTGGAAGCGCAGAACCCGGATGGCAGCATGCCCGATGGCATTCGCCGCGACGGCTCTATCTGGCGCATGGCGGTCGAGTCGGACGTCGAGTATATCCTTGTCCTCGGCGTCTATGGCACGTGGAAGATCACCGGCGATGACGCCTGGCTGGCGAAGGCGTTGCCCAGGCTGGAGCGCGCGCTGGCGTATATCCAATCCGACGACAAGCGATGGGACGATGTGCATCAGCTCGTCAAGCGCGGTCACACCTGCGATACCTGGGATTTCGAGATTCATGAGACCTCCGATTTCGTCGGCAAGCGTTTTGTCGTCGCCACTTGCGACCAGAGCGGCTACTACCTTGCCTTTCGTGCCATGGCCAGCATGTATCGCCAGCTCGGCGAAGAGGCGCGGGCGTCCGCGTACGACGCCAAGGCAGAAGCGTACCGGCAACGCGCCAATGAGTTGCTCTGGGATGGTGTCAAATATCAGCACCATGTGCATCTCACGCCGATTGATCATGGCGGCTTTGACGAGAGGGCGCAACTGGCGATGGGCAATACCTGGGCGATGACACGCGGCTTGGCGGATCGCGCCCAGGCGATGGCGATCATTGACGAATATCGCCGCCGCCACGCCGAGACCGGCGACCTCTATCCCTGGTGGAGCTTGCAGCCCGGCTATCCCGACGAGTTGGGCTACTACGAGGGGGCTTTCTGCAAGCAGGGCGGCTATGCCAACGGCGGGTTGATGCCGTGGGTGGGCGGCGAGTTGTGCCGCGCTAGCTTCCAGAACGGGCGCGAGGCGTATGGGGTGGAGCTGTATAATCAATACCTGCACCACCTGCGCCGCACCGGCAACCGCGTGCACGTCTGGTTCTGGCCGGATGGCCAGGCGGGCTTTCGCACGACGAACGAGGTGCCCTACACGGGCTGGGGCATGGCGCAGTGGCTGCAGGCGCTGATCGAGGGGCTGGCCGGGCTATCGGACGAGAGCGGGCAGATGCGGCGGATGCGCGTCGCTCCGCGCTGGGCGGTAACCGCCGAGCGCGATGTGCGCGCCGTGGTGCGTTACGCTGCCAGTGAGGCTTATCTGGCGTATCATCTGTGCATTGATGAGGCCGCGCGGACGATGACCTTGCTTTACACCGGCTCAGGGGAGACGGCCAAGCTGCACGTGCTGCTGCCCGACGGGTGGTCGCCGTGCGCTGTCACGCTGAACGGCGCGGCGGTCAGGTATGAGACCGAGCAGGTGGCCGCGAGCCTCTATGTGAACTTGAGCGTCCCGGTCGTGGGCGTGGGGGAGGTGCGGGTGTCGTGCGTGTAGCTGCCGATGACACAACCGTGGACACGCTGGCGCTCAAACTCTGGGAGTACCATCAGATGCGCCAGCCGCTGGCGCCCGCCGATGCCATTCTGATGCTGGGAAGTCATGACGTGCGTGTTGCGGCCCACGCCGCGACGCTGTGGCGAGATGGATGGGCGCCCTGGCTCATCTGCTCGGGCGGGCGGGGCAGGCTGACGGCGGACTGGCCGCAGCCGGAAGCGGACACATTCGCTGCCATTGCCCGCGAGATGGGCGTGCCGCCCGAGGCGATCATCGTGGAGAACCGCTCTACCAACACCGGCGAGAACATCGCCTACACGCGGGCGCTGCTGGCCGAGCGCGGCCTCGCGCTGCGTCGCGTCTTGGTCGTACAAAAACCGTATATGGAGCGCCGCGCCTACGCCACCATACGCCAGCGTTGGCCAGAAGTGGAGGTAACGGTTACCTCGCCGCCCATCGCCTATGAGGACTATCCGAACGACTATATCTCGCGCGAGCGGCTGATCCATCTGCTGGTGGGCGACCTGCAGCGCATCCGGCTCTACCCGGCACTGGGCTACCAGATCCCGCAGCCGATACCCCGGGAGGTCTGGGCGGCGTACGAGGAGCTGGTACGGCTCGGATATACGGATCATCTCGTGCCAGAGAGTTCGGGGAACGAGCCGCCGGGCTGAGTGGGGGTTGGTGGCGGCGATCTTGATCCGGGACGCGGCGTTATCGGCTCTCGCCGCGTCCTGTCGTTCGCACCGGCTGCTGCGGCTCTTCATTGACGGCGAGCTGGAACACGTCAGGCCGCGCATAGTGGCCCACCACGTCAAAATCGAACCGGGCGCGGGCGATCTCCGCTAGGTCCAGCGTCGCCGTGAGGATCCCTTCCGCGTCATACAGCGGCCCGGCCAGCACGTCGCCCAGCGGGCCGACGATGGCGCTGCCGCCGTGACACATGATCTCCGGCTGGCTCACCAACTCCTCCACGCCGGGGAGGTCGGGTGGGTACATGCTCCTGGTTACGAACTGGTTACAGCCGAGCACAAAGCAGCGTCCCTCGCAGGCGATGTGGCGTAACGTGGCCTGCCACGTGTCGCGTGCGTCGGCGGTGGGTGCGAGATAGAGTTGCACACCCTTGGCGTACAGCGCCATGCGTGCCAGCGGCATATAGTTCTCCCAGCAGATCAATCCGCCGAGCTTGCCGAGTGGCGTGTCCAGCACCGTCAGCGTGCTGCCGTCTCCCTCGCCCCAAATGAGCCGCTCCGCGGCGGTGGGCTTGAGCTTGCGATGCTTGCCGAGGAGTTGCCCGTCCGGGCCAAAGTAGAGCAGCGTGCAATAGAGCGTGCCACCGCTGAACGCCGTGTCGCGCTCGATGACGCCGATAGCGAGATAGACGCCCGCCTGCCGCGCCGCCTCCCCCAGCGCTACCGTCGCCGCGCCGGGCACGTCCACGCTCTGCTCCCAGTAGCGCTGCCACATCTGGCGGCCCGTCGGCTGACGGTGGCCGACCACTGTGCCAAAGGAGAGCCCGCGCGGGTAGGCGGGGATGAAAGCCTCCGGGAAGAGGGCGAGCTGCGCGCCGCCCGCTGCGGCTTCTGCCGTCAGGCGGCGCGCCTTCTCCACGCTGGCGTCGCGGTCAAAGAGGATCGGCGCCGCCTGCACGACGGCGACGCGCACCGATGCCATATGCTCCATCATGGCGCCCTCCCTGGCCACGCGCTTGGCCGCGACTGTCCGCAACGCCCTACAGCAAGGCAGAGGCCACTTTGATTATGCCGGCGACGGCCCCTTCGATGTCGGCGTCTGTGAGCAGCGGGTTGATGTCAATGTGCACCGCACGCCCCAGCAGGTCTAGGCTGCGCGGGCAGACATCTTGGCGATAGTCCGGCTCCCCAGTGTAGTACGGGCAGGTCCAGGGGCAGCCGAGGCGGTTTGCCGTGCGCTTGCCCAGGATCGGCCCCCAGTGATAGTAGATGTGCCAGTCCTCTTTGGTGGGGTCAAAGAGGGTGCTCGCGCTGATGTTCTCCGCCTGCAGCGCCCTGGCCATCTCCTGCGCGGCAGCGGCGGAAGGAAGGAGATAAACGAGGCACACCGACACGTCGCCGTCGGCGTCATGGCTGGGGCGCGGCGCAAAGCCTTTCGCGTGGCAAATGTCCGCCGTGCCGGCGATGATCCGCGCCTTGGCGGCGCGCTGCTTGGCAATCAGCCGATCCAGCCGCTGCAACTGCACGCCCGCCAGCGCGCCGGCGATCTCGGTCATGCGAAAGTTGACGCCGGTGAAGGTAACGAAATCGGCCACATCTTGATCTCGACGCCAGATGCCCCCGCCATCGTGATACATTTGCGCACGGCGGTAGAGGTCGAGATCGTTGGTGGCGACCGCGCCGCCCTCGCCAGTGGTGATCATCTTGTAGAACTGGAGACTGAACGCGCCCAGGTCGCCAAAGGTGCCCAGCCACTGGCCGTGATAGCTGCCGCCATTGGCTTGCGCTACGTCCTCGATCAGCCGCAGATTGTGCTTGCGGGCGAGTGCCGTAAAGGCCTCCATGTTGCACGGCGCGCCGCGCATGTGCACCGGGATGATGGCCCGTGTGCGTGGTGTAATCCGCCGGGCGACATCTTCCGGGTCGAGCGTGAGCGTTTCGTCTACCTCGGCGATGATGGGGATGCCCATGTTCCAGACCACCGCGGTGGCGGTGGCGATCCAGGTGTAGGCCGGGATGATCACCTCGTCGCCTGGGCCGATGCCCGCCGCAGCCAGCGCCGTCATTAGCGCCGCCGTGCCGGAGGTAACGCCGAGCACGTAGCGTGCGCCGAGATGGGCTGCAAACGCCTTCTCAAAGTCCTTCACCTTGTGCGGCGCGACATCGCTCGGCCCGGCGTAGCGGAAGAGATTGCGACTCTGCAAGACCTCCATCACCGCTTGCGCCTCTTCGTCGCCCATGTCGAGCGCGCCGGGGAAGGTGCGCGGCCATGGGGCGGTGCGCGCCGGTGTGCCGCCGTAGAGCGCCAGTTTCTCTTTGGACATCTGAGAGCCTCCTTCGGTCAGGGATTGGGAGATGGCTTTGTAAGCCATCTAGAACTTGTCGCGCAGCCGGACGAACTCGTCCAGCATGGCCATAAAGTTGTCATAACGTGTGTTCTTGGCCACCGAATGGCTCGGCCCCAGGATGAACCCGCCGCCCGGCGCGCCGCGCTCCATAGCGGTGCGCACTGCCGCGCGCACCTCGTCCGGTGTGCCCTCGATCAGCAGCTCCACCGGCACGCCGCCCCAGAAGGCAAGCCGATCGCCATACAGCTCTTTCAGCCTGCCAACCTCCATACCGGCGGTGGTTTGCAGCGACTGGTAGCAGTCAATGCCGGCGCCAATCAGCATTTCCATGTACGGGAGGTTGTTGCCACAGTTGTGAAAGATCACCTGCGGCACGAACTGCTTGGCATGCTGGATACGTTCTCGCAGGAACGGCAGGCACAACTCGCGGAACATCTGCGGGGAGATGAGTGGCCCCTTGGTGCCCGCCATGTCCTGCTCCATCAGCACGCCGGGCGCGCCGGGCCGAATGTAGTACGGGTCCAGCGCGTTCTGCAACTCCACAGAGCGCTGGTTGGCCGCCAAGATCACCTCCGGTTGTAGGGCGTACATCATCAGCCCTGTCTCCTGGTCACCCAGCAGCGTCAGCGCCGTAACGCCGCCGGTGGTGCTGGCGACATAGCGCTCATCGCCCAGTTCTGCCATCACATAGTCCAGCACCTCAAAGACCGACGGATCGGGTGGCGCGATCTCCGGCGGCCCTGCAAAGTCGGCCACGCTGAAGTGGCGCTTGCCCTTCTGCGGGTCATAGACGCACTGGATCTCGTTGGCAAAGGGCACCGCCTGGTATATGCGCCCCTGGCGGTCCTCCCAGCGGTTCTCATCCAGCCGCTTCGGACGCTCTGGCGTGTAGTCCCTGGGGGGCAGCAGTTGCGCTTCTTTGGGTAACAACAGGTCGGCGCAGTCTATCTTGCGATAGAACTCGACGGTGTCTGCCTTGAGGCTGGCCGCTACCTCATCACGCCTCCCTTCCCAGAGCGCCACCTGGATGGCGATCTTGTTGCGCACATACGTGGGTCGCCCTAGAACGCGCTCGATCGTGTCGTGGTCCACAGCGTAAAAGCCGAGGGGCACCTGATCCACCGGCTGCCGCGCGATGGCGGCCTGCACACGCTCTCGCGAGTTCATACGCCTCCTATCCCTGTGGTTCCGCGTCCGGCGTAGCCCGCACCGGCTCCAACGCCAGCCCCAGATCAGCGAGAGCTTGTGCCACCTGGGCAGAGGGCAGCGGCAGCTCCCATAGCTTGTCCGCCGAGACAAAGCGCCGCCCCTCCAGCGCCTTGACCGCTTCCAGCATTTGCGAGAAGGGACCGCCCACGACCCAAAAGTCGCCATCCTGTGTGCGGATGCGAATTTGATCACGGCGACGTGGCGCTGCCTCGGCCTTGGGCGCGGCAGTCCGCACCTTTTCTGGCGCATCCACGAGTTGCAGGCCATGCGCGGCCAGCGCCACTACCAGCTCTGACACTGGGCCGGGCACCGCCCAGATGCGCTCCGCCGCGAGCCACTGCCGCCCTTCCAGCTCCTTGATTACGGCCAACATGCTCTTGAAATCGCCGCCAACGACGGCTTTGTCTCCCTCACTGGTGCGGATGCGCACCTGCTCCGGCTCACGGCGCGCTGCGGCAGGCGAAAGTGCGTGGCCCATCTCGCTGTCGGCGGTAACGTGGAACCCTGCGGCCTCGACGGCGCGCTGTACCTCCTCGATGCGCGCCGGGATCTCCCAGATCTTCTCATCGCCGCGAAAGCGACGTCCCGGGAGTTCGCGCACAACACGCAACATGCTCTGGAAGTCGCCGCCGATGATGAGGTACTGACCGTCCTGCGTGCGGATGCGTATCTGTTCTTGCATGTGCCTTTGCGCTCCTTGCGACGCCCCGGGTGGCGTCAGTGCTGCTGTTGCCCTGATATTAAGGTCAGTATATACGCTTCTTTGGCAGCTGCCAAGTGCTTGCGTGGCCAAGCAACCGCGGTCCTGCCGCCAGAATCAGGGAGCCTGCGACCCCACTCGGGGTCGCAGGCTCCCGATACACAAGCCCCCCGCTCTGTGACTGCTCACGGCTTTCGGCCGAGCGCTGCCGCAAACTGCGCGAGCCGCCCGGCATGTACCAGCGCTAACACCTCATCAGCGGGCTGGAGCAACAGGTCGCCGTGAGGGACGATCAACTCGCCTTTTCGGATGACGGCCATCAGCACTATCTCGGCGGGCAGATTCAGCTCGCGCACTGCTTTGCCTGCGGCGATCGAGGCGGGATGCACCTTTTCCTCGACCAGTGAGTACTGTCCCTTGCGCAACTTCAGCAGAGTCATCATATCGCCCAGAGACATTTCTTCCGCCACCAGGCGCGCCATCAGGTCTGCCTGATTCAGTGCCACATCCACCCCCATCTCTGGCGTGTAGAGCCACGCGTTCTTGGGGTTGTTGACGCGCCCGATGATGCGTGCCACGTTGAACTCGAAGCGCGCCAAACTGCTGACGACCAGGTTAGTCTCATCTGCGCCGGTTACCGCTGCCACTACATTGGCGTTACGAATCCCCGCGGCCTCCAGCACGTTCGGGTCGGTGCCGTTGCCGTGATAGACGACTTCGGGCGGGAGCTCGCGTTGCAGGCGCGGAATCTCCTCATCGCGCATCTCGATCACTTTGACTTGATAGCCTTCCGATAGGAGCAGGGAGGCCAGATAGGTACCAACTTTGCCACCGCCTACGACGATTATGAACATGGGCATCTCCCATTCCTCCCTCAAGCTAGGCCGAGTAGTGCCTTGGCGCGATCGGCGTCCTGCGCCAGCAAAGCCAGATGGATCAAGTCGCCATCCTGAAAGAGTGTCCCCAGCGTCGGCAGAAAGGTCTTGCCGCCACGGCTAATGGCGACAACGTGAATCTGACCGGTAACCATGACGTCGGCTACCTTGCGCCCCACCAGGAGAGGCGGCGCATCTACCACCAC
Organism: Chloroflexota bacterium; assembly: GCA_019873665.1. Taxonomy (GTDB): domain Bacteria; phylum Chloroflexota; class Anaerolineae; order JAAYEA01; family JAAYEA01; genus JAIOAV01. Next base: position 33,133 of record JAIOAV010000026.1, read on the forward strand.
GAGGTCCACGTCGCCGCCCAGGCTCACGACCGGCTCGAACTCGGAATAGCAGAGGAGGTCGGCGATTCGGTTGATGCCCCAGGTAGTCGTAGAGATTGTTTGTACCCCCAACCGCTTATAGATCTCGGCCTTGCGCGGGTCATAAAGGCGCGCGACCACGCGGGGCACATGAAAGAACTGGCTCGCCAAGCGCGCCGCCACCACGTTCACCTCGTCGCTGGCGGTCACCGCGGCCAGGCCGTCGGCGCGCTCGATGCCTGCGGCGATCAGCACGTCCCGGTCGAAGCCGATTCCGACCACAGTCTGGCCCTGAAACGCCGGCCCTAGCCGCGCAAAGGCGGCAGGGTCTTTGTCCACCACCGTAACCGCATGATGGCAGAGGCAGAGGTTCTGCGCCAGCCCGGCACCGACCCGGCCACAGCCGATGATGATGATCCTCATGATATGTTACCTCCTGCGATCCCATGGCGCGCCGTGCGGCGGCGCTCCTGCCAGCGGACGAAGGCTTTGCGGGCTTCGTCCATAATCAACAAAGATGGAGCCCAAGCGAAGAGAAAGAGCCAGTTGCGCAGCGGGAATGGCGCTGTGCCGATAAAGGCGTTCAACACTGGCGTGTAAACGATCAGAGCGACGACCAGTAATTCGGATGCAATGCCCACCCAGATTAGCTTGTTTGAAAAGAGCCCGATGTGGAACGACGAGATCTTGGCGGTGCGCTGCGCCAAGAGGTTGCCAATCTGCGTGACTACCACCGCCGCCAGCGCCATGGCGGTTGCCGAGCGATAGAGCGGTCCGCTGTCGGGTAGATCAATGAATTGCCCCCAATAGCCATGAGTCCAGTATTGATAATAGAAAGCTGCTATCGCCGCCAGGCTTTGCACAGGGCCGAGCCAGAGATAAGCGCGCGCCAGCATGCCGCGGGTGATCACATGCTCTTTCAGACTGCGGGGTGGCCCGTCCATCACCCCGGGCTCTGGCGGCTCTGCGCCCAATGCGAGCGCTGGCAGGATATCGGTCCCCAGATCAACGGACAGGATGTGCATGACATTCAGCGCCAGCGGAATCCGTGCCGCGCTGAAGGCAAAGAGGATAAACGGCACCGCTTCCGGCGTGTTGCTGGTGAAAATATAGGTGGCGAACTTCTTAATGTTGGCATAGACAGCGCGCCCTTCCTCGATCGCGTTCACAATAGAAGCAAAGTTATCGTCGGCCAGAATCATGTCGGCAGCCTCTTTGGCTACATCGGTCCCGCTGATTCCCATTGCCACGCCGATATCCGCCTTTTTCAACGCCGGCGCATCATTCACCCCATCGCCCGTTACCGCCACCACATGCCCCATCTCTTGCAGCGCGCTGACGACACGGAGCTTGTGCTCCGGCGCAACGCGGGCGAAAATCACCTCTCCCTGTAACGCCGCCTTGAGAGCCGCGTCATCTAGTGGTTGCGCCGTGCCGGCGCCATCCAGCTCCGCGCCCGTGATGATGCGGGGCCGATCGCCGCGGATGATGCCGATGCGCCGGGCGATGCTCTCTGCCGTGAGACCATAATCGCCCGTAATCATGATGATACGGACCCCGGCACGATAGCACTTGGCGACGCCCTCCACCACCTCTGGGCGGGGAGGATCCATCATCGCTGCCAGGCCGAGGAAGGTGAGATCGCGCTCGATCACATCCGGGGTGCACGCAGAAAGAGACAATGCAGGGTTCGGCCTGCTTAGCTCTGGCACCGGTCTCATCGCCGCTGCCAGCACTCGCAGGCCACCCCGCGCATACTCGTCATTGGCCGCGATGATCTGCGCGCGCAGCTCTTCTGTCAAGGGCACATCTTCGCCCTGAATCCGTATCTTGGTGCATAACGCCAGTACCTCTTTGGGCGCGCCTTTGACATAAGCCACGAGCTGCGTTGGCGCCTGATGGATGGTGGTCATACGCTTGCGGCGTGACTCGAACGGCAACTCGCGCAGGCGGGCCACGTTGCGGGCCTCCTCCTCCTGCAGATCAATGCCCGCCTTGAGCGCCACAACGCGCAATGCCGCCTCCGTCGGGTCGCCCAGCGCCCTCCAGCGGGCGGATGTGGCGTCCGGAGGCAGAAGGCGTGCATTATTACAGAGGCCGCCGACCACCAACAGGCTGTACAGGTCGCCGTGTGCCGGCGTGGGTATGGCGTGGCCTGCCTCGTCGAGGATCTCACCCACCGGCTCATACCCGATGCCGGTAACGCTAAGGCGCTGGCCGCCCAGCCATAGCGCGCAAACCGTCATTTCATTCTGCGTCAACGTGCCGGTCTTGTCAGTGCAGATCACGGTAGTAGAGCCCAGTGTCTCTACCGCCGATAGACGCTTGATGAGCGCATGCCGCTTCGCCATCCGCTGCACGCCCATCGCCAGCGCCAACGTTACAGTAGGGAGAAGCCCCTCCGGCACAAAAGCCACGATCATTCCCATGGCAAAGATAAAGCTCTCGGCCAGGCGGATTCCCGCCAACGCGACTGCGAGGATGAAGAAGACGACGCCCATCGCGACGGCGATAATGGTTACCCCTCTCGTTACGCTGACCATCTCTTTTTGCAGAGGTGAAAGCTCTGGCCCCAGTGCCTGAGTCAGGTGCGCAATCTTGCCAAACTCGGTGGACATGCCGGTAGCGAACACGACGGCCTTGCCATTGCCCGCTACGACATTGGTGCCAGCAAAGATGAGGTTGGGCATCTCGGTGCGTGCCAGATCGGGTCGCAGCGTCCCTTCAGCTATCTTGTTCACAGGGTGCGACTCGCCGCTCAGTGTGGATTGATCCACACGAAGTTCCGATTCTTGCACCAGCCGCGCGTCGGCGGAGATGCGATCTCCCTCGGCGATGAGGATCACATCACCTGGCACCAGCTCGGCAGCGTTGATGCGCTGCTCTACGCCATCGCGCAGCACGCGTGCATAAGCGGGCAACAACTGGCGCAATGCCTCGGTCGCTTTCTCAGCCTTGAACTCCTGCCAGAAGCTAAAGAGGCCGTTGATCACGTTCACCATCCAGATGGCGATGGCTAACTGCGGCATCTCGGCGATGAGCGCGGCGATGCCACCGACCCAGAGCAGGAGTGCCATGAGGTGGGTAAAGTTGCTGAGAAACTTGACATAGATGGGCGTCTCTTTGGCTTTGTGGAGAACGTTTCGGCCATAACGTTGCAGCCGCTCCTCTGCGGCGCGCTGTGTTAGCCCCTTTGGTTGCGTATCTAGTGCGGCATAGACCTCGGAGATTGACAGCGTCTGGATGGGCGCTGCCTGCGGTTGAAGAGTGGTCTCTGTCATCTTGGTCGGTGCTTTCTCTATCAGGGAGTAACAGCGCTGTATGGCGTATCCTTCCCTCACTGCGGTGCAGACGCAGAACGCGGACACCCAGTGTCCAGGTGCCCGCGTTGCGCGCTGTATACCTGCCTGATATTCTATGCGGTTCCCACGCGCGGTCAAATTTGAGGTTGGGAGTGTCAGATTCACCTGCCCGTGAGTGCTACGACACGAGCGGCAACACGAGGATTTGAGGCCGTCGCCGCGTGGGATGGACGTGCACCTGCACATCGGCGTTGAACACCAACCGGATGTTGTCGGCGTGGATCGCCTCTTCCGGCGTACCCTCCGCCACGATCCGGCCTTCCTTAAGCATGATCAGCCGGTCAAAATAGAGCGCCGCCATGTTGAGGTCGTGCATCGTCGCCAACACCGTCAGCCCCTCTTTGCGGTTGAGGCGCACGAGCAGCTCCATGATCTCGATCTGGTGGTTGATGTCGAGGTGAACCGTCGGCTCATCCAGCAGGAGAACGCGCGGCTCTTGCGCCAAGGCCATCGCAATCACCACGCGCTGCTGTTCGCCGCCGGAAAGCTCGTTGAACGGGCGCTGCGCCAGCGACTCGGTATGGGTCGCCGCCATAACGCGCTGCACCACCTCGCGATCGGCGCGACCGGCGCCCCACCACGAGCGCACGTGCGGCGTGCGCCCCATGGAGACGATCTCTTCCGCCGTGAAGGTGAAGGGGACGTGCATCTCCTGCGGCACGACAGCGATGCGCTGCGCGATGGCGCGACGCGATAACCGTCGCAGGTCAGTGTCATCCAGCGTTACACGGCCACGCTGCGGGATCAGTATGCCGCTCAGCACCTTGAGCAACGTCGTCTTGCCGGAGCCATTGGGTCCCACGAGGGACGCGATCTCGCCGGGCGCTAGTCGCAGGTTCACGCCGCGCAACGTCTCGGCATTATAGTAGGCAAACCACACGTCCTCCGCCGCCAGCAGTGCACGGGATCGGGTGGTGCTCTCCAAGGAGCCGATAGATGTGGCGATCCGTTCGCTGATCAAAAAGTGTACTCCTTCTTGCTCTTGCGCAAGAGATAGATGAAAAATGGCGCACCGATCAGCGCTGTTACCGTGCCTACGGGGATCTCTGACGGCGCCAGCAGCACCCGCGCCAGCAGATCCGCCAGCACGAGAAAGATGCCGCCGCTGAGGGCGGAAGCGGGCAGCAGGAGGCGGTGGTCCGGCCCAAAGATGAGGCGCGCCACGTGCGGGATGACTAGCCCCACAAAACCCACCAGTCCGCTCACCGAGACCGCCGCGCCCGTTAGCAGCGCGCCCAACACCAGCAACGTCAGTTTGCGCTGCTCCACCTGGAGGCCTAGGTGTGCCGCCTGCTCCTCGCCCAGCAGCAAGACGTTGAGTTCGCCTGACATGGTATAGGCGAGTCCGATGCCGAGCGAGATAAGCGGCGTGACCACCGCCAGCGGCTCCCAGCCGGACGCGCCGATGCCACCCATTGTCCAGAGCACGATGCGGCGCAGCGTATTGCCGCTCAGCAGCATCAGGAATGACATGACGGCGGCCATGATCGAGCTAAAGGCAAAGCCGGAGAGCAGCAGCGTCGTGATCGGCGTTTGATGACCGACGCGCGCGATGTTATAGACGATCAAGACGGCCAAAACTGCCCCCAGAAACGCCATCAGCGGCACTGGCGTGAAACCCAGCCATACCCACTGCCACGGCAGGAGCAGCGCCGCCGTCGCGCCCAGCGCCGCGCCGCCAGAGGTGCCGATGATGTACGGGTCGGCCATGGGGTTACGCAACAGCCCCTGAAAGATGACGCCGGCGGCGGCCAGCGCGATGCCCACCACTGCTGCGGTGAGGACGCGCGGCAAGCGCAGTTGCCAGAGGATGGCCACCTCCGTCTCTGACCAACGCGAGAGCGCATCGCCGCCCAGCACGCGCGCCCAAAGGATGCCTGCCACACGCGGCAGCGGGATAGAGATCGTCCCCAACGCAGTGGCGGCGATGATGACCGCTGCTAGGATGGCAAGCAGCACGAGCAGGCCCACGACACGAATGCGCGTTTTCATGTGTTGATCGGCGCAGGCGCGGCGAGCGATCCCGTGCGCCTGCGCCGATGCCTCGCTCCTTTACTGGAACAACTCGGGATGGATGATCTTGGCCAGCGCCACCAGGCCATCCGCCAGGCGCGGGCCAGGGCGGCTCAGGAGGTTGTCATCAATCGGGTAAATGGCCCCCTCTTGCACTGCCTTGATAGCGCCCCAGCCGGGGCGCACCTTGACGGCGGCAGCGTCCACGCCCCAGTTGGCGTCGCCCAGGATGATGAGGTCTGGATTCTGCGCCACGATCTCTTCCGTGCTGAGCTGCGCCCACTGCGCTTTGGCGTTGGCGGCGATGTTCACCCCGCCCGCCATGGCGATGAAGGTGTCGTGCCAGCTTCCCGGCCCGGGCGTGAACGGCTTGGCCGGGTCAGTCGCGTCCAGCTCATAGAACACCTTGGGCCGTTGCGCGGCGTTCTTGGTCCTGGCGACCACATCATCCACCTTCTTCTGCATCTCAGCCACGAGCTGCTCCGCAGCCTTTTCCGCACCTGTGGCCTGACCCACGAGCTTGATGTCCGCCAGCACGCTCTCCAGATCTGTCGGCGATAGGATCAGGACGTTCAGCTTGAGCTCGTCGAACTTGTTGAGGAGCTCCACGTTGCCGGCGATCGAGGCGGTCACCGGGCTGCCGCCGATGGCGAGGATCAGGTCCGGCTTGAGCGCGACGATCTTTTCCAGATTGGGCTCGATCCCGCCGACCTTTTCCACCGCTGTGGCCTCCGGCGGATAGTCGCAGAAATCGGTAACGCCCACCACCTTGCTCCCCAGCCCAAGGGCAAAGAGGATCTCGGTGTTGCTAGGGGCCAGCGATACGATCCGCTCCGGTGTCTTGGGCAGCTCGACGGCGCGGCCTGCATCGTCAGTCAACTTGATCGCACCGCCGCCCGTCATGCTGCTCACGGCGCTACATGCTGCCAGCCCGCTCGCCACCAGCACAGCCAGAAGCAGCAACAGAATACGCTGATATCGAGACATTCGCGATCTCCTTTGGCAATGAGGTTCCCATGAATCGGCAAGCCGATGACCCGTAGTAGCACAAACAAAAAGCCCCTTGTCGGCACGACAAGGGGGCCATCAACTAGGGTCCGTTCACCATAGCATCCTACCCCCTTTCTCTCGAAGGTGTCGAGGATCTTGCGCAGAGGCGGGTAATCTGGCTTGCGACCGCGTGATCGCCTACAGTTGCGGGACAGCGCCGGACTGAGACCGGTCTTCCCCCTTTCAACCCTAGCTTCCGGGCATCGGGTACCTCTGCCGTGGTACAATGCTATTCAATTGTGGCTGTATGGTAGCATACGAGGGCGGATTTGTCAAGTCGCGTAGCGGAGGCGAATTGACGATTCTTCAAGTAACTGATATAATAAAACTAGCAGCGACGATCAGGCGAGGTCTTGGGGGGAAAGCCATGCCACAGCAACGTACAGCAGCGATCGGCTACTTGCTCTGCATAGTGCTGCTCATTCTGACAACCGGCTGCCGCGAGGCGAGTTCCGCCGCGGCAGGGATACTGCCTGCCGTGCCCGATGACGAGCACGTGCGCGTGTTGCAGAGGGGCTGCCAGGGCTATGCTGGCGCTGCCGATGCCAGTATCACCTCGCGCTCCCCGGATGCCAGTGGTGGTCAAGCCGAGGTGCTGATAGTGCGCGGCGATCGCTCCAGTGCGGCGCTCCTCCGCTTCGACCTTTCCTGTCTTCCCGCCGCCGCGACCGTGGCGGAAGCCACTCTGCGGCTCTATACGGTGCGCGCGCCGGCAGAGCCATTGCGGATTCGCGTGGACCGCGTGCTGCGCCCTTGGCGCGAGTCGGAAGTAACATGGCAGCAGGCGGCGGCAGGAGAGTTGTGGGGCCTGCCGGGAGCCGCGCATGAGGGAGCGGATCACGCGACCAGCGAGGTCGTCGCACCCGTGCCCCCTGATGGGATCGGCTGGGTCGCGCTGCCCGTGACGGCGCTGGTGCAGGCATGGCTGGATGATCCAGCAGCGAACTATGGCGTCATCCTCTATGGCGACGGCGATGTTGGAGCCGAATGCGCGTTCGCGTCCGCCGAGTGGCGACAGATGACGCTGCGGCCCTCGCTGGTCGTCCATCTGGCGCAGCCAACGCCGCCGGCGCTGCGGCTGCCCGCTACCGCCGATGTTGCCTATGTGATTGCCCCGACCGCCACGCCATCGCCCACTCTATCGCCTCTCCCGCCGAGTCCGACGCCCAGTGCAGCATCGCCTGCCACTGTGATGTTCGCGCTACAGCAGGGCACGCACGGAGAGGCGGTTGCCGTGGATACAGTGATCAACGCGTGGGCACCGGACGCAAACCTGGCAAGCGCACCTTCTCTGGAGCTGCGTCCTGAGGGCATCAAGGTGGCATTGCTGCGCTTTGACCTGGCCCTTATCCCGCCGGACAGCCGCGTTGCAGCGGCCACGTTGCGCCTGTATGTGCTGGCGCTGGAAGAACCGCCGCTGGTGTTGGGAGCGCATGGCCTGTTACGGCCGTGGGATGTGCGGCAAGCGACATGGCGCGGCCCGCTGCTGGGGAGCGAGTGGGCGCAGCCGGGATGCAGCGGCGCCGGTGCGGATTACGTCCCCTTGCCGGCAGCCAGCGTGACGCTGGCGCAGCCTGGCTGGGTGGAACTGGACATCACCGGGCTGTTGGCGGACTGGGTGGCGCATCCGGAGCTGAATCAGGGCCTCCTCCTGCGCGTGGAAGGTGGCGTAGGGGCGCTGTGTCGCATTGCCAGCGCTAACCACGAGGCGGCAGAGCTGCGCCCTGAGCTGCAGGTGGTTTACCGCTAGCTACCTCGTCATCCTGCAGCCTGCGTCATCGGGCTAGATCGCCTGGCGGCCTTTGTCGGTCAGCGTCCAGATGTGGCCCGGCGCCCCGACCGCGCACGTGCCGCGCATGGGGCATTGCTGGCATCCCGCGCCGCAGTGTCCTCCTGCCGCGCCGCCGCTCACTTGCTGCAGATAGCCCAATCGCGCCAGCGCGCGCAGCAGCTCCTCCAGCATCTGCTGGCTGACGCCGAGCGCTTGCGCGAGCTCTTCGTAATGATATACTCGACCCTGCTGTAACATACGCAGAAGCGTCTGTAACATCCGGATTCACCTCATAAGGCGGCGGCGATTTCAGAGCACAGCCAGCGCGAGTTGGTACGCCGCGACCCCACCCGCTACCGACACGAGAAGCAGAAGCGCCACGCCTCCCAACGTCCAGGGCCAGGAGTGGGTCTCCTGCCGCATCGCGGCCACCGTCGCCGCGCATGGCACGAACAGCATCTGCACTACCAGAAAAGCCAGCGCCGCCGCCGTTGACACACTCTGCTGCAAAATCTCGCTCAGGCTTGCTTCCGCTGCACTCGCGCCATACACGATGCCCAGGGTGACCAGCGAGTTCTCTTTGGCGGCAAAACTCGTTAGCAGCGATACGATCATGCGCCAGTCCAGTCCCATCAGAGAGCCGACTGGTTCCAGGCCGCGCCCGATGCGTGCCAGAATGCTGTGCTGGATATCGCCCGTGGGCAATGCGGAAAGAAGCCACACGCCTACGGACATGAGCAGGATCAGCGTGCCCGCTTTGCGCAAGAACTCGGATGTGCGATGCCAGATCAGGAGGCCAATGGTACGCAGGTTAGGCCGGTGATACAGAGGCAGCTCCATGATGAAGGCCACAGCCTCCCCGCGAAAGAGCGTCTTGTTGAGCAGGATGCCCAGCGCTGCCATCACTGCTAGGTTGACGGCAATCAGTCCCCAAGATACCAGCGTGGGCGCGGCGAAAAAGAGAGGCGCGAGAAAGGTCAACACGATCATACGCCCGGTACATGGCACAAGTGGTGCCAGCAAGATCGTCAACAGACGCGCTGGCCGCGACTCCACCACCCGCGCACCAACCACGGCAGAGACATTGCAGCCAAAGCCAAGGAAGAGCGGCAGAAAGCTCTTGCCGTGCAATCCCATCAGATGCATGAAGCGATCCATCACATACGCGGCGCGCGCCATATAGCCGATGTCTTCCATCAGCCCCATCACGGAGAAGAAGATCACCAGGATCGGGGCAAAGGTGACCACCGTGCCTGCGCCGCCAAGCACGCCATCCACCAGAAGCCCGACCAGCCAGGAAGGCCCGGCAGCGAAGCGTGTGGTGATCCAGTCCGCTATGCGCTGTACAAGATAGCGATCCAGCAGGTCCTGCAGCGGCGTGCCGATGCTATACGTCAGGAAGAAGATCGCGCCGAGGATGCCCGCCAAGACGATCAGCCCCCAGAAGGGGTGCGTCGCTACCTGATCCAGCCGCGACGTGAAGGTGATTTGCCCGGCGCGCGGACGCACCACCGCAGCGCGCACCATCCGCGCCACCCACTCATACCGGCCACCGGCCACCGCCAGCACGGCGTCCTCGTGCGCATGCAGTATCTCGCTTACGCGCGACCATGCCGCGGGCGGAAGCCGTTCCGACATCATGCGGTTGACCTCACTATCCCCTTCCAGCAACTTGAGCGCCACCCACTGCACAGGGTAATCTTGCGGCACATCGTTGCCGATGAGGCCCACTAACTCTTCCAGGACAGCCCGATGATCGGCGCCAATCTCGGGGCGCTTGGGCTTGTATGGGATGCGCCCGTGCGCTACGTCGTGCACTGCCTCCATCAGCTCGCGCACGCCCTGGGCCTTGGTGGCCACCAGCGGCACCACCGGCACCCCGATCGCCGCCTCGAGCACGTGCGGCTCGATCTTGATCCCTTCCGCGGCAGCGACGTCAACCATATTGAGGCCGATCACTACCGGCACATCCAAGTGCAACAATTCAGCCACCAGATAGAGATTGCGCTCCAACACGGGCGCGCTCAGGATCGCGACCACTACATCTGGCTTTTGTCGGATGATATACTCGCGGGCGATGATCTCTTCTGGCGAGTTCGCCGTGAGGCTATAGGTTCCTGGCAGGTCCACCAGATGCACGATGTCGCCATCATGCTGATAGGTGCCAGTCTTTTGCTCGACCGTCTTACCAGGCCAGTTACCCACATGCTGGCTGAGCCCCGTAAGGATGTTGAAAACGCTGGACTTGCCCACGTTTGGCTGTCCGGCCAACGCGACTGTGATCTCTTTGCCTTCAGACATGGCTGACTCCTACTGACCCGTGCTCACCACAATGTGCGCGGCCTCTCCCCGACCCAATGCCACCCGGGTGTCGCGGATCATGACGATCAGCGGACCGTGGCGGTAGTTCTGGATCATCTGGACAGCCGCTCCCGGCGTGAAGCCGAGCGTCGCCAGACGACTCACAAGGCCGCGACCGCCACGTATCCACAGCACAAACCCCACCTGACCGGGCGCGAGTTGATCGAGCCCCGTCTGTCGCGCACTCGATTCTGCCACGATATCCTCCCCATGATCGGCTCCGGCGTTTCGCGATGCCCCGCTGGCCGACAGGCTGTGTGTCGCCGAGCGACTCGAAAAGGCATACCTATATGATATCTTTAGGTATGCCTAAATTATACGCCAGATGTCCGTCTCTGTCAAATCGCAAGCAATGGGCAATTCGATCAGCCGTGCAGCAGCCCGAGAGTTACCGCCATGAGCATCATGCCGATTGTCACGCCGACGATGGATAGGTGATTCTCGCCAAGAGCACAAGCCACCGGTACGAGTTCATCTAGCGAGATAAAGATCATGATCCCGGCCACCAGCGAGAGCACCCAGCCCAGCAGCGCTGGCGTCAGGAACGGGGAGAGCACAAGTGCAGCTAATGCCGCCCCACCCAGTTCCGCCAGCCCCGGCAGCGCCGACCAGAGGAATGCCTGCCGGCGGTTGCCTGTCGCGCCATAGATCGGCGCGGCGACGGCCAGTCCTTCTGGGATGTTGTGGATAGCGATCGCCACGGCGATCCCTATACCGAGGCTCAAGTCCTTGACCGTGCTTGCAAAGGTGGCCAATCCCTCCGGAAAGTTGTGAATCCCCATGCCTACGGCGACCAACAGGCCGCAGCGCAGCACCTCCAGCTCGGTGCCGCCGCGACGCCCCCATCCTGGAGGGCCGCCATGCCGTCTGCGGTGACGTCCGCGGCACGCTGGCTCGGCCGCCAGCAACGCGGAGTTAGCCATGCGTTCCTCAAGGTATTCATGTGGCACCAGAACATCCACGAGGAACATGACGGCAATGCCGAGGAAGAGAGCGAAGGCCGCTGACACGGAGCCGATGGCGGCGACGCCCTCCTGGAAGAGCTCCACAAAGGCGACCCAGATCATGACGCCCGCGGAAAAGCCGAGCGCAACGGACATGGCACGCTCGCTGGGCCGCGGCACTACGACCCCGACAAGACCACCCAAGGCAGTGGACAATCCGGCGAGCGCCGCAAGCAGCAGCGCGATCAAGACGTTCTCGGTCAAAGCCTACCTCCTTGCGATGCGGATTGTATGGTATGCGGTTCTAGGCTTCGAGAATAGGTATGACCATGATCCTGCTCGCGATACGATCCCATAGGGTCGTTTTCACATCGTCCACCACGCAGGTGAGGCTCTGGATTGCCGGTTCGCGATGCAGTACCTGAACGACCGCGCCCGGCCGCAGTCCCGCGCGATCCA
>JAIOAV010000027.1 GCA_019873665.1 Chloroflexota bacterium
GCTGGGGCATCTGCGCGCCTAGCAGATGATACAGGGGGCGGCCCGCGTGATACCGGGGAGCATCGTCCATCATATAACAGCACAGGGGGCGGAATGCGATACGATTTCGATCGCGAGATCAGTCGGCAGGGGACCGGTTCGGTCAAGTGGGAGTATATGCGCGAAGCGGGCAGCACCCAGTGGCGGCACACGGATGCGTGCTTTGGCGAGGATCGCTTCCTGCCCATGTGGATTGCCGACATGGATTTTGCCAGCCCGCAGCCGGTGGTTAACGCGCTGGTTGCGCGCGCCCAGCATGGCATCTCTGCCTACACGCAAGAGACGGATAGCTACTATGCCGCTCTGGCCGACTGGCTGCAGCGGCGGCAAGGATGGCAGATCGCGCCGGAGTGGGTGTGCACCACTCCGGGCGTGATCCCAGCCCTCGATATGCTCGTGCAAACGTTCGTTGCCCCGGGGGAAAAGGTGCTCGTGCAACCGCCGGTCTATTACCCGTTCTTTAGCGCCATCCAGAGCAACGGCGGTGAGGTGCTCAACAACCCTTTGATCCTCGCGGGGAATCGCTATGAGATGGATTTCGCCGATCTAGCGCAGAAAGCGCGCGATCCACAGCTACGGATGACAATCCTCTGCAACCCGCATAATCCGGTAGGGCGCGTGTGGACGAAGGATGAGCTGCTTCGCTTCGGCGAGATCTGCCTGGCGCGAGATATCCTAATCGTCTCCGATGAGATCCATGGCGACCTCATCTACCCGAGCCATACCTTCACGCCTTTTGCCAGCATCAGTGAGGCGTTCGCGCAAAAGGCGATCATCTGCACTGCGCCTAGCAAGACCTTCAACCTGGCGGGATTGCAGGCCTCCAATATCATCATCCCGAACGAGGAGCTGCGGTGTCGTTTTCAGAGCACGCTTCACCGTAACGGAGTGCATGGCCTCAACCTCTTCGCCATAGTTGCCACGGAGGCGGCCTATCGCGATGGGGAGGAATGGCTCGAGCAGGTCATGGACTATATTGGTGGCAACTTGCGCTACCTGCAAGAGTACGTCGCGGCGCATATACCCCAGATCAAAGTGGTGGAGCCGGAAGGGACCTACCTCGTCTGGTTGGATTGCCGTGCCCTGGGGCTGGACGCGCCGGCGCTGCAGCGGCTGCTGCTGCAAGAGGCGCGGATACATATGAATGACGGCTGTGTCTTTGGTATCGGCGGCGAGGGCTTTATGCGGATGAACATCGCCTGTCCGAGGGCGATCCTCGCCGAAGCGCTGTCGCGGATCCGCCGCGCTGTCGCCTTGCTGTGATCTGCGGCAGCCACGCGCGATATCTGCACAGGTTTGACGATATCTTCGATATGTGCTATCATATGCGCGGACGTTGGTGGGCAACCGTCGCCGATATACCAGCGCATAACAGGAACGAACCGAACCGGTGCCAGAGCAGCGAGGATGTGATTTGCCAGGTGAGCCAGGTGACTGCGGCAATCCTTACGACCGTCACCTGAGCTATCGTCAGGATTTCATGGATATCGGCCCCCGCTTCTTCCTGCGCACGCGGCTCATGCTGCAGATGTTGCGCGGAGAGCAGGGGAGACTGCTAGATGTAGGCTGTGGCGATGGCTTTTTCCTGGCGGAGTTAGCGCGGCGTGGCTTTGCTGCCGTTGGCCTAGATACTTCAGCGCAGGCAGTGGCCTTGTGTCAGAAGCGCGTCGCGCCACTGGGGGCGCAGGCGTATTGCCTGCCACTGGATCAGCTCCAACCCGAGTCCCCTTTTGACATAGTGGTCTGCGGCGAGGTACTGGAGCATGTGGCGGACGATGTCGGCTTCTTGCGCGAAGTGCGCCGGGTGCTGCACCCGGCTGGTACGCTGGTATTGAGCGTCCCACTGGATATGCGGCTCTGGAATGAGGCCGATGTGAATGCCGGCCATTTCCGTCGCTATACCAAGCACGACATTCTTGGCAAACTCGCTGCCACAGGGTTCGCGGTTGAGCGTACCATCGTTTGGGGATGGCCCCTGACTCGCGCGCTGCACTTTTGGATCCGACGACAACAGAGTGTGCGTATGATTCAGCAAGATGCCGACTCCCGCCGGCGGGATCCGGTGCGCAGGCTAAAGCCATTGCTGCAGTGGGCTCGCTGTCTGTTTCTTGTGGATAATCTGTTCAACTGGACGGAACGTGGCGTCGGCATCGTCATTCGAGCTCATGCTATCCCGCAAATGGCGGGAGCAGCGGATGACTAGCGGATCGCGTGAGCGCGATTACCGGCGTACGCCAGATCCTACTGGAAGGGTCATTGTCGCCCCCATCTCTTTGCGCTAGGATGGGGGTTTTTGTTTGGCGTCGTACCTCCGGGCGTGCCACTATCAGAAAGTGGAGAAGATAATCAGCCGTGCGTATTGGGATTGACGCGAGAATTGTGTATTACAGCCGAGCTGGCATCGGTCAGTATACGGTGCAACTGATCCAGGCCTTGGCGAACGTGGTCCAGGATGACGAGTTCTTGATCTTTCAGAGCCACAAGGATCGGATGACGCTGGTCAATCACCCGCAGTTCCGTCGCTGGAGTCTGCACACGCCCAGCCATCATCGTCTCGAACAGCTCGCGCTGCCGCTGGAGATGGCGCTGACCGACCAGGACCTGCTCCATAGCCCTGATTTCATCCCCCCCTTTCGCCGGCACTACAAGTCAGTGATCACGATCCACGATCTGGCGTTTCTGCTCTTTCCGAACCTGTTGACGCGGGAGGCAGCCCGCTACTATGGCCAGATCGACATGGCAGCGCGTCTCACTGACCATATCATCGCGGTCTCTGAATCCACCAAGCGAGACATCATCCGTCTGGTGGGTGCGCCGGAGCGGCGCATCAGCGTCATCTACGAGGCGGCGAATCCCATCTTCCGCCCGTTGAAAGGCGTCAATGCCGCCGAGTGGGTCCGTCAGCGGTATGGCATCCCGGGTGACTTTGTGTTGTTTGTGAGCACCATCGAGCCCAAGAAGAACCTCACGACACTCCTGGAAGCGTTTCGGTGTCTCCTGGACACCTATCGCCTGAATGTCAAGCTCGTGATAGCGGGCGGGCGTGGCTGGCTCTTCCAGGATGTCTTTGAGACGGTGCAGAAGCGCAACTTGGAGGATCATGTGCTCTTTCTGGGGCGCGTACCGTCGGAGGAGTTGCTCTGGCTCTACAATGCTGCCAGCGTGATGGTGCACCCCGCGCTCTATGAGGGCTTTGGGCTGACGCCGCTGGAGGCGATGGCATGCGGGACGCCCGTAATAGTTTCCAATGTCTCATCGCTGCCTGAAGTGGTGGGCGACGCCGGGCTCCTGGTGGATCCCAAGGATGCCCAAGGCTTTGCTGTGGCTATGTGGCGCGTGCTACAGGAGCCTGCCCTGCGGGCCGAGCTGAGCGAAAAGGGGTTGCGACGCGCCAAGAATTTCTCGTGGGAAAAGACGGCGCGAGAGACACTGGCTCTTTACCACCGCCTTGAGCGATGATCGCTCCCGGACACCATCCCGTTTCTCGGCGGCGAGAAGCAAGGCGATACCTGCCATGCGAATCCTGTTCCTGACACCGCAGTTGCCTTATCCGCCGCATCAGGGCACGACAATTCGCAACTATCACCTGATGCGGGAGCTCGCCGCGCGCCACGAGGTTCACCTCCTTTCCTTTTCCGTTACGCCCGGCGGCGCGCGGAGTGCTGCCGAGTTAGCCCGTGAGGGGCTGCCCTTTTGTGCCGGCGTCACGCTTCTGCCTCCTCCGGCGCGCACGATGCGCGACCGCGCCCTGTCAACATTGCTTAGCCCCCTTCCTGATATGGGACTCCGCCTAGCTTCAGGGCCCTTCCATGAGCGGTTGGCGGAGGTGCTGCGGCGGGAATCCTTCGATATCATCCAGATAGAGGGGATCGAGATGGCGCCTTATCTGCTACAGGCTGCCAGCCTGCCTGCACCGCGTCCTCGCCTCGTCTTTGACGATCATAACGCTGAATACATCCTGCAGCGCCGTGCGTTCGAGACGGACTTGCGTCATCCGGGGCGCTGGATCGGCGCGCTATATTCTTTCATCCAGTGGCAGAAACTCCGTCGCTACGAACGCCACGCCTGTCGGGCGGCGGATGCCGTTGTCGCCGTCTCTACGGCGGATGCCGCAGCGCTAGAAAGGCTTGTGCCTTCCTTGCGCGTAGCCATTGTGCCGAACGGTGTTGATCTGGCCTACTGGCAGCCACCGGCGGCGAGGGAGGCAATATACCCTCCTTCGCTGGTCTTTACCGGCAAGATGGACTTTAGGCCGAATGTGGATGCCGTGATCTGGTTTATTCAGGAGGTCCTGCCGCGCATCCGCCAGCGTCTGCCGGAAGTGCATTTCTATGTCGTGGGTCAATCCCCGCATAGGCGGCTGGCTTCGCTATCTGATGATGCCGCTATTACTATTACCGGCTATGTGGATGATGTGCGCCCCTATGTCGCCGCGGCAGGGGTCTATGTCGTGCCGCTGCGCATCGGCGGGGGCACGCGGCTGAAGGTGCTGGAAGCGATGGCGATGGGCAAGGCACTGGTCTCCACCACCCTGGGCTGTGAGGGGATCGGCGTGAAAGATGGGTGCGAGGTTCGCCTGGCAGATACGCCGGAGGCGTTCGCAGAGCAGGTGGTTACGTTGTTGCAGAATCCGGCGCAGTGTCGGGCGCTGGGTCTGCGTGCTCGGCAGTTCGTGCAGGAGCGATACGACTGGCGCGCGCTTGTGCCGCTAATGGAACGGGTTTACGATGCGACCGCGTGAGCGCCTGCGCCGTGCTGTGCTGGCTGCGTGGGGTAACATCAGCCGGCCCTGGCGAGCGGCACGCTCTGGCGCGCCGGTGCGCCGTATCCTGGTGATCCGCCCCGACCATCTGGGCGATCTTCTCCTTGCCTTTCCTGCTATCCACTTGCTGCGTGCTGCTTTCCCGTCTGCCGCGATCACGGCGCTGGTGGGGCCGTGGGGCCGAGCCGTCATCGAACGACACCCGGCAGTGGCCGAGGTGCGGACGTGCGAGTTCCCCGGCTTTACGCGGCAGTCCAAGGGGTCGCTGCTCGCGCCGTACCGTCTGTTGGCCCACGAGGCTGATCGTCTGCGCGATTTCGATCTCGCGGTAGTGCTGCGCCACGATCATTGGTGGGGGGCGCTGCTGGCGCACACGGCTGGCATTCCCCAGCGTTGGGGCTATGACGTCCCGGAATGCGCGCCATTCCTGACGACGGTTGTGCCATACGTCTCGGGCCAACATGCAGCAGCGCAGAACCTTGCTTTGATTCAAGGTGCATGCGCCGCGCTTGGGATCTCATGCCCCGTAGCAAGCGCGCCCACCCAGCTCGAATTCCCTTACTCGGCGGCAGAGGCGGCATTCGCTCGCGAGTTGTTGGCGTCTCGCGGCGTGCCCGAGACTGCGCCTCTGGTTGCCATCCACCCCGGCGCTGGCGCTGCGGTCAAGCTCTGGCCTGCGGAGCGATACGCCCAGGTGGCGGACGCGCTCCATGCCGAGTGGGGGGCGTGCATCGTGCTCACCGGCTCGCGCGACGAGCTGAGGCTGGCGTGGGCAGTGGCGGCAACGATGCGCCACGATCCGATCGTATTGGCGGGGATGACGTCGTTGGGGCAACTGGCGGCGCTGCTGGCGGCATGCGACCTAGTCATTGGCGCGGATAGCGGTCCGCTGCATCTGGCGGTGGCGGTGGGCACGCCGACGTTGCACCTGTATGGGCCAGCGGACCCGCGGCTCTTTGGGCCATGGTCGCCGCACACGCCGGAGCGGCACCATGTGATCATGTCTCCGCGTCCTTGCGCCCCCTGCCACCGGCTGGACTATGCCCCTGGCGAATTGCCCGCGCATCCCTGCATGGCCGAGATTGGGGTGGCGCAGGTGCTGGATGCGATCGCCCGGATGCGTCGCGCTGGCGTCGTCTAGGAGGGAAAAGAAAAGGGCCCCCGTGGACGCCACGGAGGCCCTTCTTGTCGCGCGGAGTTACTTGATCGGGAACCCAGAGTAGCCAAGCGCCTGGCCCTTGGTCTCGATAAAGAAGATGGTATTGCCCACGATACGGACGCCGTTAACGGAGGTTACATACATGCCGCCGTTAAAGTTGTCGCCCAGATCGTCCAGCGCCGCCTGCGGCAGGTTCACCAACTGCTTCAGGTTCAGGCCCACCGAGCTATTCGCCGGCAGTGGGACGTTATAGCCATCCACGTTGCCGGCGGGCGTGCCAGCGGTGCTGAAGAACTTGACATTGATCACGCCATCCGTGTTATCCAGGTTCTGCACCAGGGTCGTGGACCACTGCATGTTGGGCGCGAACTTGCGATACACGGCAGGCATTGACAGCGCATTGGTCGTCGCATCCGACTCACGGACCGCCTCGTAGGCAACCATGTCGGTTACCAGGCCAGGGTTAAAGTAGAGGCTGACGCCGGCGAGCGGCTGGCCGTTGGTGCAGGTTACCTTGATCGAGCCGTTCCAGTTATCGCCCAGCGAGCCCACAGCCGCATTCCACTTGTCCACTGGCATCGTGCCGGCGACGGTGGTGTTGATGCCGTAGGAGGCTTTGGGCGGGATCGTATCGGTGAACTGCGTGCTTGGCAGCGCGCCCTTGCCGATCAGGTCAACGGTGATATTCGCGGCCACGTCGCCCAGGTTTTGGATGATGTTGGCGCTGTAGATCCTCCAGACGCCGCCTACCTGACGACGGAAGACACCCAGGAACCAGAGGGTGGTATCGCCGCTGGCCGTGCCGCTATAAGCCACAGACCCCTCCGGATAGTGGATGGACGCCATCGCCGCGATATTGGTGTTGGAGGTGATGTAGACCGACCCGGTGCCCGCGGTGGCGTCAAAGTTCGCTTCGCCGACGGTGTCGAGATCGTAGGTCTTTTCCGCCTTGGCCGGAATGGTGTCGTTCTTGGTGCCCACCGGAGTGCCATTGCGATCGTAGAACATCATGCTGATGTTCGCCGTCGTGCTCTCGGTGTTCTGGACGGTAACGCGGGTCTTGCGGGTGCCGATACGCTTCAGCAGGTTAGGCAAATACGCCTGCTTGGCAGGGGCGTCAATGCCAGAGTACGCCGCAGCGGTGCTGTTGCCATCCCAGAACATGTTGACGATGGCGGCTAGCGGCTCGGTGGAGGCCAGCTCTGCAGCGCCCGCCCAGTTCTCCGGGACATTGAAGTTGGGATAGAGCAGGTACGTAGAGCCCTTGGGCATGATCGGCGAAGGGAGTGTGTACTCCCAATCCAGTGCGCCGGTGTCCTGTGCATAAAACTTGACCGTGACTTGCGCGTTGCCGCTGCCGAGGTTCTGCATAAAGATGTTGGTCTTGCCCACGCCGGTGTTGATGTCGGCGAGCGCGGGGAAGGCCACCATGCCCAGCAGGACCAGGGCGGCAATCGCTGTGAACAGTGCTTTCTTCATGTGCGTCCTCCTTCGATGATTTGCAGACACAGATATTCCCTCTTTGCAGATCCCATTGTACCCTATCGCCTACCCACAAGTCAATAACCCCTTTGGGTTATTGGGGGGCGCCGGGCCTCGATTGGGCGCTTTTGCGGGGGTGCAGGCCCATCCCTCAGCGTATGGGCGTCGGTGTCTCCACCACGTGCAAAGGGGTGGTCATAAAGTAAGTGGCATAGCGCCAGAGATGGTCGCCCCAATCCCACTCGTAGAAGAACACCTCCAGGTAATTGGGATTCTCCGCTTTGCGAAAGATGCTGATCTCTTCCGTGCCGTTAAAGTCGCCGTCTTCGATGTGTGGGGGATAGTAGAGCGAGTGAAAGGCGCGCTCGCCATCCAGCGGGCCGCTGTGCGGCTGGTGGGCCACGAGTGTTCCGCCTTCCCAACCATAGATGTATAGATAGTGCGTGAAGCCGTCTGGGTCCACGCTAAAGACGAGGAGCTGCGGCTGCGGCCCGCCGGTGAGATTGCGGATCTGCAACTGCTCTAGCTTTTCTCCTTCTGGCAACATCACCTGCCAGTCGCCCGCTGCCACACCATCGCCCTGCGCGGTGCGAAAGCCGACCACCCGCACCTCGCTCCCGTTGCCGATCAGGTCGCCGCGCGCTTCGCTCACCACCTGGCTGTCTGTGGGCAGCACGGTCGCCTTCGTGGGAGTTGGCGTCGGTAGCGGCGTGTGGGTCGGCGTCGGCGGGATCGTCGGCGTTGCCGTCGCCGTGGGTGTGGCGAGCAGGTCTGAGAGGAGCGGCACGCGATCGCATCCCGCAGCGCCGAGCGCCAGGCCGCCGATCAACATCACCATCCATATCCAGTTCTTGCTGTCTCTTTGTCGCATGAGGAGTCCCTTCAGGTCAAGCTTTTGCGGCGGCGTTATCGGCGGTGGCTCAGGGGTATTGGCGGTGGCAGCAACGGCCACAGGTGGCCAGAATCCCCTGTCGCGCCAGGTTCTGACGAAAAGCGCGGTAGCGTGGGCTGTTCCACACCTGCCGCAGCGTCCCCGTCTTGGTGCGCACATTATCCACCACATAGCCACTGCACGGGGAGATCTCTCCGCCCAGACGAATGCGCATGACGAACCAAGGCATCAGGCAGTACCCGCCCAGCTCCGCAGCTGGACGCTGGTAGTAGTTGCGGATCTGATGTGACGAGAGGCGCGGGAAGAAGGTCAGGGTAAGCCCCGCCGCTGATGCCTGCCGCGTCAGTTGCGGCATTTCCGCCAGCAGCCGCTCCACGTCCACCCAGTGCAGGTCGCCTGCCTCATCGTCGGCAAACTTCAGATGCTGGAAGGAGATCCCCTGCGCGCCGGCGCGCTGCGCCACTGCGATCATCTCGGCCATGTACGGCTGGTTCTCGCGGGTGATCACCGAGTTGATGGTAACACGGGGGCGCTGAAAGTCCTTTTCCGCCTTGTGTTTCGCTACAGCCTGAATCCCGGCCACAGCGCGGGTAAAGGCGCCCGGCGTGTTGCGTACGCGATCGTGGATCGCTTCCGGCCCGTCCAAAGAGACGTTCATGCGATCCACGCCGATCTCAACCAGCTCTTGCGCCTTGCCCTCCAAGAGATAGCCGTTCGTCGTCAGCGAGCAACGAAAGCCGCGCGCCTTGATCCCCCGCAGAAAGGGAAAGAGATCGCGGTGCAGGAACGGCTCGCCGCCGCTGACGTGGATCAGCGGCTTGAGCGGAAAGGAGCGGCGCAGGTCGTCCAACACGCCCTGCAGCTCCGCCAGGGAAAGCTCCTGCTCAGGGTGGTGCACATAGTCGCGGCGCAGCTCGGATTGCACGCACATCTCGCAGCGCATATTGCAGCGCATGGTCAGCACGAAAACGACGCCCAGCGGAAAGGGGCTATATCCCCGCAAAAGCGGCACAATGTGGCGTGCGCCAAAGCGCTGTAGCTCTTCGAACTGCTTGGTATTGGTGAATGGACGGTGCAACATACCCTCTTCCGCTTAGGGCGCGATCACGCGCCAGCCGCTGAGCAGCACGCGGTTGCCGCTTGGCTGCCCTTGCGCATCGGTTACCGGCAGGCGGACCTGCGTCAGCGTATCGTACATCCCTATCTCGATCTGATATGCGCCCGGCGGCGTCTCTGCCGAGATGTCGAGCTCGTGGCAGTCGGCAATGAGATAATCCACGAACCACTGCGTCGTAGGCCAACCGCCTTCCAGCGGCTCGCTGTCGTGCTGCGCCCAGACCGGCCCCGCCGTCACCGGATTATATGCATCTCCCAGGAAATGCGTAAACACTGTGCAGCGCGCCTCCACTCTGTCCAACGCGCGCCAGTAGAGCGTGAACTGGATGCGGTCGCCTGGGCGCACGTCAGTGGCGTCGGTGCGACGGCCAACCACGCGCCAATCGTACCCTTCCAGCCGGATTCGGTCGCCCACCATGATTCCCAATGGCTGGCCCACGCTGCGCACTGTGGGCAATGATGGTGTCCTGGTGATCTCGACTGTCGCCAGGCGCAGCCACTCGCCGGTGGCATGATCTTCACTGCCGAGGAAAAAGCTGTACCGGCCCCGCGGCGTCCCGTCATAGATGGCGATGTCCACCGTGTGCCGCTCGACGTCTGCTGTTGCGAAGGATGGCTTCAGCCGGTGCCGCTCTAGGACTCGTCCCGCCGCGTCGCGTAGCTCGCAGATGGCTGCGCTTTCCCCCGGCCCCTGGCGATAGAGCGCCAGGTGGATGGTGTCACCAGGGCGGAATTCGCGCGTGGGCAGGTCGTAGCCAAGCAGCGTGCCCCAGCCAGCGACGCTCTGGCGCAGTGGCTCCTGTGGGAATAGAGTATCGGCGGCGATGGTTGGCGTCTCGCCCGTCCCTGTATAGAGCAGAAGCGAATGATGGCCAAAGGTATGCTGTAGCGCAGCAGGCGACCGACTATCGAACCATGCTTTGGCCAGGCCCTGTGGGTCCTGTAACCCCTCCGCCACCAGCGCCAGCCAGGTTCGCGGATGCACCTCGACCAGCGGCGTCAGTTGCGCCGTCACGTTGTCCGGCGTCAGCGTATCCGCCCCCTGCGGCACGAAATACACCGGCGGGCGCTGTCCGGGTCGCAGCGGGTCGCGATAGTAATAGTCCCAGATAGGGTAGCGGCTGCCGGAGACGACGATGACGGCGTCTCCCTCCTGGGCGTAGGCCGAGATCATGCGCACCATGCTCTGCAGTTCGTCGCGGATATAGCGCCCCGCATAGTGTTGCGGCAATGTCCAGGCAAACGCGCTCCCCACAAAGATCAGGGCAATGGCTCCCAGCCAGTGCGCCTTGTTCCAGAGCAGCGCGATGCTCCACGCCAACAGGAGGTAGAAGGGGAGCGCAAATGGCAGCAGGTAGCGCGCCTCAACGCTCGGCGCGTAGAATAGGCTGCGCGGCATCGTGAGCAGATACACGGCCAGGGGCGGCACTGTTAGGCAGAGGAGGAGCAGAAGCGCCACCTGTCCCGGCGGCCAATTCCCCTCGTGCTCCCTATGCCCCCGCCATGCCAGCCAAAGACCGCCCACCGCGATGCCCAGAAACGGCAGTACCGCCCAGGTGTAGCGCTCGATGTAGGTCGAGATGCCCAGCGTGAGCAGCGTCGCATACAGGCGCAGGAAGGAGGCAAAGTGAAATGGCGTGGCTGTGGACCAGCTCTGCATGCGCGGCAGTGCCAGCGCCAGCCAGGGTAGAAAGAGCAACGCCACCGCCACCTGGCTGACCGCCCATCGTCCCCAAAGCGGCCAGCGGCGCGCCCGTGGCAGCCGCAAGCCCATCAGCAGGGCAAAGGCGTTCTCCACCAGCAGGACAAATGCGCACAGGTAGAGGGAATAGAGCGCGGCCGCACTGGTGAGGACATATGGCAAAAGCGCCTTCCACGCGGCGCTATCACCCCGCTGCTCTTGCGTCCACCAACGTACTAGCGCGTATAGCGACGCTGCGCCCCAGAACGCCGCGCCGATATACATGCGCATCTCCTGCGACCACCACACGGGGAAGCGGGCTACGGCCAGCAACGCGGCGGCCAGCACTCCCACCCGCGCGCTGACCAGTCGGCGACCCAGTTGGTAGGCGAGGGGAATCATCAGCACGCCATAGATCAGCGAGGGAAAACGGGCGGCGAACTCGGTCTCGCCCGCGACGCGGGTGATGGCATACAGACCCCAGAAGTAGAGCGGTGGATGCACATCGCCGGCGGTCCAGAGGGTCATCGGAATCAGGCCTTTGCGCACCGCCCAGATGGCCAATCCCTCGTCCCACCAGATATTCTGCGCGCCCAAGAGATAGGCGCGCAACGCAAAGGCGGCCAATGTGGGCGGCAGCACCAACCATCGCACATCTCGGAGCGCGCACGGCACACGTGCCAGCGCTCCCTGCGCGCATGAGAGACGCGAGCTCATTGCCCTGTCACATTCGAGATGGCGGCCAGCAGTTGCCGCTGCGTTTCCGCGGGGAGTGGTTTGCTCTTGCCCAATTTGCGGATGCGTTCTTTCAGGCTGCCGAGCTGGAGCACCGGCACCGCCGGATTAGTAACTTGCAGTTTGACCTTCTCTTCGGGCGCGGTAAAGACGATAAAGCTATAGATGGGGACATTCCCCTCGGGCACGTATTTGTTCACGAACTGCTGCAGTATCTTGGCCTCCTGCTGCGCTTCGCGTGTGGGATTGCCCAACCCCTCGTCCACGAGAAAGCGCAGGATCCGACCGATGGTCAGGCGGTGATGCCAACGGTTGCCGTTGTTGCTGATCTCGCCCGTATGGGCTTTGACGACAAAGTGAGCCAGTCCGCTCGGCATCAACAGCACATGCGACGCCGGCAGATGGTAATTGACCAGCCAGTACTGATCGTCAAAGCCCCGCAGCACTTTGTCTAGCGCCTGGTCGGCACGTGGCTCGCGCGTCCACCGGTTGGCCAAATAGATGCCGATGTTGGACAAAATGAAGCCAAAGATAAGCAGGCCGTACGTGATCACGACCTGCTTTGTCACAAACGCGATCACCATGCTGCCGATGAGCATGATCAACCCCGCCAGACTGGTGATCTTGCCCAACTGCTTCCCCTGCTCGACTAGCTTCATATTCGTCACGGTCTGCATGACGTTTTCGTCCCTCTATCCTTTCTCACTGACCCTTCTCAGGATCAGGCTCGCGTTCTGTCCACCCAACCCGTTCGAGTTCGACATGACGGCGTTGACCACAGCACGACGGGCCACAAGTGGCACGTAATCCAGATCACATTCGGGGTCCGGATTCTCCAGATTGATCGTGGGGTGGATTATGTTGTCGCGGATGGTCAGCGTCGCTACCATCGCCTCAATGGCACCCGCCGCGCCCATCGCGTGGCCCAGCATTGACTTGGTCGAGCTGATGGGAATCTGGTAAGCGCGATCGCCAAAGACCTTTTTGATGGCGATTGTCTCCATCACATCATTCAGTGGCGTGCCGGAGCCGTGCGGGTTGATATAGTCAATCTCGTCGGGCGACATCCCGGCATCGCGCAGCGCCATGCGCATGGCGCGCACCAGTCCGTCGCCTGATGGATCTGGTGCCGCCACGTTATAGCTGTCGCATGTTACGCCCGCACCGACGACCTCGGCATAGATGCGCGCGCCTCGCCGCATAGCGTGCTCCATCGTCTCCAGCACCAAGATCGCCGCGCCCTCTGCGGCCAAGAAGCCGTCGCGATCGCGATCGAAGGGTCGGCTGGCCTTTGTCGGCTCTCCGCTGTAGGTGGACATACCACGCATCGCCACAAAACCTGCCAGCCCGGTCTCGCATATGGCAGCATCCGCGCCGCCGGCCAGTATGACTTGCGCTTGACCGCGCCGGATCACGGCCGCCGCCTCGCCTACAGCTTGCGTGCCCGCCGCACACGCCGTGCAGATCGTGGCGCTGTACCCGCGCAGGCCCAGCGCGCTGCAGATGTGGAAGGCGGCCATGTTAGGGATGAAGGTGACCATAAAGAGGGGCGACAAGCGCCGCGCCTGACCCTGGCGAATCTTGGTTACCGCCTCCTCGACATCAGGAATGCTGCCGGCGCTGTTGCCCAGAACCACACCCGCCTCATCGGCGATGTCGTCGCCGATCGTCAACCCCGCGTCCGCCACTGCCATCCTGGCTGCTGCCACGCCGAGCTGGCTAAACCGGGCCAGTCGCCGCGCCTCGCGCCGGTCCATATAATCGTCCGGGTTGAACCCTTTCACCTGCCCCGCGAAACGCGTCGGATACGGAGACGAGTCAAAGCCAGTAACATAGTCAATGCCCGATCGGCCCGCCAGGAGGCCCTGCCATGTCTCCTCCGCGGTAAGTGCCAATGCCGTTACCGCACCCAGGCCGGTGATCACCACGCGCGGCCCACGTCTGTCCTCAAATATGCTGCTCAACTTGTCCTCTCCCTTGTGCACATCAGGCCGTCTCATCCATCTGGGGCAGACCCGCAGTCGTGGCCTCCGCCAAGCCGTCGCAGATGGCCCCGACTATATCCCCTTCCACCGCCCGCATCGCTGCCCGGATGGCGTTGCGGATCGCTACCGCGTTGGAGCGGCCATGGCCGATGATCACCGGCCCGCGCACGCCTAGCAGCGGCGCGCCACCCGTCTCATCCGGGTCCAGGCGTGCGATCAAGCGTTTGATGCTCGGCCAGAGGAGCGCAATGCCAGGCAGCAGGAGGATAGCGCCCGGCAGCATCAGCGCCAACGCCAGCTTGGCGCGCCACCCGCCGGTGAGAGCCCGCTTAATCATCCTGGCAATAGCCATCACCAGCCCCTCGGAGAGCTTGACCAGCACGTTCCCTGTAAAGCCATCGGTGACCACTACATCGGCGAGACCCAGCGGCACATCCTTCCCCTCGACGTTGCCCACAAAGTTGTGATCGCTGCGCTTCAACAGCTCATACGTCTCGCGCACCAGGATGCTTCCTTTCCCTTCCTCCTCTCCGTTAGAAAGGATGCCGATTCGCGGCTGGGCGATGCCCAGCGCCCGCTCGGCATACACGCGGCCCATCAGCGCGAATTGCACCAGGTACTCGGGCTTGCAGTCGGTGTTCGCGCCCACGTCGAGCACGACACATCGCCCTTGCACCGTCGGGTAGAGGGCAGAGATGGCCGGGCGCAGGACGCCCTTCAGGCGGCCCAGGTGAAAGAGCGCCGCCGCCATCACCGCGCCCGAGTTCCCCGCCGAGACGAAGGCATCCGCCTCACCTCGCCGCACCATCTGCATGCCGATGACCATGGAAGAGTCCTTCTTGCTCTTGACGGCGATGGTATGCTCCTCCATTTTGACGACCTCCGGCGCATGGACGACGGTGATACGCGCACCAGTGCAATCGTGTTTGGCCAGCTCCGTCTGCACAACGTCTTGCGGGCCCAGCAAGATGATCTCTACGCCCAGCTCCTTGGCGGCTTGTACTGCGCCGGCGACATCCGGTATGGGGGCATGATCACTTCCCATGGCGTCTACAGCGATCTTCATTATCTTGACTCCTACAGGCGGGTGATGCGATTGGACTGAGGGCGCTAGATAGTTCGGCAGATTGTACATCGCTTCGGGCCGCGAGTCAAGGAGACTTGACTTTTCCACTAACACGGTATATAGTCTCGCCTGATGGCGCCGCATTTTGCCCCTTGTGTGTTTCCTTGCCGCCGCTCCTCTCGCTTCCGGTCAAAATGACCTGGCAGAGCCCTGCCGGCGCCAGTGTTGTCTGCGTTTTGACACAGACGCGAACGCCCGGGATCAAGCTTCAAGAGTTTGCTGTGCCAGATTAGCTGCCAAGGAGCCAACCACCATGGCTACAGTCGGGGACCTGCTGCGCGAGACCCGCGAAGCGAAAGGTCTCTCTCTAGACCAAGTCGAGAATGCAACGCATATCCGCCAGAGGTTGCTGCAGGCTCTGGAGGAGAACGACTTTTCCGCGCTGCCTGCACCTGTGTTCGTCAAAGGCTTTCTACGGAATTACGCTCAGCTCCTAGGGCTGAACCCAGATGATGTGCTGCAGATGTACAAGTCCCAGGTGGGCGATGATGCAGTGACATTCCATCCAACGACGCTGACTGAGCCCCTGGAGACAGGGCGACGCTTTGGGACCGGGGTATGGGGCCTGCTCCTCATGATCGCTATCGTCGCGCTCCTCGCTTGGATCAGCCTCCAGCAAGGGTGGATCCGAATCCCGCCGCGGGCGTCGGGCAACGGCGGCACGCCCGGGGCGCAGTCCACAGCCACCACGGCGGCGGTGGGCGTCATCGCAACCAGCACTCCCGCCACCATCGCGCCTCCTACTGCAACTACAGGTATATCGCCCAGTCCCGCCGCCACTGACACGCCAACGAGCTCACCTACTTCCGCGTCGGCTACTGCCACGGCGACCGGTACACCGACCAGAACCTGGACGCTCTCGCCGACGCCCTCCGTAACGCCGACCGTGTTCGCCATCGCCGACGCCACATCCGGCATTCATCTTGAGCTGGAGTTCACCACCAGGGTGTGGCTGCGCGTCTATACCGATGGCGAGATGGTCTTTCAAGGGTTTGCCGACAAGGGCACCACGCAGACGTATGATGCCAAAGAACAGGTCTATGTGCATTGCGGCTACGGCAGCGGCGTGACGGCCATTGTCAACGGGCAGGAGTATGGCCCAATCTACGACAAGCCGGATACCGTGCACATCGAGTGGCGGCTGGCGCCGGGCACGCCCTCCGTGGACACTGACGCCTCGCCGACTCAGATCGTGCTGTCAGGCGGGATGGCGGCCACTGCTACCGCCACGCCGAACCGTACGCCGACTCGCTAGGGAATGCCGGCCAGCCGCCGCACTGTTTGCCATCCACTTGTTGGGAAGGGTCTCAGACATACCGTGACTCGCCATTTTTACATCGTGTCCTTGGGCTGTCCCAAGAGTGTGGTTGATGCTGAGGGGATCGGCCAGGTTCTCCGCGTGCAAGGATATGAACGGGCGGACCGCCCGGAGAATGCGGACGTCTTGATTGTGAACACGTGCGGCTTTATCGCTTCGGCGCGCGAAGAGTCTATCGCCGCGCTGCGGGACTTGGCCGCACACAAGCGCCGTGGTCAAATCCTCATCGCTGCTGGCTGTCTGCCGGAGCGAGACGATGTCGCCCTGAATGTCGCGGTGCCTCGCTTGGATGGAGCGATTGGCACGCGCCATTGGACTGAGATTGCAGCGCTGCTGGAGCAGCTACGCGCACATGGGCGGCAGCGCGCCGATTACATCCACTGGCGCGCCGCCCATCCTGAGGTCACCTCTCTCGTTGCGTCCTTGCCGCGGATCGCTGCGCCGGGCGCGAGCGCCTATGTCAAGATCGCAGACGGCTGCGACGCGCCGTGTGCTTTTTGCACGATCCCATCTATCAAGGGGCCACGGGTGAGCAAGCCCGTGGCACAGGTCATTCGCGAGGCGCAAGAGCTGGTAGCGCAGGGTGTGAAGGAGCTCATCCTCATTGCACAGGATACCACCGCCTATGGCCGCGACCTGGGGCAGCAGGACGGATTGCCTGACCTGATCGAGGGGATATTGACAGCCGTCCCCGACCTGCCCTGGCTTCGCCTCCTCTATTCCTACCCGCAGCATATCACCTCGCGACTTGTGGACGTTATGGCCGCACGCGAGCAGCTCTGCCACTACCTGGACATGCCGCTACAACACAGCCACCCGCAGGTCTTGCGCCGGATGCGTCGCGCACCTGACATCGCCGGCGTGCGTCGCCTCATTGCCACCCTGCGCCAGCGGATCCCTGATATCGCCTTGCGTACCACCTTTATAGTAGGCTATCCGGGCGAGACGGAGCAAGAATTCGCACACCTGCTCGATTTCATGCGGGAGATAGCGTTTGACAAGGTGGGCGTCTTTACCTACTCGCGAGAGGCAGGCACGCCTGCCGCTACACTGCCGGACCAGGTGCCGGACGAGTTGAAAGAGGAGCGTTTCCGGCGCGCCATGGAATTGCAGCAGGGCATCTCGCTGGCGCGCAACAAGGCGCAGGTGGGACGCACTTTGCCGGTGCTCATCGAGGGGCAGGGCGACGGCATCTCGGTGGGACGCTCCTATCGCGATGCTCCGGTGATAGACGGGATGGTGATAATCCCGGGCGCAGTTCCGCCGGGGGAGATAGTTCCGGCGCAGATCGTGCAAGGATTGGAGTATGACCTGGTTGGTGAGCTGGCAATGTAGATATGGGCATCCTGTCCTTCATGGGTGATGGCGGAGCATAGGATGGAGCAAGCGCGACATTCACCATGCTCGGTGCGCAACTGGTGGCGCGAGGTGGTACTGGTCCTCGCGATTGTCGCCATCGCGGCAACCCTGCGCTTCCATGCGCTGGATCAGATGCCCGGCCTCTATCACGACGAGGCGTACAACGGCCTGGATGCGCTGCGCGTGCTGGCGGGCGAGCGCCCCATCTGGTTCGAGGCAAACAACGGGCGCGAGCCGCTCTTCATCTATCTCATCGCCGCCGCCATCGGTCTCTGCGGCCGCACACCCGCGACCATCCGGCTGGTGTCGGCGGCACTGGGCACACTCACGGTGGTCGCCACGTATCTCATGGCGCGCGAAATGTTCGGGCGGCGCGTTTCCTGGCTGGCGGCCCTGCTGGCTGGCATTACCTTCTGGACAGTCAACCTCAGCCGCATCGGCTTCCGCGCCGTGGCGCTCCCGCTGTTCAGCGCACTGACGATCTGGGGTGTCTGGCGGGCATGCCGTCGCCAGACATGGCTCGCTTGGTTGCTCGCGGGAGCGCTCTGGGGCCTCAGCTTTTACACTTACCTCGCTGCTCGCTTCACGCTGCTGGTCTGGATGCTATGTGCGGCCTATTGCTGGTTCTCGCCGCGCCGCCGCGCGACGCGCCAGGGCTGGGTGATATTCGCGCTCACGGCGCTGCTGGTCGTCATGCCGCTGGGCATCTATGCTGTCACGCACTTGGACACGTTTTTCGCCCGTTCTGGCCAGATCGGCATCTGGCAGCCTGATATCAGCGACGGCCACCCATGGCGCACCCTGTTGGTGCAGATTGCCAGGGTCGCGCTCATGTTCGTCTATCGTGGAGACTTTATCCCGCGCCATAATCTGCCGCTGCGACCCGTCTTTGACCCGCTCATCGCCCCCTTCTTTGTGGGTGGCGTGCTGCTTGCCCTGATGCGCCTGCGCCGGGAGAGCACGTATCCTTTCCTGCTGTTCTGGACGGGCGTCATGTTGTTGCCCACGATCCTGGCGGAAGGCGCCCCTCATTTCCTGCGCGCTGTCGGCGTGTTGCCGGTGGTACTGTTATTTCCGGCGGTAGCGCTGGACGCCGCCGCGATTTGGCTGGGCCGCCGTGCACCGCGCGCGCTCGTCTGGGGCGCGCTGGGCGTTCTCCTATTGGCCAGCGCCGGGCTGACTTATCGCGATTACTTCTGGCGGCTTGCACCAAGCGAGACTTTGTACTATAACCTGGAGGCAGGCGCGACCGAATTGGCTGCGGATGTGAATCGCTTCTTGGGCGTAGGATGGCAGGGGAGCGGCTGGCGCGCTACACCGCCCAACACCGAGGCCCAGAGCGTCGTCTATCTCGATCACCGCCTTTGGGAAGGGTGGGCGTCGCTGGCATACCTTATCCCGGCAACCGAACGGTTGTTGTTAATTGATCCGGCTAGCCCACCAGCGCCGGTGGCGGGAGATCGCGATGTGGCTATCTATTGCTGGCCGTATGCCAACGCCGATGCGGCGCTGCAACTGCTGCCGGCAGATCGGCTGATCTCGATCAAGGCTAGCAGCAGGGAGCGCGGCGACCTGGAGACCGAGACGCGGCTGCTCTACGTCCGATACAGCGCCACCAGACAGCGAGTGCCGCGGCAACTGGCCGCGCCTTTCGAGGATGGCATCGTCTTGTGGGACGCTGACATCAGCGCGCCGGCGCCGGATCGTCTGCTGGTGCGTCTCTATTGGGAGGCGCGGGCGCCTGTCGCGACGAGCTACACGGTCTTTGTGCATGTACGGCGGAGCGAGCAGATGCTGGGGCAGGATGACTCGCTGCCCGGCCTGGGGCGCTACCCGACGAACCGCTGGCGCATCGGCGATGTCGTCGCCGACGAGCATGTGATCGCGCTGTCTGCGCCATGCGAGGCAGCGGACGAGATGTGGGTGGGTTTGTACGAGCTGGAGAGCCAACAGAGATTGCGGGTGCTATCCGAGGCAGGTGCTCCACTCGGAGATCATGTTACCTTATCGGGCCTGTGCAAAACTGATTAGGAGGGATGCCTGATGCGCTTGTTCCGTCTTGTAACCCTGTTGCTCATCGTATCCGCGCTTCTCTCGGGCGCGTCGCCTGTAGCTGCGCAGGGTTGCGAAGGTCTGGTAAATGCGGGCTTTGAGGATGGCTTTACCGAACGCGGGGCTGGCGAGCTCTATGTGGCCGTCGGCTGGCATTACTGGTATCAGGATGGCCCATTCCAGGAGGATGGTTACTATCGCCGACCTGAGTTCAAGGGGGAGGATGCGCGTATCCACACCAACCGACGCATTCATTCTGGGAACTGGGCGCAAAAGTTCTTTACCACCTATTCCACGCACAACGCTGGTCTCTGGCAGCAGGTGAATGTGCCGGTGGGGAGCAGACTCACCTTCTCGGCCTGGGTGCAGATCTGGAGCAGCCAGGAACCCGACCCCGGCACCGTCGTCGATCCGGGCAATTATCGCGTCTATGTGGGGATTGACCCCACCGGCGGCACCGACTGGTCATCGCCCAACATCGTCTGGTCCGAGCCACAGATGGCATATAACACCTGGCTGAACCCTTCGGTCTCGACGGTGGCGAAAGCGGGAACCATCACCGTCTATCTCCGCGGCCACCCCGAGTTCCGCAACCGCTTCAACGACTCCTATTGGGACGATGCCTGCCTGACCATCGTGCGGCCCAAGCCGACCAATACGCCGATCCCGCCACCCACCAAGACGCCAACGATCACGCCTACACCCACCGTCACCCCGACCCCGGAGCCAGCAACGCTGTGCGTGCGCGTCTATAGCGACCTCAATGGCAACGGCCAGGAGGATGCGGGCGATACGCTCCTCGCCGGGGCGCAGATTCATCTCGGCGGGCCAGGAGGGACGCCGCTGGAAAGGATCGCGTACGATGGCCAGGGGCCACACTGCTTCACGCTGCCGGCAGGGCGCTATGGCCTGCTGGGGATCGCGCCGCGGGGATATGTGGCAAGCGCCGCGGATAGCTGGACGGGTGACCTAGAGCCGGGAGGCAAAGTGGAAGTGACTTTCTGGCACCAGCCGCTGCCCACCCCGACGCTGACACCGACCAACACACCAACCCTGACGCACACGCCAACGCAGACGCCGACCAACACGCCGACCTTCACACCGACGCCGACCTTTACCAGGACGCCCCGCCCTACTTTCACGCCGGTGCCTACCGCCACGCCGCTCTCTGGCGCCGGCCGTGTGCTGCGGGGATTCCACAGCGTCAGCGGCATCCTGGCGGGGCTCGCCGGCGTCGCGTTGATCACAGCAGCGCTGTTCCTCCGCAGGCGAGTGTAGGCGAACGTGAAGGGCGTTTCGCACCGCATGGGGAGCGCCATGGGCCCGCGTGAGGCGTGGCTCATGACGCTCCTTTTGGCGAGTCTGGCGATCATCCCATTGGTCTGGGGGCCCGGGATCGTCAATACGCGCGCCGGTGGCGATAGCCCCTTTCTTATCCAACGCCTGCACCAATTGGTCATGGCGTTGCGAGCGGGTCAGTTTCCGCCGCGCTGGATGCCGGACGCGGCATACGGCCTGGGATATCCGTTTTTCAACTTTTATGCGGCGTTGCCATATTACGTCGCTGCTCTGCTCAAAGCCATTGGATTTGGCTACCTCTGGTCCATCAAGTTGACGCAGGTTGTGGGCTTTATGGCCGCTGCCGCCGCCATGTATGGCCTTGTGCTTCGCGTCTGGCGGGATCGCGGCGCGGCTCTCGTGGCTGCACTGGCCTATACCTATGCGCCCTTTCACCTTGTCAACGTGTATGTGCGCGGTGATTCCCTCTCCGAGTTCTACGCCTTTATCTTTTACCCGTTGATTGTCCACGCTCTGGTTGCTCTGCATGAGCGGGTCTGCTGGCCGCGTGTGGCCTGGCTCGCCTTGGCCTATGGTGGGCTGATCCTCACGCATAATGTCTCGGCGCTCATCTTTAGCCCCTTTGTCGCGCTCGGCATCGTGCTCTTGCTGCTGGCCCGCCGGGAAGGTCGCGTGCGCTGGCTGATCGCCAGCGGCGCTGGGCTGGTCGGCGGGCTAATGCTGAGCGCCTGGTTCTGGTGGCCCGCCCTGCGCGAGCGCGGGTGGGGCCACATGGCCGACATGACCACCGGCTACTTCCATTACAGCGGGCACTTTCGCGGCCTAGATCTGGTGCAGTTGCGCCTTCTCTTTGACTACGCCGTGACGGCGGATCGTACCCCCTTTGTGACGGGGCTCGTCCAGGCGCTTGTCGCCCTGGGTGGGATGGTGGCGCTTATCGTCTCTTGTCGTCGCCTCTTGCGCGACGACGGGGAAGGTTTGCTTGGCAAGCGTGCGCTGTTTTTCGGCTTTGCCGCGCTCTCCTTCATGATTGCCACCTGGTTAATCACGCCCCTCTCCCGGCTCTTGTGGGATCATCTGCCGTTGTTGCCGATGGTGCAATTCCCCTGGCGCTTTCTCTCGATCCAAGCCTTTGCGGTGGCCCTCTTGGCGGTGCCCCTGGTGCAGGCGTTGCCCCGCTCCCGCTGGGCAGCGCTGGCGATCAGCGCGCTCCTGATTGTGTCGGCGCTGGGGGCGCTGCGCCCGGAAAGGTTGGAAATCGGAGAGACGGATGTTACCACCGAGCGCCTGCGGCTATACGAGCTATTCACCGGCAACATCGGCTCTACCGTGCGCTACGAGTACCTGCCACAGTGGGCAGACCCCCGTCCCTTTATGTCCGAGGCGGCAATCAACGATGTGGCGAAAGCGCCGCCACTGGTCGTCGCGGGTGAGGCAACCGCCGAGCTGGCATTGGCTCAAGGGCGCGAGGTATGGGATGTGCAGGTGACCAGCGATGGCGCTGAGCTGGCGTTTCAGACCTATTACTTTCCGGGCTGGCGAGCGTGGGTGGATGGGCAGTCGGTCGCCATCTCGCCGCTGCCTGGCCTGGGGTACATCCGGCTATCCGTGCCGTTTGGCGCGCATCGCGTGGAGCTTGCCTTTGGCCGCACCCGCTCTCGGGCGTTAGGGGAAGGGATCTCGCTGCTGGCGCTGCTGGCACTCCTCGGCGCGCTTCTCTGGGAGCCAGTGCGCACGCGACGCTTCTGGCGGCAGGTGGTCATTGGCATCGGGTTGTTGTTTCTGCTAGCCTTGGTGCTGCGACTCGCGCCCGACTCGGACGTGAGCCGCAGCTCCGATCTCAGCATGGATTTTCCGCGACAGCCGTATCTACACCATAACCGCGACGGCATCCGTTTTGCCGATGGCGTGCGCTTGGTGGAGTACACACTGGATGCGGATACTGCGCAGGCCGGTGGCATGATCGGCCTGGAACTGCGCTGGAACCAGGCCGCGCCTGAGCTTGTCGCGGAGGCGCGCCTCGTGTCCTTTGGCGAGCCGCTCTTTGCCATCGATGAGCCGCTCGCCGTGGCGACCGCGGCGATCGCGACACGCGAGACTCGGCACACGCTCGCTGTGCCGGAACAGATCGTGCCGGGCTGGTATCTGCTCAGCGTGCGCGTGTGGAATGGCACGGAGGAGCTCCTGCCGCGGAACGCGCGCGGTGAGACGTTGGGCACGACATATCTGAGGCCCGTGCGCGTTGCGAGCGATCTGCGCGCCATCTGGTCGGGCGACAGGATCGCCGATTTCGGTGAGGAACTCACTCTTGTGCAGGCGGCGGCGGTGCAGACAGATCCCACGCATCTGCAGGTTGATCTCCTCTGGCAGGTGCGCCGGCAGCCATTGCGGAACGACGCCATGTCGGTGCGGCTGCGCGGCCACGCTGGCCGTCAAGTCGCGGCACTGGACATCCAGCCGCAAGACTATCTCTATCCCACCAGCTTCTGGCGCGCCGGCGAACTCGTTCCCGATCGCGTCATCCTGACGCTGCCGGAGGGAACGCCGCCAGCGCCCGACTATGCGCTGGAGATCGTGCTCTATGACGCCACGAACTTGCAGCCGCGCGGGCAGGCCACGATACCGGGCATCCAGTTGACGCAGCTGACGATCCGGCGCGTCGAGCGCCCGCTGCACACTTTCGATGAGATCGCGTTACTGGCCGTGAGCGTCGAACCGCCGTCGCCCCAAGAAGGGCAGATATGGATGATGCAGCTCGCATGGGGAGCTGCCAGCAAGCCCACGCGCAACTATGTGGCCACCATCCAGATCAGGGCGGGCGGTAGCGGGGAGTGGAATGACGTGCGCCTGGCTCCCTCCTACCCGACGACGAGTTGGCCGGAGGGCGCTTTGGTGGTGGGCCATTATCCGCTCGGCCCATTGCCAGCAGGTGATTATGGCATCTCCATCCTCTTGCGCGACGCGGATACTTCGGCCGTCGTCGGCAGTTATGACGTGCCGGAGCCACTACGGGTGCAGCCGCGCCCACGCGACTGGGTCGTGCCCAAGATGCAGACGAGGCTCGACGTGACGCTCACGCCTATCCGTTTGCTCGGTGTAGATCAGGCGCAGCGTGATCGGACGCTGGAGCTGACGCTCTACTGGCAGGCGATAGAGGACGTATCTGCCGACTATAAGGTCTTTGTGCACGTGTTTGACCCATCTCAGGAAAAAATCGTCGCTCAGGTGGACACGATGCCGCGCCAGAATCAATACCCGACGCATCTCTGGGTCGCCGGGGAGGTCGTGCGGGACCCGCTCACTATCTCGCTGGCCGACGTGCCGTCCGGCACGTACCGCATCGCCATCGGCCTCTATGACCCGCAGACCGATGTGCGTCTCGCTGTCGCAGAGGGCGAGGGTGTGACGATCTCTGATAATCGCGTCATCCTGCCTGTACCGGTTCGGGTGCGCTAGGAGGCGAGGGGGAATGACGGCGAACCAGAACATCTACCGCCAGTACGCTCACGTCTACGATGACAGCAAGCAGATCGGCTTTAGCTTGCGCATGATACCCTATCTGAACGACATCTTGGCGCGGCATCCGGTTGAGGTGCGCTCGGCGCTCGACCTGGCGTGTGGCACCGGCACGATGGCGCTGGTGTTCGCCGCCAGGGGCTGGGAGACGTATGGGGTGGACGGCTCTGCCGACATGTTGCAAGAGGCCCGGCAGAAGATGGCGACCAGCGGTGTGTCGGTTGCCTTTAGCCAGCAGGACATGCGTTCCTTTCAGCTCCCCCATCCTGTAGATCTGGTAACCTGCCTCTACGACAGCCTCAACTATCTGCTGGGGATTGAGGACCTGCAGTGCGCCTTTGGCCAGGTGTGTCGGGCGCTGCGGCCCGGCGGGATCTTTATCTTTGACATGAACACTCCTTGGGTGATGGAACATGGCTGGAAGGAGGGGACCTACCTTGTCGAGGGGGATCAATTCTCCATCGTTATCCAGACCGCCTTTGTGCCGGAAAAGGTGCGTGCTGTTGCCACCATCACCGGTTTTGTGCGACGGGGTGAGCTCTATGAACGGTTCGTCGAGGAGCATGTGGAACAGGGATACACGATGGAGGAGATAAGCAATGCGCTCCACTCGGAAGGGCTGAGCGTGGTCGCCATGTACGATTGCTTTACCTTCACGCCGCCGAGCGCCGAGTCGAGGCGTATTCTGTGGATGGCGCAACGCCCCGTATGAGATCGCATCAAGTCGCGAAGGTAGGATCACATTTCGCAGGATGGCCTGCATCGAGCATGAAAGGGGATCGGTGATGTCAGGCATACGCCGTGCCGCCGCGTTTCTCGCGCGGATCGGCTATACCTTGAGCCGCTACAAGCTCCTCTTAATCCGACTGGACAGCCTGCTCATGCTGGGGCTGTTTGGCATGGCGTTCTATCTGGGATATCTGGGATGGAGAGACAGCCTGACCGCGGGGCATCTGGCGGGAACCGTGCTCTCCCTGCTCGGCTTCATCACGTTGTTGCTGCTGCGCGCACGACAATATACTCTATTCGTGGCGGAGGGTCTCGTGTCGCCGTTGGCAGATCCGCTGCACGTCGAGGAAAAGATCTGGTTGCATGGCACCGGATTCTTCTCGGTCAGCGGCATGCGGCGGCGTTTCATCGAGCTTCCTGCGGTGATCTGGCGCACCGAGCTGGACGAGTATATCCTGATGGCATATGTGCAGGTGCGGGGCTTTCCGCTCCTCGATGCGCCCGAGGATGAGCGTGGCCTGTGGTACATCTTCGCCCGGCCACAGGACATACGTGCGGTGGTGGCGGGTTTTCTTTACTTCGGGTTATCGCGTCGCCCGGCATTGCAGGTACTCTATCGCGAGTCGCCAAGCGTGGAGGCAGCCTTCTACCTGTCTTGTGATAGTGCCGCGCAGCGCGATCGGCTGTGTCACGAGTTCGCCATGCGGGCTCAGGTGACACCCCGTTAGCGCTGGGGGAGTGTTCCTGCCTCTGGCGAGCCACTGTCGAGAAGACGATAGCGCTGTGGCTGTTTGGTTGGCAAGGAGATATGGAATCGCAGGGTGGAGATGCGCGCTTTTCCGCTACCCGTGCTCTCTGCGCGGATCGTGCCGCCGTGCGCCTCGATCAGCCCGCGCGCAATCGCCAGACGAAGGGTCTGTCCCCGCGCGGCCGCCGTGGACGATGCGCCGTTCTCTCCGTTCAACGCCGGCATCAGGAAAAAGCCAGCGCACGCTGTTGCCGACACGCTGGGGTTGGGCGCGCTGATCGCGATATGCATCCGGGCTTCACTCGCCTCGGTCTGGGCAGCTGCCATAACTGTAATCCACCTGCCCGCCGGCGTGTGACGCAACATGTCCTCTAGCAAGTAACGCAGTGCCTGCCGCAATCGGTTCAGATCGCCCTCCAGCGGCGGGAGCGCATCCAGCGGGGCGACCCGTATCTGGCAGCCAGTTTCTTGCATCAGCGGCAGCAGATCACGCCGCGCCAGCTGCACCGCCTGGTCCAGCTTCATTGGCTTGACATTCAGTTCCAGTGACTGTGCCTGAAGTGCGGTGGCATCTAGGACTTCTTCGATGCCGGTGTGCAAGCACTCGGTGCCGGCGGCGATAGTATCTGCCAGCCGCTGGATCTCGGTCGCGTCCAGCGCGCCTTGCTGTAGCATTTGGTCGAGTAACGTGGAACAACGCTGCACCAATTGCAAGGACGGATTCAGCTCGCGGATCGCCAGCGCCAGAAAATGCGCCTTGGCGCGTTCAAGCTGTGCAACTTGCTGGCTCAGCAGATCACGCGACCGATCGGCTACGAGATCTAGCATGACTGAGGCTACATTGCCGAGCGTGTTGAGAGGTATGGATGACATTTTGGCCTCACCCGCCCCGCCAAGAGATGTCCGGTTGCATTGTCGCCGCCGGAGCAGAGAGATGTTGATGTCATCTTGACATATCTAGATGAAAACGAGATGAAAAAGCGCGATCAGAAGGATGAACGTTTTTTCAAAGTGGGAAAGGAGGGGGAACAGGACGTTACCTCGTTCCTCCTTCTTTGATAGAGGAGACAAATCGAAGCTGAACGACCCAATTTGCGAGCGACTGCAGGGAGCGAAGGAGGGGATGGCTTCAGTCGCTTTGCTCCCTCGCCATGACATGCGACCTCGTCATTGCGAGCGGCATCGCGGCGAAGCCATCTCCTGTATGGGTGGGGGGATGGCTTCAGTCGCTTCGCTCCCTCGCCATGAGGCGAATGGTCCAGGCTGCGCACAATCATCCGATTTAGAGTCTGTTATGCACTTTTACCCGGAGATGGTAGACTGCAGGTATGAAACGAAAAGCCTATCCGAGTGATGTAAGCGAAGATGAGTGGGCCTTTGTGGCTCCATACTTGACTTTGATGACCGAAGATGCGCCACAACGGGATTACCCTCTGCGAGAAGTGTTCAACGGGCTGCGCTGGATCATCCGCGCCGGAGCGCCGTGGCGTATGATGGCCAATGATCTGCCGCCGTGGTGGGTGGTCTACCAACAAAGCCGACGCTGGATCAAAGCAGGCGTATTCGAGGCAATGGTGCATGACCTGCACGCATCTTGCGGCTGGCCAAAGGGTGACAGGAACAGCTGACGGCGGCGATCTTCGACAGCCGTACGCTGCAATCCAGTCCGGAAAGTGGGGCACGCGCGGGGTATGCTGGCGCCAAGCGCCGCAAGGGTAGCAAGACGCATATCGCGGTGGACACCTTGGGACACCTGTTGGCTTTGTATGTGACACCTGCCAACGAACAGGACCGTGACCAGGTGGGAGAACTGGCGCACCAAGTTCAGGAGGCTACCAAGCAATCGGTTCAAGTGGCCTTTGTCGATCAGGGCTACACTGGGGAAGGGCCAGCGGAGGCTGCCCAAGCTGAAGGGATGCGCCTGGAAGTGGTCAAACTGCCCGAAGCCAAGAAAGGTTTTGTGCTGCTGCCCCGCCATTGGGTCGTCGAGCGCAGTTTCGCCTGGGCTGCCCGTTTTCGACGCCTGGCGCGTGACTACGAGCGCCTGCCGGAAACATTGGCTGGCCTTACCTCCCTGGCGTTCGCAATCCTGATGCTCAAGAACTTCGTCCATCTGATGGCTCATATCCTATAAGTTCATAACACGCTCTAGCATCAACGGGATCCGGACTCGCATCCTACGGCGATACTAAGGAAAGGCTTCTGGATAGCTCTGGCCTGGCGTGCTCGCAACTCCCAAACGAGATCACAATGCTCTCAGACGGGGCCAGGCCAGCTCGATCCCTTGCGCCACCAGAAGGCTCTGGAAGTCAGCTAGAAGGCTGTCTTTTTCCCTCACTGCCCTGGGGGGTACGCCCCGAGAAATGGCGAACGCGGCTAGCAGCCCCGCCGCCTCGCCAATGTTCCATTCCACCGGATGAAGCCGATAACAGCCATTGGTGATGTGAGTTGTACCGATGTTCTTGCAGGCCGGCAGCAAGTTCTCCACGCGCACGGGGATCAGCGCCCCTAGAGGGATCTGAAAAGGCTGCGACGAAATATCGATGTAGTTGTCATGGCCCGTGCTGGGGTGCAGGTCAATGCGGTATGATCCCATGCCCACCGAGTCATAGAAGCTCTCCGCCTCTCTCCCGCCCCGCGCCTCAGTGCCTACATGGTTCTCTGTGACGGTAAACACCGCCTTGATGCGCCGCGACTCGCGGATATATGGATATTTCGCCAGACCATCCGCAGTGCCGGTCATGTCAGGCCGTAGATACAGCCCTGGATACCCCGCACCCCCGTCGGGGCGCGGCGCCTCAGTCTGCATCCAGTAGAGTAGGCTCAACGAGAGCTGTTTGGCATCCTCGAGGCATTGGGCGACGTGCGTTGCTGGCTTGTCAATGATATTTCCCTCCCAGTAGTCGTTCTGCGGCCAGTTGACCAGCGTCACCTCGTGCGGCATCACCCCCTCGGCATAATGTTGGCGGGTGAGGATGCGCCGGTAGAGCCAAAGTGCCTGGCGGTCGTTCTCGCCAGTCTGCGGCAGAAGCGTGCGCGTGCGCGGTGACAGGTCAATGGGGTGGCAGTGCACCCAGCTCAGCAGCTTGCCGGACCACGGAGGAGTCAACGATGGCACATAGTCCCGCCATCGTTCGTACTGGGCGGGCTTGGCAATAACATGATCTCCCTGCGGATCGTAGGCGACGGGAAAGCACCAGGTGAGTGACTGGACGTTTTCCGGCTGCGCCGGGCCACGAACCGCGTGCGGCTCGCCCGTCTCGTCCTGCGACTCGGCCCCGCTGACGTATTCGACCCCGGCCAGGGGCAGCAGGTCGCCTAGCTCGGTGGCGTCGAGGATGTGGCGCGCTACGACGGTTTCTATCTCCCCCGTGCGCAGATTGCGCAAGCTGACAGCGCGCACCCGGTTGCCCTGCACGTCGGCGGCAACAGGCTCGCGTTCCAGTCGCACTTCCAGTCGCCCCGCAGCCCGGTCATACGCCATCATCCCTTCCAACACCGCCAGGGCTACACGCGGCTCATGGCAGAGCCGCGAGACCGTCCCGGCGCCGGGGTTCAGGTGGGGATCGGCGCGCGCCGCAGCGGTAAGCGGATAGTGTGCCCGGTAATAGCCGCGCACACTATCGCGG
Source organism: Chloroflexota bacterium (assembly GCA_019873665.1). Taxonomy (GTDB): domain Bacteria; phylum Chloroflexota; class Anaerolineae; order JAAYEA01; family JAAYEA01; genus JAIOAV01. The sequence continues at coordinate 29,628 of JAIOAV010000027.1, forward strand.
AACTGGCGGTAGCGCCGCGTACAGCCGAACTGCTCGATCCAGGGATGCTCGTCCGGCGGTACCGCCTGCGCGGTCAGTTGCCCGCCGATCCAGTCGGTAACCTCGGTCATGATGACGCGGTAGCCCAACGCCGCCGCCGCCAACGCTGCCGCGCAACCGCCGACTCCACCACCGCATATCAGGATGTCTGCGTCTACAGATGACATGTTGTGATCTCCTTCAGAGTTGAGAGTGCCTCACTTCACCGACAGAATCGCCTTCTGCTCGCGTAGCGTCTGCTGCAAACGCGCCACCGGCGTCTCGCGCACCGGAATCTCCTCTGCCGTGGCGATGGCTCCCGCCACTCCGGCAGCCTGCCCCATCGCCACACAAGACGGCATGACCCGCACCGCGCCCGCGGCCTCGTGCGTCGCGGAAAGGGCACGTCCTGCCACGAGCAGTTGCTCGATTCCCTTCGGGACGAGCGACCGGTAGGGGATCTCGTACACTGGCGCGGTGCGCAGCCCCATCTCCAGCGCCGTGGCGATCCCCCCGCCCTTTCCCGTTACAGGGTGGATATCCACGGGAAAGCCGCCCAGGGCGATGACATCCGGAAAGTGCCGTCCCGTCGCCAGGTCGTCCGCGGTGAGTGTATAGTCGCCGACGATATGCCGCGTCTCGCGCACGCCGACTTGCGCGCCGGTGTCGAGCAGCGTCGCATTGGCAAAGCCAGGGAGATGCGCGCGGAAAAACTCCACTAGCGCCCAGACTTGCTTGCGGCCTTCCACCTCGCCTTGAGTCAGGTCGCGAGCATTCGTGCCATCCAATCCGGATAGGCGGCTGCAGTTCACGCGCCAGGTGCCCCGCTGCGGGGTACGGTAGATGCCAATATGCTCACGGGGCGCGGGGAATGTATCCTGATGCGCCAGGACGATGGCGCGGAACAGATGGTTGTGCTCTTCGGGGTGTTCGCGGACGTACGCCTCCACCGCCTCATCGTCCACATTGCCAACACGGAAGAACATGGTCATGGGTTGCATCAACCCGTTCCGGCTGCGACCTTTGACAACAGGCACGCCGGCGAGCGCCGCCACATCCGCGTCGCCAGTGCAGTCCACGACCACCTCGGCTGTGAGCGCCTGGAGGCCCGACTTGTTGTGCACGATGGCGCCGCGGATGCGGTTGCCGTCCAGCAGTGGCGCGATGAAACGGGTATGCAGGTAGAGTGCGACGCCACTCTCCACCGCCATTTCCGCGGCTCCGATCTTGAGCGCCTCCGAGTCGAAAGGGGTTACGTGGTCATGCCCAAAGATGTAGAAGCCGGCCTCGGGGCTGCCCGCGCGCACTTTCGCGGGGTGAATCGCGCCGCCCATCGCCTCCATGCGGCGCACCAGCTCGTCGAACACGCCGCCGATGATCTGCTCTTCTCCGGTGCCACTAAAGGAGGTCATAAAGGGGCCCACCATCGCCGCCGTCGCCGCGCCACCCAGAAAGCCATACTGCTCCACCAGCACGGTCCGCGCGCCAGCGCGCGCCGCGCCCACTGCCGCACCGATGCCCGCAGGACCACCGCCGATCACTAGCACCTGCGCTTCAGCAACGACGGGCGCCTCCCAGTCCAACCTGATCTTGGCTTGCTTGCTCCCCACAATCTCCTCCTTCTCAGGGCGATTCCTACCGCCAGCTTTTCACAGATCGCCCAGCCGCGTGAACACCACCGCGTCAGCAACCACTTGCCCTTCTGCACCGTCGGCCAAGAGCTCAACATAGCCATCGGTCCCTTCGGCAAAGGGGAAAATCCCAATCAAGCGTGAAGTGGCGGGGTGAATCCAGACCTTTTCCTCGCCACCCAGGTGGCGCACACGCACCCAAAAGCGCGCGTCGGGATCGAAAGGTGTCTGCTCATGCAGCCGCACCTCATAGCGCCCGGCAGCCAGATCGGGCGTAAAGCGCGCGTACTCGCCCTCTCGAGCGCGCCTGCCGTTGACGAGATAGAAGCCACCATAACCGGGGGTCTCCCAGCGGTCGAAGCGATGACCCACCCAGAAGTAAGGTGTGGCGCAAAAGCCAGGGTCTTGGTCGTCCAAGATTACCTGCGTCTGCGGCGGCTGGTTGCGAACCTCCAGGATGACACGAAAGCGTTGTGGGCTGTTGACCGCCCCAGGCGTCTCTACTGCCACCCATGCCTCGTATGTGCCTACCAAGAGACCTTCGGCGTTGACTCCGACTGTCAACTGCTGGGCGTTGCCCGAGCCGCCGACGTGCACCGTCAGCCAACCCGCCGCCTCAGTAGGACTAATCTCTATGTGAGCTTTGGGCAGCGTGCCGCCCCCGGCGTTGCGCAGCTTGATCTCCTTTGCATCGGGCCTAGGACGCGTTGTCCGCGCAACAAAGGTCAATGTGTGTGGCAGATGGCGAATCGGCCAACCATAGACATCCATCGCTTGCACCGGACGAGCACGGAAGGAGAGTTCCCTAGGCGCATCTAGCGCCAGACCAGGCATGACGCTCATCTGGCCATCGACGGTCAGATGCTGGGTGAAAGCAGCCCTCCCTACCCCATCATCCACAGTCAACGTCACCGGATAGACGCCAGGCTTGAGATAGACATGTGATGGGTGCGGGTCTACCGCGAAACCGCCATCGCCAAAAGTCCAGAAGTAACGGAGGGTGCCTCTCGCTGACCCCGCGTGCGAGCCGTCGCTATGGAACTGCACTTCCTGGCCTGTCTTGGCCGGGCTCAACGGCGCCATCTGGGCACAGATCTCGCCAGCCCGCTCCTTCTTCTGCCGGAAGATCTGCCAGAAGATGATCCATGGGTCGAGCAGGACCTCCGGCGTAACGTGGTCCAGGGCATGTTGCTCAGCAAATGACCTGGGGACCACGAAAACCGAGTCCTCACGGCGATTGGGGCGCTGCAGGTGCACCAGGTAGCGCTTGGGCACTGTCACCCGACGCTGTCCCTTTTGGATGACATAGTCATCGCCAGCATCCTCACTTATGTGGCCTCTAACCTCAACCGGTGCGTCTGCCCCAGCTTGAGGGTCTGCCGCTTCCCGCACTTTGAACACGAAGTGCGAGTGCTCGTGGGAGCCGACCAAGACCCCAGCCGCCTCGGCGATATGTGTCCCCGCCTTGACGGGAGTATGTTCTGGCACCAAGAGCCGTACCATGTGGGCGGTTTGCAGGGTCCACGTGGAACCGTCAGGCCATGTGCGGATGGCACGCCAACGGTTGTTGTTGTCGCCCATCTCTAGGGAGTTAAAGTAGAACTGGTCATCTAGATCTATGGGTGCCCAGATTGGAGTGCCTTTGGGATGGTTTATGTCCAACCCGCCATGCGCATCAAACCCTAGGTATGGCCCCATCCAAGGGTCATCACCGTTGTAGCAGCGCTCAATATCGATGAAATTCCCCTCATCCGGACACCAGGATTGCAGCTCCTGTGGACAGATCGACAGCGTCATATCCTGTATCGCAAACCGTGCCTGTTTGCTTGGTCGGCATGCGCCATGCGTCTCTTTGATAAGTGTGAAGATATCAGCGACGGCATCGAACCAGATACGCATGCCGTTGATCACATACGGCTCGTAGAAGGTTTCCTGGGAGCAGACATAGCGCTCCATCATCATGGGCTGGCCGTCAATCCGCACGTGACAGGCAAAGTGATACATAGATCTGCCCAGAGGGTGATTCTCGCCATACCTGTCTATGTTGGTCAGTATGAACGCCGCGGACGTGTCTTCCAACGTCAGGGTGCGAACCTCCCCGTTTCGCAGCCGGAAGTGCAGCGTATCGCCGCGATCCAGCTCGATCGCGGTCAATGTGTCACGGGCTTGGCGATAGATTTCAGACATGAGTTCTCCTTTTATGCAATAGGTCAAGGGCCTACCAGCCGCCGCCATAGCCCTGACCGTAGCGGAGCGGACCTCGCCACGCGGCTGTGTTCTGCGCACGCAGGCTCACTTCGTCCAGATCGCGCGCCTGCGCCACAAGTTGGCCATCGCACACTATGGGGCGATCAAAACGCATCAGATATGCGATCAGAGCATCTCGGAGTGCATCCTTAGTTGGACTATACGCTGGATCGTTAGCAAGATTGTGCAGATTCTCCGCGTCTTGCCCGACATCGAACAGCTGCTCGACGCCTCCCAGTATGTAGTAGATGTACTTGTAGCAGCCGTCGGTGATGAAGGCGGTACTATCGTTGCGGCCACATTCGCCACACATGATTCGCGCTTCGCCCTGTCCTGCTTCCAGCACAGATAAGAGCGACCGCCCATCTACCTCGCTGGTCGGCTCCAGTCCTGCCAGCGCTAGGATAGTAGGATAGATATCCGCCGTCAGCACTGGTGTAGAGAGCTCAAGGGCCGGATGGGCTAGAGGTACAGATGATGGCAGGCGCATCACCAACGGCACATCACCTGAGCCATGCAAAAAAGTCGCCTTCCCAAAGAGCCCATGATCGCCCAGATGCTCACCATGATCAGAGGTGAAGATAATCGCCGTGTTCTCGTATAACCCTTTGCTCCTGAGCTCACCTAGGAACCGTCCAAGCTGATAGTCAATGTGCGAGATCTGCCCATAGTAGCGCCGCCGGCTCTCACGAATCATCTCGCCGTTCAGCAGATCATACTTGGCTGCCAAACACCGCGCCCGAAAGCCAGGAGGATAGTCGCTCTCATTCACCCAATCACCCTTCACCGGCTCGGGAATCGTCATGTGGTCGTACAGGCGGTCAAATGGGTCGGGTGGATCAAAGGGGCTATGTGGCGCTTCAAATACCATCCAAAGGAAGAAAGGCGCTTCAGGGTCCCGCTGCGTCAGGAAACGGATGCCCTCCTCCACGATCCAGTGCACATGCGTAAAGCGCTCTGGCACTGCCGAGGAAACCGGGTAGACTTCGTTGCCACCTAGGCCGTGGCCGCGATAGAATCCGCCATAGCCCTGATCTTCCAGCCAGATCACATAATCGTCTGGATGCAGACGCACATGCTCAAAGCCCAGGCGAGCGCGATCTGGCGAAAAGTGCATCTTGCCGATCGCCTCTGTCTGGTACCCGGCCTCCCGCGCCAACCGCATCGGCAAGGAAAGCCTAGCATTGACTGGGGAGCGCACCTGGAAATTGTGCGGCAACCCAAAGCGAGAAGCCACCTGGCCCGTTAGGAGCGTGACCCGCTGAGGCATACAAACTGGGCAGTCAGCATAGGCTTGGGAGAAGGATACTCCCTCTGCAGCCAGTTGGTTCAGGTGGGGTGTCATCACCGGATGACGTCCTCGGACATACCCTAGGCAGTCGCCGCGCCACTGGTCGGCAGTGATCAGCACGATATTCGGTCTCAATCGCTGTCTCCTGTTCATCGCGAGTAGGGATCGGCAGCATCGCGCAGGCCATCGCCTACAAAGTTGAAGGCCAGCACAATGACTACTACGAAAGCACCTGGACAGAGCAACCAGGGCGCATTTGCCACCGTCGCTACGTTCTGCGCCTCTTTCAGGAGCACCCCCCAACTAACAACGGGCGGGCGCAAGCCGATGCCCAGAAAACTCAGGCTGGTCTCGCCGAGGATCATGCCTGGTATTGAGAGGGTGAGACTGGCAATCAAGTAGCTCATGAAGGAGGGAACCATGTGTATGAGGATGATCCGCCATTCGCTAGCGCCAGCGAGGCGAGCCGCCATCACGAAATCCTCTTCACGTAAAGCTAGGAAGCGCCCACGCACCACTCGCGCAAGGCCCGTCCAGCCGATGAAGGACAGGATTACCACAATGCCAAAGTAGACGCGAGTAGGTGGCCAGCCGGGCGGCACGGCAGCGCTAAGCGCCATCCAGAGCGGCAGCGTGGGAACGGAGCGGATGACCACAATGACACGCTGCACAACGCTATCAACCAGGCCACCATAATACCCGGAGAAGCCGCCGATGATAATGCCGAGGAAGAGACTGATAAACACGCCCACCAAACCGATGGAGAGCGAGATGCGCGCGCCAACCAGAATCCGGGAAAAAAGATCACGTCCCAGCCGATCTGTCCCCAGAAGATAGAGTCCGCGCTGCCCGCCTTCGAGCCCAAAGAGATGGACATCGGTATCGAAGAGGCCCCAGAATCTGTAAGGATCCCCATGTACCCAGAAGAGGACGGGCAGCTTCTTTGAGGTGTCCAGAGTATAGGTCACCGCGAATGTGCGTGGATTCAGCGTTTGTACCACAGGATACACGAAAGGCCGCAGTTGAAAGTTACCGTCTGAATCAACCCAGCGCAGGCGCTGCGGCGGGGCAAATACATAGTTGCGGTCATGTAGGCTTCCGTCGTACGGCGCGATGAAATCGGCTAGGAGCGCACCCAAGTAGAAGAGTGCGAGCACGGCCAGGCTGACCATGGCAAGCCCGTGTTTGCGAAAGCGCCACCGCATCAACTGCCATTGCGACGCCACGAATATCTTGTCTTCGTGGATTGGCACGAACTCGTCTGCCGCACTCAGCTCGCGCAACTCCGTTTTGTCTGCTTCTGAAGAAACCATGCCTCTCACCTCATTCCGAAATACGGATGCGCGGATCCAGCCATGCCAGCAGAATATCCGAGAGGAGTGTACCAACGACGGTCAGCACGCTGAGGATCATAAGAAAGCTGCCTGCCAAATACATATCCTGCGACTGCAGGGCGCTGAACAGAAGCGGGCCAGTAGTGGGCAGCCCCAAGACAATAGAGATGATGGTGGTGCCCGAGATCAGCGCCGGCAGGACCCAGCCGACAGTGCTGACGAAGGGATTCAACGCCACCCGCACTGGATACTTGACAAGGAGCCGCAACTCCGTCAGCCCTTTGGCGCGAGCCGTGGTGACATAAGGTCGGTGCAATTCATCAAGCATGTTGGCACGCATCGTCCGGATCAGCCCGATACCGCTGGAAGCGCCAAGAATCAGCAGACCAACGCCAAGATGCTTCATCATATCCACAAACTTAGCCCAGCTCCAGGGCTGGTCCTCCATTCCCACAGAAAAGAGGCCGCCTAAGGTAAAGTTGTACCGCACAAAGAGGAAGTACATGACTACCAGCGCGATGAGGAATTCAGGTGTGGCCGCCGAGAAAAAGGCCAGCGAGGTAAATAAGTAGTCGCCCAGCGAATATTGACGCACCGCAGAGTAGATGCCGATGGGGAAGGCGATGAGCCATTGAAGGATAAGCGCCGAAAACGCCAACACGAAGGTCAAGCCTACTCGCCCCCAGAGCAGATCGGCTACTGGCTTGTTATGTACGAAAGAGACACCGAAATCGCCATGCAACATGCCCGTTACCCACTTGAGATAGCGCGCATAAAGCGGTTGGTCCAAAGCATAGCGAAGCCGCAAAGCAGCGAGTTCCTCCTGCGTCGTTACAGCCCCCACCTCCTGCAAGCGGGTAACATAGGTGGTGAGATAGTCTCCGGGTGGCAACTCGATGATTACAAAAACGAGTATTGATACAGTCACCAGGGTTGGTATCGAGTATAACAGCTGTTTGACGATGTACTTGGTCATCATATTCCTCCCGCCACGATCCTAGCCTCGAATATGGGCAAGGCCTCGAGCTTTTGCCCTACTCGCTCTCACTCGCGCCCAGAAAGCGCGCGAGGGACCGACCCAGCGCCTCACCATATGCACGCAGTGAGGCCAGGGTTATCGGGTTGCCATAGCCGTCATGCCAGTGAGGGGTCTCGATGGTGAAACAGAGATGATCCTCGTATTGGGAAAAGAGCGCCTGCTCCGCGTATTCGGTCGCGGTGAGCATGCCCGGTGTTGGCTCAATATCCTCGCTCTGGTCGGGCGCTTTCACTCGCAGCCAATGCTTCCACTGCACATCGCTGCCAGTGGCTGCCAACTCGCTGCTCCAAAGCTCGGCAAAAGTCGTGACTTGGGTGCCAAAGGTGTGGCGGATATGCCAATGCGGCGGGTCAGGGTACCACGGATTGTGCAGATCGATAAAGGCGGCAATGTCATGCGTTGCCTTCAGCGTGCCCAACAGGGCTTGCGCTGCGCGGATCACTGTCCATGGTGAGTTGGGGCCCCAACTCCGATTGAGATCTACGCGTTCTCCCAAGGCATTCAGCTGTTCCTTGCCTGCCCCCCCATGATAGACGTTGTCCACATCCATCATCGGCACGACATAGACAATAGCTTGCCGCCGCAGCGCCGCTGCCAGCGCATGGTTGCCCAGCAGCCATCGAGCCAAACCTTCGGCGTACCAGCTGCTGTGGCTCTCGAAAGCATGTTGCCGCGCCATAATCCAGATAACCCGCTTGTCAGTGTCCGGCTCATCGGGATCAGTAAAGCGAAACATCTTGATTGGACGACCCTCTTCGCTCACTGCCAGATTCTGTACCTGGACTTGTGGTCCCCTCATTTCTGCCGCTAGCGTCAAGGTCCGGCTGTAAGAATAGGGGATGTTCCGCGCGATCTCGACTGAGGGGGCAGTGAATTTCTGAACATACGGGGCGCGCGTGCTGGTGAAGCGCTGCCATGTCACACCATCGTAGCTATAGACCGGCTGCGAGTCGCCAGCGATGGGACAATGTACGACATTGAGCACAAGGAATTCGCCGGGGACGATGCCATGAATCTTGAAATGCCACCAGATATTGTTTGCAGCCTTGACTTGCAATGGCTCGACGACTAGACGACGGCTGTCACGGTAGAGATAGCGCAAGATACCGTTTCCATTCTCGAAATTGGCATCGAAAACCAGCTCGGATGCGTCTTTGGAAACCGGCGCAAAGTGAGCGACGATATCTTGCGGCGCCTCGCCGATTGTCACCTCCAACGGCACATCGTCACCATGCCCTGCCGGTACGTCTCCCGACCAGCCAGCGAACTGATAGCCTGCCGCCGGAAGCACCTTGATGCGCACCACCTCGCCAGGGGTGTAGGGAACACGAGGATCATAAGTGAAACCATCCAACACGAGACGTCCCCCCGCTTCAGGGGACATGTGGACCGTGAGTGCCATATGGATAACTCCTTACCCTGGTTAAAGCAACACGCGTGCCCACATGGTCAGCAGCGCTCATCGCCGAGGGCAAGCAGCGCCAGTAGTTCCGTGCTACACTCAGAAGCACTGACACAGTCGTCCCTCTGACTTGCGGTTGGATCCGCTCCATTACGCGCCTCTTATCCGTTCTGCCAGAACCGGACCAGAGCGCGTCCTAGCGCTGTGGCGTAGGCACGCAGCGAATCTAGAGTGATAAAATTGCCGTAGCCATCGTGCCAGTGTGCAGTCTCTATCACCATGTAGATGTGTTCTGTGGGCCGATCAAGCAGGCGGCGAGTGGCATACTGGGTCGAGGTAACCATGTAGCTCGGCTCGCGATTTGTGTCCTGATCGCCCTGTCCACTGATCATAAGGCGGTGCTTCCAGCGTATGCTAGTCCCAGTATCCTCTAGCGCTTTGCTCCAAATATCGGCAAAGCGCTGCCCTTGCTCCTCCATAACCCTGGGAATGTGCCAGCTGGGAGTATTGGGATACCAGGGACTGTGCAGGTCAAAGAAAGCCGCGACATCGTGCCGCTGGCAAAGTCGTTCCAACAAACGCTGTGCGGCGCGGATCGCTGCCCAGGGGCTATCTTCGACCCAACTGCGGTTGAAATCAGCGCGGCGTCCGTCCGCCCCTAGCTGCTCCTTGCCTGAACCGCCGGCATAGACGTTATCCACATCCATGATCGGCACGATGTAAGTGATGGCTTGCCGTCGGAGGTCGTCAGCGAACGGGTCATCGCCCAACAGCCAGTGGCAGAGATACTCGGCATACCAGCTGCTGTGGCTCTCGAAAGCATGTTGCCGCGCCATGACCCAGACGATCCGCTTCCCAACGTCCGGAGTGCCAGGATCGGTGAAGCGGAACGCTTTTACAGGGCGGCCTTTCTCGCTAGTGGCAAGATTAAGCACCTGCACATACGGCCCCGCCATCTCTGCGGCCAGCGCTAGGGTTCGGCTATAGGGATAGGGGATGTTCCGCGCGATCTCAACTGAGGGGGCAGTGAATTTTTGGATGAACGGTGATTTGGCACCGATGAAACGGTGCCAAGTGACACCGTCGTAGCTATACACTGGAGGTGAGTCGCCAGCAAAGTCAGGCTCGGTGGCCGGTGAATGTACGATCTGGAGCTGCAGGAACTCGCCGGGCGTGATACCATGAATCTTGAAATGCCACCAGATATTGTCGGCAGCATTGACCTGCAATGGCTCGATGACCAGGCCTCGGCTATTGCGTAGGTTATAGCGGAGGATACCATTGCCATTCTCGAAATCGGCATCGAAAACTAGCTCAGGCACGTCTTTGCGAACCGGCACAAAGTGAGCGATGACCTCCTGCGGCGCCTCCCCAACAGTGAGCTGCAGGGGAACATCATCCTGACAGCCGACAGGGACATCGCCTGTCCAGCCAGCGAACTGATAACCGCCCGTGGGGCGGATCATGATATTCACGACGCTGCCGGGTGGGTAGGGGATGCGCGGGTCGTAACTCTCACCATCCCAAAGCAGCGTGCCTCCCGCTTCTGGCAACAGCCTCACGCTCAAAGCCATCAAAGCGGCTCCTTTCGCTCATCTGGCAGAGAAGGTGGCAGGGATCACGAGACAAACGACCCCTGCCACCGATTGGCAGTGGTCCCCGCAAGTCGGGGAGCACATCTTGCCACTTACTGCTTCTTGAAAAAGGTGGCTAGGTTGTAGGGCGCGGGGCCAGGGAACGTCCAGCCGGTGGGGCCATCCATCGGCACGTTGCGAAAGTCATTTTTGGCCACACCAAAGCTGCGGGGATAGTCCACGATGCCTATCGTCCAGAACTCTTCCGCGTTGATGTCAAAGATCTGCTGCAGTAAGGCATCGCGCTTTGCTTCATCGGGCTCGGTCTTGGCTTGCTGATATAGCTCGTAGACTTTCTTGGCCGCGTCCGGCGGTTCCGCGCCAGACTGCCCACCACTCTCGAGCCATTTTGCCCACGCTGCAGACAGGCCATTCTGACCGGTAGATACGGGCGCCCAGAGACGCATCTGGAGAATCGGATAGCTACCGCCATTGTCGGTGAAGCGAGTGCAGACGATCTCGAACTCGCCAGCATCTTGGCGCTGCCCAAAGAGCTCTCCAGACACGACATCCAGCACCAGCTCGACCCCGATATCCTTCCAGTTCTTCTTTAGGATCTCAGCGGTATCCACATTCTTGGCATAGCGGGTATCCAGGAGCATAGTGATCGTGATCCGCTTGCCGTCAGAGCCCAGACGGTAGCCTTCAGCATCCTTCTGTGGGTAGTGCTTGTCTAGAAGCGCATTCGCCTGCACGACATCGCGCTTGGTATACTGGGTCGCCAGCCGGGTGACGTCATAGTGGTCAGGATTATCCCAGGGAGCGACTTGACGAGGCTGGGCGAGTCCGCGCCAGACCGTCTGGCTGACATCCTCGCGATCTGACGCCAAGGAGATGGCGATGCGGAAATCCTTATTATTGAGGATTTCTCGTTTGACTGGATCTTTGTGTGCATAGTTGAAGAGAAGGGCTGCATAGTTCGCCTTATCTTCATTGGCATAGTAGATGCGATACTGGCCTTTCTCCTTGTTCGCTTCCAGCAGTGCTAGGTCATCGATATTGTCGCGGATGTAGGTATGTTGATAGTCGATTTCTCCAGCCATCGCTGCCAGCATCAAGGCGTCACGACTGCCATAGGCCTTCCACCACACTTCATCGAGATAGGGCAGCTGGTTGCCTGCTGGGTCAATCTTCCAGTAGTATGGGTTGCGCTGCGCCTTGGCGATCTTTTCACCTCTAGGTACGGTAATCTCCCAAGCGTCCAATGTGGGCCGATCCACATTGTCTAGCACCTCATTCTTGCTCTGGAAGAGCTGCCACCAGTTTTCGAACTTGGCTTCTTTCGTCAGCTTATCCAGGGTCGCCTGATCAGTGTACTTGGGGTGGAATTGCATCAGATAGTGCTTTGGCGCGTAGGTATGGCCTCCAGTCATGGCTGCCAGCTGCAGGAGCAAGAGCGGATAGGGAGCGGCGAACTTGAACTTGACCGTATAGTTGTCAATCTTGACAACCTGCATCGGCTGACCTCCGGCCATATAGATGGACGGGAAGGCTGGCGTGATCTGCTTGTTACTGATGATGTCCTCATACCAGAACATCACGTCGTCGGCAGTAAACGGCTCGCCATCCGACCATCTGACTCCCTTGCGCAGTGTGAACGTCCACTCGCTAGCATCAGCGCTAGACTCCCAACTAGTGGCCAGGTTGGGCAATACGGTGGTCCATTGCGGGTCCCAACGGACAAAGAACTCGTAGTCATAGGTTTGCCAGTAGGGGTAGGCCGTCTCCGTAATGAACCCAAAGAGCCAACGGCCACCGTACTGCCCTATTTCTTCGAGCGGTTGGACGACAAGTGGTTCCTGCGGCAAGCGCTCTTCGACAGGAGGCAACTTGCCTGCCTTGACGAGCTCAGCCAGCATTGGAGCTTCCTTGTACTGGCTCATGATAACCGTTGGCACCGGCGTTACGACCTTTTCCATGATCACCGTTTGCACTACCGGCTTCTCAACGATCTTCTCCTTCTCGACAACGACCGTCTCCTTGACCACCTTCTCCTTTTCGACGACGACGGTCTCTCTGATGACTTGAGGGGTCGCAGTCGCACAGCTAGATAACACAATTAGCAGCACGAGTGCGATACCGGTCCATACGACTGCCTGCTTTCGCATAGTATCTCATCCTCCTTGGCAACCTTCACCTATCGAGCTTCCCGACACACGGTCCTGCTCCTTATACTGCATGATCACCCCCTTTCCGACTATATGCCCAGTTGATCCGAAGCAGAGTTAATCATGAGCACGGTAAGAGGTCTTACACCAACCGATCCGCCCGGTACCCAACAGCAAAGGATATCCGGCGTGCCGCTCCAATCACTTCGTTGGCGATGGATTGCTCCTGAGCGGTGCCCAAAATCCCCTGCCTTGCGCTGAAGCTTACGGCAACCGCCGCAATAACTTTGCCATCAAAGCGCATGATCGGTGCGGCGATGCTATCGATGTTTGCTCCCGATTCCTCGCGGTTTATGGCATAGCCACGCTGGCGGGTCAATGCCATCTCCTGGAGAAAGACATCAGGCTGGGTAATTGTGTACGAGGTTACTGGAGTCAAGCCGACCTGCTGGATATACTTGTCCACCTCTTGATCACCGCGGAAGGCAAGGATCACCTTACCTGGCGAGCATGCATGCATCGGCAGTCGTCGGCCGATCTCATCGGGCGCTGCTATGGCGAGGGGAGGCACAGCCACATCCACCGTTACGACATGCGGGCCAGAGGGTACCTTTAGATAGGTGACCAGGCCGAGTTTGGAGGCCAGATCATGCAAGAATGGGCGGGCGGCTTGGCGCAGTTCCATACCCTCTAGGAGATTTCCTGCTAGCTCCAGAATGCGATAGCCGATCTTGTAGGGCGCACGGGGCTTTTCCTGCCAGACAAAACCCATCTCGCGCATGATCTGAAGGAGGCGCACGACCGTATAGGGTGGGTATCCGAGGTCGGAAGCGATTTGGGACACCGACACCCCATCATTTGCAGACGAGAGCTGCAGCAGAATGTTCAGGGCCTTTTCAACACTGGTGCTTTCTGGCATCTATGCGCTGATACTCCATATCTGTTGCATATAATGCAATAGCATTTTCTTCCATTGCATTTTTCGCTATTATTATACCATAAGCACATACAATGTCAAGTAGGGCAATAGCTGCGTTCCGTCAAAGCCAAAGCTCCCCAGAGTGGTCAAAGCCAAACCTCCCTACCTGTAATAAGCTGAGAGAAGACAGCTCAGGGGGAGAAGATGGTCAGTGCAAGAAACCTGTGGGAATACCCTGTGGTGCGGCACCGTTTGCAGGTGGGAGGCCACGCTCGTATCTGCGGGAACATCTCCGCGACGGCCGGGTACTTTGAGCGCGATCGCAAGACGGTCCGAGAGTACTTGCGTCGCTACGAGGAGTTCGAGAGAACGGGTGATCTCTCTTTTTCTCAACCGTCCGCGAGGGGACAACCATCGTACAGAGGAACTGATCGAGAAGCGGGTGGTGGAATACTACCAGGAGCAAGAGAGCGCACGACAACGCCAGGAGGCGTTCTGTTTGCGCTGGACGCAGCGCCAGCCAAAGGCTGTGGAGACCCTCTGCCGTGATTTTGCCGATACCCTTGCCTTCTATG
>JAIOAV010000028.1 GCA_019873665.1 Chloroflexota bacterium
CACAAGATCTGCCGATCTTGCCGTTGCGCAACACGGTGGCCTTTCCCTTCACTATCGTGCCGCTGATCGTGGGTCTGCCTCGCTCTGTCAAGCTCATCGAGGAGACGATGGAGAAAAGCCGGCTGGTCGGCCTGGTGGCAATGAAGGACGCATCCATTGAACAGCCCACACCGGAAGATGTGTATAGCACGGGCACGATTGCCCTGATCAGCAAGGTGATCCATCTTCCTGATGGCACGCTGCAGGTGATTGTGCGTGGCCTGGAGCGGATGAAAATCCAACAGTGGGTGGCCACAGAGCCCTATCTGAAGGCGCAGATCGAGGTGAGCCCCGATCAGGTGGTCGAGTCGGTCGAATCTGAGGCGTTGCGCCGCTCGCTTCTGGATCTGTCAGCCCAGGTGGCGCAATACATGCCGCAGGTGCCCGCAGAGGCGGTGGAGCTGATGCGCCGCGTCACCGACGCGCGCCTGTTGACCTATCTGGTCGCCTCCAATCTCAAGATGGAGGTGCCCGACGCCCAGGAGCTGCTGGCATTGGACAGCCTGGATGACAAGATGCGCAAGCTGATCTCTCTGCTGGGCCGCGAGCTTGAGCTGCTGGAGCTGGGCAAAAAGATCCAGTCCGAGGCGCAGTCCGAGATAGAAAAGGCGCAGCGCGAATACTATCTGCGCGAGCAGCTGAAGGCCATCCAAAAGGAGCTGGGCGACGACGAGGGCCAGGCTTCCGAGATAGAGGCATACCGACAGAAGATCGCCGCGTCTGGGATGCATGATGAGGCGCGACAGGAGGCGGAACGTGAGTTGGATCGCATGTCCAAGATGCCGCCACAATCTGCCGAATATGGCGTCATCAAGACTTACCTGGACTGGCTCACGGCGCTCCCCTGGCAGAGTGTAACGCCCGACAATCTCGACATCGCGCACGCACGGCAGGTGCTGAACGAAGACCATTACGACCTGGAAGAGCTAAAGGATCGCATTCTGGAGTTCCTCGCAGTGCGCAAGCTGCGCGCCGAGCGCGGCCTGAATGAAGCGACTACGACGGATGATGAGGTGCATCGCGCCGGCGGCACCATTCTCTGCTTTGTTGGCCCGCCGGGCACCGGCAAGACCTCGCTGGGTCGTTCCATCGCCCGTGCGCTGGGACGCAAGTTCACGCGCATGTCGTTGGGCGGCGTGCGCGACGAGGCCGAGATTCGCGGGCATCGCCGCACTTACATCGGCGCATTGCCGGGGCGGATTATCCAGGCGCTCAAGCGCGTCGGAACACGAAACCCGGTCTTTATCCTGGATGAGGTGGACAAGATTGGCGCTGATTGGCGAGGGGACCCGGCGTCGGCGCTGCTGGAGGTGTTGGACCCGCAGCAAAACCACGCATTCCGCGACCACTATCTCGACGTGGACTTTGACCTGTCGGATGTGTTCTTTATCTGCACAGCCAACACGCTTGAGCCGATCCCCGCGCCGCTGCGCGACCGGATGGAGATCCTGACGCTGGACGGTTACACCGAGCATGAGAAGATCCATATCGCGCGGGGCTATCTGATTCCGCGCCAGATCCAGGTGAACGGGCTGCGCGAGGACGAGGTCAGGTTCGAAGAGGACGCTGTGCGGCTGATCATCCGCGAGTATACCCGCGAGGCGGGCGTGCGCAATCTGGAGCGCGAGATCGGCTCCATCTGCCGCAAGGCGGCAACCAGGATCGCTGAGGGCAAGGCCGAGACGCCGGTCGTGGTGACGCAGGATATAGTGCGCGACTATCTCGGCAAGCCGAGGTTCTTCTTCGAGGCGGCCATGCGCACTAGCCGGCCTGGCGTGGCCACTGGCCTCGCCGTGACGGCTACAGGCGGCGATGTGCTCTTTGTGGAGGCGGCGCAGATGCGCGGCCACGAGAAGCTGACGCTAACCGGCCAACTGGGCGAAGTGATGCAGGAATCGGCGCGTATCGCGCTGAGCTATGTGCGCTCCCATTGCAGCGAACTCGGCATCGCGTCATGCTTCTTTGACGAGAGCGAGCTGCATCTGCATGTGCCCGCAGGCGCTATCCCCAAGGACGGGCCTTCCGCCGGCGTAACGATGGTGACGGCGATCGTCTCTCTGCTGACCGGCACGCCGGTACGATCGGATGTGGGCATGACCGGCGAGATCACGTTGCAGGGGCATGTGCTGCCGATCGGCGGCGTGAAGCAAAAGGTGCTGGCAGCGCATCGCGCCGGGCTCAAGACAGTGATCTTGCCCTCCCGCAACGAACCAGACCTGAAGGATGTACCGGAAGATGTGCGCCGTGAGATGAGTTTTGTACTGGCCGAGACGATCGAGCAGGTACTCAAAGCAGCGCTGGAAGAGATGCCACATGTGGAGAGCATTGCTGTGCCGCAACCGGCAGCTGATGTGTCGGCTAACTGACGGGACAAACTCAAGCGCCTCCCACCTGACAGGTGGGAGGCGCTTTTGTCTGCGCGGTGGCGTGGCACATCTCTATTGCTCATCGGTCGGCACGGGACGCAGTCCCAAGTATGTCTGACCGCGTGTCAACATGCGCAAGATCATCTCCGGTGGCCGCTTATCCAGCCGCTCGTACAACTCTTGCACCGACAGCGGCTGGTTGCCATTGGCCACAAAGGTGAGAAAGATGGCGTCAATGATCGGCGTGCTTTCGGTGATATAGTCGGGCTTGTGGCTGCAACACGTGCCGACGGTGTGCCAGAGCGCGTCCTCTTGCGTCACAGCCCCGGTCTGCGGGTCCACCCAGTCCACAACGCCCTCGCCAGCCTGGCTGGCAAAGACCTCGCGACACTCGTCGCACAGCAAATCCCGCATATACACCCGAATATCACGGTTGTTCTTTTCCCACCACTTCAGGTCGATGTGAAACTTGGTGTTGATATCAGGCCGCAATCGTATCGGCATGGCGCTTCCTCTATTCTAAAATGAGACCACAATGTCCTTGATCAGATCGGCGCGTTGCGAATACGGGCGTTCCCGCATCTCTTCCTCCAGCCCGTAGAATACATCCTTCGTCGTCGGATCGTAGGCCCAGTTGCCAGCGCCGACCGGATCAAAGCAGGGCCACCGCGTCAGCTCCACAAAGATGGGGAGCGCGCCGCTACGTTGCACCAGGTTCACCGCCGCGTAGAGCGTCTTGGCCTGAAAGACCCCCTGACTGCTCAACTTGATCAGCTCTGGCACTATCTCCAGGATGAGGTCATGCAGCGGCTTGTGCGTCTCGGTATAGCGTAGGGCGAGGGCATCAACCTCTGCCTGTTGTGAGACATCAAAGAGCAGATAGCGGTCATAACGGCAGGTGTAAGCGCGCTTCTGCATCTCAAAGACGAGCCTGCCATCCATCACCTTGGCCTCGCGCACCCATTCGCCGCGACGGGGTCGCCGCTCATAGCTCACCTGCAGCGTGTAGGGATCATCTGTGCGGGCGACGTTCACGGTCGCGCCCACCGGCAGATCCTGCTCGCGGTACCAGTTCTGCAGCCCCCAAATGTACTTGCGTCCAGCCAGCACCCAGCCGGGCAGCGACAAGTCCCCCACGCGGAGAGTGAGCGGATAGCGTTCGCCCGCGTCTGGTGGCAGCAACTGCCGGATCGCCCGGGTGAGCGGCACTGTGCCCTCGCGCCAGTGCGGATAGTTGAGGACAAAGCTGACGCTGCCGGTGGCATTGGTCGGCACTGTCAATCCAGCCCTTTCATCAAGTTCATCGCCGATCTCGCGCACATATTCCGCCAACTCGCCCAGGATGTAGCCATGCTCTGGCGGCTGATAGGCAGGGCGCAACATGGACGGCACGCGCACTACCGCCTCGGGTTCCAGATCGTACAAGAACCAGCGGCGCTCTTCGCCCGCCTCGATCTTATCAAAGCGCTCGTCTGCGTCCAGTGCCACCTCCAGCGCGGCACGCTGCACCTCACGGCTCAGCGTCGTCTCTAAACCCACCTCCTGCAACAAAGCATCGGTGCTCAGAGGGCGTTGCGCCATGGCAATAAGCGCTTCGGCGATATTCAAATGGCCGATGTTGATCTCAGGCAGGAGCGAGCGAATGAACCATCCCTGCTCCAGCGCGACGAATTCGGCATCCTTCTTCAGATACGTCGCGAGCTTGTCGCGCACATAGTGCCCGTAGCGGGCATAGAGCTCTTCCGCGGCAAGCCGATCCTCGCTTTCGCTGAGGATCTCTTCCATAGTCTGGTTGAGAGGATGGGGAAGCGCGAACTCGCTGGCAAACTCGCGCACTCTGTCTTCCCCTTCCATCTTGACGCCAATGACGGTGAACGGGCCGTACTTGGGATTACGGCCCGGGCGCTGCGAGACAACTTCGCCAGAGGCACGGTTGAGCGCAGGGAAGACAAGCTGTTGACCTATGGTGTAACGCTCCTGAGGACGGTAGATCGGCCCACGATCTGCCTCCCGGATCAGGCGTTGCTCTTCCTGCTCGACATGGCGGCGCATCAGGCTCAAAGCCAACTCATCTGTGGAGCGTGGCGACTCGCTTTCCAGGAAAGAGGAATACAGATACTCGATGTCGTCTTCGCCCACCTGCCACTCTTGCCAGTATGCTTCCGTCTGCGTCCGCATACGACGCCAAAGCTGTGCCAATGCCGCAGCCTCCTCCGATATGTAATCACAAAAGGAAGGCTCAGCCACGCAAAAGGCCGGAGCCTTCCTGCGAACGTGGTGGGCGAAACAGGGCTCGAACCCGTGACCTCTTCCTTGTAAGGGAAGCGCTCTCCCAACTGAGCTATTCGCCCACGCAGGACCTGCCCCCTGGCGATCGGTGATCGGGCAAATCCACGCGAGTTGCCAACGAGACAGGTGATACCAAGCAGCGGATATTATAGGCCATTGTACGTCTCTAGTCAAACCCAGTTGACAGAAAAGACGTCACTGCGCCCCCTACGCCATGTGTCCCCAATCCCGCCCCACCTTGACATCAGCATTGAGTGGCACGGCAAGCGGGTAGATGTTCTCCATCACGTCGTGCACGCGCTGGCGTATCACATCCAACTCCGCGTCGGGCACCTCGAACACGAGTTCGTCGTGTACCTGCATGATCATCTTGCTCTGCAAACCCTCTCGCCGGAGCATGGCAGCGATCTCGATCATCGCCAGTTTGATGATATCGGCAGCAGTGCCCTGAATTGGCATGTTAATCGCCATCCGCTCGGCAGCGCGACGGCTATTAAAGTTGGCGCGGCTGGCTGATTGCAGCTCCGGAAAATAGCGCCGGCGGCCGAGCAGCGTCTCCACATATCCATCGCGGCGCGCCTTTTCTTTGGTCTCTTCCAGATACTCGCGCACACGAGGATACCGCGCAAAGTAGTTGGTAATGTAGCGCGCAGCATCCGCCTGGGACAGGCCAGTGTATTGCGCCAGGCCAAAGTCGCTGATACCATAGATGATGCCAAAGTTCACCGATTTGGCGACGCGCCGCATGTCCGCCGTGACCTCCGCCAACGGCACGCCCATGATGGAAGCGGCAGTGTTGGCATGGATGTCCTCACCGCGCAAGAAAGCGGCACGCAGCTCCTGGTCACCCGAGATGTGCGCCAGAATGCGCAGCTCCACCTGCGAATAGTCCGCTTCCAGGAGCCAATGCCCTTCGGGCGCGATGAACGCCTGGCGCACCTCGCGCCCGACCTCTGTGCGGATAGGGATATTCTGCAAGTTCGGGTTGCGCGACGAGATGCGTCCCGTTACTGTGCCCGTCTGGTTATAAGAGGTGTGCACGCGCCCTGTGCGCGGGTTCACCAGGCCGGGCAACGCATCCAGATAGGTGGACTTGATCTTGGAGAGCTGGCGGTATTCGGCCAGCAAGTCAATGATGGGATGCGCGCCGCGCAGCTCGTCCATGACGCTGGCATCTGTGGAGTAGCCAGTGGCCGTGCGCTTGGGTGGCGTCAGGCCTAGCTCCTCGAAAAGCACCTGGCCAAGCTGCCTGGTCGAGTTCAGGTTAAAGGGATGCCCGGCGATCGCATAGATGCGATCTTCCAGCTCTGCCATTTGCGCCGCGAACTCCTTGGACATCTTGTTCAGGAAGGCTACATCCAGCATGACCCCGTGCCGCTCCATCTCCAGCAACACTGGGATGAGTGGCAGCTCCACCTTTTGAAAGAGCGGCTCGAGATGCCTTTCCGCGAGGTCGCGGCGCAGCACCTCCACCAGGCGAAAGGTCATGTCCACGTCCGCTCCGGCATACGGCGCAACCTCTGACACGGGGACCTGTGCCATGGTGATCTGTCCCTTGCCGATCAGATTGCTAATCGGCGTCATCTCCACGCCCAAGCGCTCCCAGGCGAGCTGTTTGAGTCCCAGATTGGCGCGCCCGGGGTCAATCAGGTCCGCAGCGATCATGGTGTCAAAGGCGATGCCTTCCACCGCGAAACCCGCCTCGGCGAGGGCCATCAGGTCAAAATCAGCGTTGTGAAAGTACTTGCCGATGCGCGAATCTGCCAGGATGGGGCCCAGCTTGGCGCGCACCAGCTCCAGTGGCAGATTCTGCCCCTTGAGGGGCGCATGGCCGACCGGGACATAATACGCACGTCCAGGCCATGCCGTTAGCGCGATCCCTACCAACTCGGCCTGCATCGGATCCAATCCGGTAGTCTCCACATCGCACGCCAGCGCGCTTGCCTGCACCAGCTCGGCTACGAGCGCATCCAGCGCCGCCGCTGTATCCACAGCATAGTACTCGCCGGTGGTGGTGCGTGGCGAAGCCGCCTGGTAGGGCGACTCCACCTCCTCCAGCAGGGAAAGCTGCGTCTTGCGCTCTTCTTGTTCGGGCAGACGCGACAGCAGCGAGAAGAAGCCGAGCTGGCGAAAGAGGTCAACCACCTGCTGGCGGTTATAGGCACGGACTCGAGCCGCCTGCAGATCCAGCTCAACCGGCACATCTCTCACCAGTTGGACTAGATGCTTACTCTGGAAGGCGGCATCCCGCCCCTCCGCCAGTTTGGCCTGCCAACGTTTTTCGATCTCGGGCAGGTGCGCGTAGATTCCCTCAATATCCTGGTACTGCTGCAAGAGGCTTGTCGCCGTCTTGGCCCCGATGCCAGAGACGCCGGGGACGTTGTCCGATGAATCGCCCGCTAACCCTTTCAGGTCCACAAGCTGCGACGGCAGCAAATCGTAGCGGCTCTTGACCGCCGACACATCGTAGAGCGTCCCTTCGGTCACCTTACGCCCCATCATATAGACGCTCGTGTTCTCGTCCACCAACTGCAATGTGTCAGTATCGCCGGTTACGATGCCGACACATCGTAGAGCGTCCCTTCGGTCACCTTACGCCCCATCATATAGACGCTCGTGTTCTCGTCCACCAACTGCAATGTGTCAGTATCGCCGGTTACGATGAGCGATTGCAGCCCCTTTTCCGCGGCCTGGCGCGCCAGGGTGGCCAGCACATCGTCCGCCTCATAGCCAGGCACGGCATAGATCGGCACGCCGAACGCCGCGGCGATATCGCGCGAGCGCGCGATCTGCACCTGCAAGTCGTCCGGCGCCTTGGCGCGGCCCGCCTTGTACTGGTCATACTCGTCATGGCGAAAGGTGCGCCCGGCATCAAAAGCAAAGGCGATGTAATCCGGCTTGAAATCGTGCAACGCCTTGAGAAACGTCGAAGTGAAGCCAAAGGTGGCATTCGTCGGCTCGCCGTTGGGCGCGTTGAGCATCGGTATGGCGTGATACGCCCGGTGAATCAGGGCGTTGGCATCAATCAACATGATGGTGGGCTTTTCTGGTGGCATCTTCTGTCCTCGCTATCTCTTACTGACCATGCGGCCACCTGCCGCAGGCAGATCCCGGCGGTGGATGCGAATGATGTCGTCCTGAACATCGCAGATACCCAGGCCGCGTGCGGCAGCCCATGCCTGTACCTCTACAAGGCGCGGATAGTCGTCCTGCCCGATGAAACAGCGCGCGTCGTCAATCAGGATGACATCCTGTGCCAAGAATGCGTGGCGCGAGATGGCCTCCAGCTCTTGGCGGATCGGCGTGTTATGTTCTCCCCTGGCTGTGACGCCCTCCGAATAATGCCCGTCCAGCCAAAACAGACACGGCTCGGCGATTTCGGCCAGCAAGGAGCCCAGAACGGCACCGCTATCGCCGTGCAGGATCGTGACGTGGCGCTGACGCGCAAAACGCCTTTGCGCGTCGGCGTAAAGCGCCGCATCCAACTCGATTGAGTAGATATGAGAGAAGCGATGGCGCATCGCGGCGACCATGTCGCCGCGATAGGTGCCGGTCTCCACCAGGACGCGCACGCCGGATCGCCTGGCGTATTCACGCACCACCCGCTGTTTCACGAGATGTGGCGTGGAGCTGGTTCCGCCGCATCGCCACACCCGATACTCCTTCCACAGCAGATAGCGGCGATACCAGCCATAGAGACAGGTGCGCTTGAGCCGCCGTCGCAGGCGACGCCAGGCGCCCTGCACTGCTGCACGACCCTCGGGCGATCCACCAGACATAACCGCATTATAACACCGTCCCCGCGACGGTCAAGCGCTTACGTTACCGCCTTGCCACTCCGGTCCTCTCAATTGACGCCCTGACTCCCGCGTGGTATTATGGGCTACCCACAGCTAGGAGGTGCGGGTCATGGCGGGGAGACAACTGCGCGCCGTGCTCTTCGATCTGGGCGAGACGCTGTTGGATGTGGGCGGCGCGACGCCCGACTATGCGACGCAAAGCCAGCGCGATCTGCGCGAGGTGTATGACTATGTGCGTGAGTGCGGCCACCCTGTGCCGCCGTGGGAGGTGTTCCACAACGCGTTGGCGGGCCTCCTCTTTTCCCAATGGCGAGCGCGTCAGCGCGAAGGGCGTGCGTTGGATGTGGCGGCGGTGTTGCGTGAGGGGATTGGCGCGCTGGGGCTGGCATTGTCGCCTGACGAGCTAACCGAGTGTCTGCGCCGACACTATCGCAGCAGCGACGAAAGCGCCATGTTACACCCCGATGCGCTGCCCACGCTGCGCGAGCTGCGCGCGGCAGGGTGGACGTTGGGCTTGATCTCTAACTCGATCTGGCCCGCCACATGCCACGATGAGACGCTGGCGCGGCTGGGCATTCGCGACCTTTTCGCCGTGCGGCTCTATTCCGCCGATGCTGGCTACCAAAAGCCGCACCCTGCCATCTTTCAACAGGCGCTGGCCGCGTTACAGGTATCACCTGCTGAGGCGGTGTATGTGGGGGACCGGCTGGACGCGGATGTCGCCGGCGCGCACGCCGTCGGCATGCGGGGCATCCTGCGCGTCGTCCCCTATCGCGTCGAAGCGAACGCCGAGATCATCCCGGACGCGCGGATCGAGACGCTGGCCGAGTTGCCCGCGCTGCTGGCGCGTTGGTCAGCGACAGGGGGAGGGATGCCATGAATGTCATCGTCATTGTGATGGACAGCTTGCGGGTAGATCATGTGGGCTGTTACGGCAGCCCCGTGCGCACGCCGCACATTGACCGTGTGGCGACGGAAGGCACGATCCTGGCGCAGGCGTTCGCCGAAAGCCTGCCCACGCTCCCCGCCCGCACGACTATGTGGACTGGCCGCGTGGGCTTTCCCTTCCGGCCCTGGCAGCTGTTCGAGATGAGCGACCTGCTGCTGGCGGAGGTGTTGTGGGACAAAGGGTACACATCAGCACTGGTAACCGACGTCTATCACATGCACAAGCCTGCCTATAACTGCGGCCGTGGCTTTGACACGACGGTCTTTGTGCGGGGCCAGGAGTACGACGCCTGGATCGTGGATGAGCGAATCCCCGTTGATATGGCACGTCATCGGCTGCGCGGCGACGAGTCGGATGCGCTCTGGCAGCCGCGCTTTGCCCAATACCTGCGCAATATGTCAGTGGTGCGGGACGAGGAGGACTATTTCGCGCCGCGCGTGGTCAAGGAGGCGATCCACTGGCTGGAGCGACAAGTGCAGGAAAAGGGGCAAAAGGATCGGCTCTTTCTCTGGGTGGACATGTTCGACCCGCACGAGCCATGGGATCCGCCGGAGCCATGGCGGAGCATGTACGATCCGGATTACGCCGGGCAGGAGCTGATTGATCCTGTGCCGGGCGCGGTGGCGGGATATATGACGCCGCGCGAGGTGGCACACACCAAGGCGCTCTATGCGGGCGAGGTGAGCTTTGTGGACAAGTGGGTCGGCATGCTGCTGGACCGCGTCCGCGATCTGGGCCTTTATGACAACACGCTGTTGATGCTGACGACCGACCACGGCGAGCCGTTGGGCGAGCATGGCTATATCCGCAAGGCGCGGCCCTACAATCACGAGCAACTCGTGCACATCCCGTGGATCATCCGACATCCCGCCGGATGGGGCGCAGGACAGCGCTGCGATGCGTTGGTGCAAACGACCGACATGCTGCCCACAATCCTCGACGCACTGGGAATCAGCGGGCCGCTGGAGCAGGTATATCGCGCGCCGACGCGAACTATGTTCCCGCAGGATATGCCGGTGGCGACGCGGCAGATCGCGCTGCATGGCACGAGCCTGCTGCCATTGCTGCGCGGCGAGACGCCGACGGTGCGCCGCTATGCCTACAGCGGACATTTCGGGCGGCAGTGGGCGATTCGCGACCACGAGTGGGCGTATCTGCTGCCCATTGATGGCAGCGGCGCGCCACAGCTCTACCACCGACCCACCGATCCCGACGAGCAGCGGGATGTGGTCACAGAGCACCCCGATGTGGCGACGTGGCTGGAGCTGCAGTTGCGGCGGTGGGTGGCATCGTTGGCATAGCAGAGGGTTCGCCCGGTTTGCTCCTCTTTCCCCCGCAGGTATAATACATCTCGCTGGCGGTCTCGCGGGCCGCCGCGCCAAATCACACCGCATGGAAAGGAGCATCCCCCGATGCAAGTGGCTGAAACCCGCCAGCGGGTCTTCGACCGATACAAGGAGCTGGAGCCGGTCTTTCCCTATTGGGAAACGCTCAAGGACATGATTGACCAGTGCATTGACCTGATGCTCAACCTGCGCCAGAGCGGCCACCCGGGCGGCGCGCGCTCCAAGGTACATGCGCTGGTGGTGACCATGCTCAGCGGCATCATGCGCTGGGACATCCGCCAGCCGGAAAAGCCCTTTGCCGATCGCTTCATCCTCGTCGCCGGGCACACTGTGCCGCTGGTATATGCCACGCTGGCGGTGCTCAACGAGGCGATGCGCATCAAGTACGCGCAGACAGGCGACGCCAGGTATTTCGTCCCGCCGCACAAAGCCCCCACCTGGGAGGACCTGCTCACCTTTCGCCGCCGCGACGGCCTGCCGGGCCATGCCGAGGCGGGCGGCAAGACCATGTTTCTCAAATTCAACACCGGCCCCTCCGGGCATGGCTCCCCCGCCGCCGCCGGCGAGGCGTTCGCGCTCAAACGCGCGGGCGCGGGGAATGTGCGCGTCTTTGCCATTGAAGGGGAAGGTGGCCTGACGCCCGGCGCGAATCACGAGACCAAGAACACCGCCTGGGGCCTGGGGTTGGATAACCTCTACTTTATCATTGACTGGAACGACTTTGGTATTGACGACCATCCCATCAGTCGCGTGGTGCACGGCACGCCACGGGACTGGTTCGAGCCGTATGGCTGGCGCGTGCTGAACGCGTGGCACGGCAACGCGTGGGGCCCGGTAACCAGCGCGCTGCTAGAGATGGTGTATGGCTGTAATCCTGACCATGTCCCCAGCGTTACCTGGCTGCAGACGCGCAAAGGGCGCGGCTACTGCAAGTTCGATAACAAGTCGCATGGCGCGCCGCATCCCGCCAATGACCCGCTCTTCTGGAAGTCCAAGGAGGAGTGCGTGGCCACCTATGGCATCAAGTTCGAGGGGTATTGCCAGCCCGCGCCCTCCAGCTATGAGGAGTTGCGTGCGCAGACGGCAACCAACCTGGAGCGCGTCATGGGGATCATGCGGCGGAACCAGCCGCTGGTGGACTATGTAGCGGATACCCTGGTGGCGCTGGGCGAGCAGGTGCCGGAGAAGGTGCCCGGTTTCAAGCTGCACCTAGATCGCAACCCGATCCACGACGCGCGACTGTATGACTATGAGCACTACCCGCCGGAGCTTTTCCTGAAGCCGGGCGCCAAAGCGGCCAACCGCGAGGCGCTGCGCAAGTGGGGCGCTTGGGCCAACAGTTTTTCGCGGCAGCATTACGACCGACCGCTTTTCATCGCCAGCTCGGCGGACCTCGCCGCCTCCACCAACCTAAGCGGCTTTGCCGAGGGATTCGGCGATATCCCCGGCTATGGCTGGTACGACCGCGACACGAACCCGGATGGCGTGTTGCTGCCCACCGAGATCACCGAGTTCACAAACGCCGGCCTGATGGTGGGGGCGGCCTCGGCCAACTTTGCGTCGAATCCGGCGGAGGATTACGTGGGCTTCTGGGGCACATGCTCCACCTATGGCTCCTTTGTCTATCTGAAGTATGGCATGTTCCGCCTCTGGAGCCAAATGGTGCAGGATTCGCCTATCAAGCTGGGCAAAGTGCTCTGGGTGGTGGGCCACTCGGGCCCGGAGACAGCAGACGACTCGCGCACGCACTTTGGCATCTTTTCGCCGGGGGTAACACAGCTCTTTCCGGAGGGTCAGATCATCAATCTCCACCCGTGGGAATACAACGAGGTGCCAGTGGTCATCGCGGCGGCATTGCGCGAGAGCGTGCCCATCGTCGCGTTGCACTTGACTCGCCCGCCCATCACGATCCCGGACCGGGCAGCGCTGGGCATCCCGTCCCACCTGGCCGCCGCGCGGGGCGCGTACATCGTGCGCGATTTCCGTCCCGACCAGCCGCGCCTGGGCACGGTGATCGTGCAAGGCACGAGCAGCATGAACAACACCCTGCAAGTGCTGCCCGAGCTGGACAAGGCGGGCCTGAACGTCAAGATCGTCGCTGCCATCAGCCCAGAGCTGTTCCGCTTGCAGCCGCCAGCCTATCAAGAGCAGGTGCTTTCCGCGGCTGATTGGGTGGATTCGATGGTGATCACCAATGGAGCGCGCCGCCTGATGCATGACTGGCTGCACAACGCGATAGCGGAGGAGTACTCGCTCTCATCGGATTGGGATAACCGCTGGCGCACCGGAGGCACGCTGGACGAGCTGGTGGACGAAGCGCATCTGTCGCCCCACTGGATCCTGCAAGGGATCGAGCGCTTTGTGCGCGACCGGTCGGAGCGCTTGGCACGCCTGCGCCGCGCGCTGGACGCGGCAGGGGCATAGCCTGCCGGGAAGATGCCGCAAGACCAAGTCGCGCGGCACGGCTCCGCGAGCCTTCGCCTAGATCGTTATAGGAGACTCAATGTCACAGAGGCTGTGCCTCTTCTGCCTCTTGCTTCTTGCGCTGCTGTCGCTGGCAGGGATGCCCAGCAGCGCGCCTCGCGCATCGCCCGTCGCGCCTGCCGACGATGTTTGGCCAGAGAAGGTGCGTGGCATTGTGGAGCCGGCACTGCTGCGGCAATGGGCGCAGTCACCCGATGCGGCCGGCCGCTATATCGTGTACCTCGATCCACTGGCGGATCCCCTTCCCTCCTCTGCTGCCGACCCCAGGCAGCAGCGCGCGGCGATCGTCAACGCATTGCGCGCTCACGCACAATCCAGCCAGGCCCCGCTGTTGGCGCTGCTGCGCCAGGAACAGCATGCGGGTCATGTCATCAACTTCGAGTCGCTCTGGATCGCTAACGCCGTCGCCGTGCAGGGACGGCTGGACGCGCTGCCTCTGCTGGCGGCGCTGCCCGGCGTGCGTCTGATCCGCCAGGATCGCGCGCACATACTGGATGCGGGCACGTTCCGCCCCACAGCCAACGCAGCGGGCGAGTTGCTCTGGAACATCCAGCGAGTGGGAGCTGATCTAGCGTGGTCTCGCCTGGAGCTGGACGGCCATGGCACGGTGATTGCGGTGCTGGATACCGGCGCGGACTGGCAACACCCTGCACTACGCGCCAGCTATCGCGGCTACACCAACAAGGGCCTGGTCAATCATCGCGGCAACTGGTTCTGCGCCACGAGTGAGGGCTTTCTCTACCCCGGTGACAATGTGGGCCACGGCACGCACGTGCTGGGCACGATCGTCGGCGCGGATGGCATCGGCGTCGCGCCGGGAGCACGCTGGATCGCCGTCAAAGTCTTTAACGGGCAGGGGCTCAGCTACGATAGCTGGCTACACGCTGCCTTCCAGTGGGTGCTCGCGCCGGAGGGCGATGCAGCGCTGGCGCCGGATATCGTGAACTGCTCCTGGGGGAGCGAGCTGGCCAATGACGCCACCTTTCGCCCCGATCTCCAGGCACTGCGCACCGCAGGGATATTGCCCATCTTTGCGGCGGGCAACAGCGGCCCTGCCACGGGAAGCATCCAGTCGCCCGGCAGCCTGCCGGAGGCGCTGGCGGTGGGCGCCAGCGACCAGCGCGATGCGGTGGCTTCCTTCAGCGCGCGTGGCCCCTCCCCCTGGGGTGAGCGCAAACCAGAGCTGATCGCACCCGGCGTGGATATTGTCTCTGCCGTGCCCGGCGGCGGCTACGCTCTCTGGGACGGCACCTCAATGGCCGCACCACATGTTGCCGGCGCGGCAGCGCTGCTGCGCCAGGCTGATCCCGCCATCTCGCCCACCCAACTGGAGTACGTGATCACCAGCACTGCCACGTTGCGCACCCTGACGCCGGACAATGCGTTTGGCTGGGGGCGGCTGGACGTCTATCAGGCAGCGCTATCGGTGGCGCAGGCAGGCATGCTGACAGGCACTATCACCCAGCCGGAGCAGGTGCCGCTGGGCAACGCGATCATCAGCTGCATCCCCTTGAGCGGCGGGCGAGAGGCGCAGACCCGCAGCGACGCCGCCGGGCGCTACAGGCTGCCGCTGGCGCCAGGCCCGTACCGGGTCACAGTAAGCCGCTTTGGCCACGAGACGGCGACCGCCGCGCGCGTGGAGATCCGCGCCGGGGAGACAACGCGCCGCGATTTCACGCTGACGCCGCAGGCGCTGGGGACCATCGCCGGCCGCGTGACGGCAACGAACGGGCAGCCGGTGCCGGCCAAGATAGCGCTGTTCATCGAACTGCAGGCGACGCCGGTCCTGACGGTGACGGCGGACGCTGCCACCGGCGTTTATAGTCTCGCTGTGCCGGAAGGCGTCTATGATCTGCGCGTAACGCATTCCGGCTATCGCGTTGCCTGGCTGGAGCGCGTGCCCGTGCGCGCACAACAGATGACGGCGCGCGATGCGACGCTGACGGCTGCACCGACGATCCTGCTGGTGGATAGTGGCGCTTGGTACTATGGCAGCTATATCCGCTACTACCAGCAGGCACTGGATGATGCCCGTTACCTCTATGACATGTGGATGATCTACGACACGCGCCGTGAGGTACCCACCGGGACGCGGCTGCGCGCCTATGACATCGTCATCTGGTCGGCGCCACAGGATTCACCCGGCCTAGTCGGCGCGGAGAAGGCCATCATGGAATATCTGGATAGCGGCGGGCGGCTCTTTCTCAGCGGGCAGGATGTGGCCTTCTGGGATGGCGGCGGCGCGATCTTTACCTATGCACCCTACTTTACGCTGTACCTAAAGGCGGCCTATGTACGGGATGACGGGGGACGCGCGCACATCATTGGCACGCCGGGAGAGCTTTTTGCCGGGCTGCGATGGCCGCTGAATGGCGACGATAGTGCTGCCAACCAGGCGTACCCCGATGTGATCGCGCCCGCCCAGCCAGAGCATGCACACGAGCTGGCTGCCTATGCAGACGGAGGGGGCGCAGCGCTGTGCGTGGATACCTGCCTGCCATACCGTGTGATCTATCTCGCCGCAGGCTTTGAGGGACTGAGCGACCGCGCGGGACGGGCCGCGCTGTTGGCACGCGCGCTCGAGTGGCTGATCGCGCCGCGCGCCGCGACAGGGCTGGAGATCAGCACGTCGCGTCAACCCGCGCTGCCGCTGGATGGGCAGGTCATCACACACACGGTGCGACTGCGAAATACTGGCGAGCTCACCGACACCTATGACCTAGCGCTGACGGGGGCAGCATGGCCCACGACATTGTGGGACGCGACGTTCCAGCGGCCGATCTCATCGGCGGTAACAGTCGGCTCCTGCACAGCCACGACCATCGGCGTGCGGGTCGAGCTCCCTGCCGCGCTGCCGCCGGATGCCACTGACCGCACTACCCTGTCAGTGCGCTCGCGCCACGATCTCTCACTGGCGCAGCAGGTGGAGCTGGTCAGCAAATGGCCTGCGCCGTTGCTGCTGATAGATGATGATCGCTGGACAAACGTGGAGGGTGCATATGAGAGCGCGCTTCGCGCCATCGGCATACCCTACGACCGCTGGGAGATAGGCTGGAACGTGGGCGACGCACGCGGTTCACCGCCGCCAGCGCTTCTGGCCAAGTACCCGCTGGTGGTGTGGTTCACCGGCTGCGATTGGAGCTGCCCACTGACCCAGCAGGATGAAGAACGGCTAGCCGAGTATCTGGACGGAGGCGGGCGGCTTTTCCTCTCCAGCCAGGACTATATGTTTGCGCGCGGCTTGACGCCCTTTGCGCTGGATTATCTCGGCGTGCTGACCTATACCGAGGAGCTGACGGCAACGCTGGTGTATGGCGCAGAGGGAGACCCCATCGGCGCGAATCTGGGACCATACGCGCTGGAGTATCCGTGCGAGAACTGGAGCGATGCGCTCACGCCAGCGCCGGATGCGCAGATTGTCTTCTATGGGCAGCATCATCGCCCCGTGGCGTTGAGCTGGTACGGCGTGGCAGCGCCCGTGCCGCCCAAGACGGTGTTCATGGCGTTTCCTTTTGAGGCGCTGCCCGCCAGCGGCGGGCGCGCGACGATGGATGCGATCATCTACTGGCTCAACCCGCTGGGCGATTCGACTTTTGCCGCGGATCGGCGCGTGGCGCAGGCGGGCGAGACAGTAACGTACACGCTGGCGCTGCGCAACACTGGTATCACCACAACGGTAGCGCTTTCCAACGCGCTGCCCTCCACACTGACCTATCTGGGCGGCGCGCTGAGTGGTGGGGCCTACGACGCAGCACAGCGGAGCATCTACTGGCGCGGCGAGCTGGCAGCCGGGGAGACGATCACCCTGACCTACCGGGCGCGGCTCGCGTCATCGTTGGCGGAAGGCGAGATCGTGGACAGCCCGGTGCAACTGCGGCTGGGGATCGGGCTAGAGCTGACGCGGCACATGCTGTTACGAGTCAACGCGCCGGACCTCTCGTTTTCCCAGAAGCGCACCAGCGCCACTGCCATCAAGCCGTGGGAGCCGCTCACATACACGCTCACCCTGCGCAACGACGGGGTGCGCACGGCGCACGCACAGCTCGTGGACGAGCTGCCCGATGCGCTGCGCTGCATCCCCGGCAGCGCCATCGCCACCGACGGGGTGTTGACGGCGACCGCGGAGCGCATCGCCTGGCAGGGCGACATCTCGGTCGGGGGGATCGTTACGATCACATATCCCGTGGCGTACACAGCGCCGCCAGCCGGCACGGCGCGGGGCGGCGAGATTGTGAGCAATGAGGCGGTGATATCCGACGGCCTGGGGGAGACATTGCGGCGGCGGGCGGATGTCCGCGTGTGGCCGGCGCTGCTGCTGCCGCGTGTGGGCCGCTAGCGGCGACAGGTGCGGAGTGTTCTAGCAGAAACTGCGCGCGGCGCGCATGGCGTCCTGCCAGCGCGCAAAGGCAGCCGCCTGCGCCGCACCCTCGCCCGGCGCAAAGAGGTCCCACGCGATCTGGGGCGACTTGTCTTCTCGGAGGCCAACGGCCGCGCCCGCCAGTTGTGCGATCCCCAGCGCGGTCATCTCCGCTTGACGCGCCCGCCGCACCGGCCGCCGCAAAAGATCCGCCTGAAACTGCATCAACCAGTCATTCTGCGTCACGCCGCCATCGGCGCGGACCTCCGGGATCGAGACCCTGGCGTCGTCCTCCATCGCCTGCACGACCTCATAGACGCGAAAGGCGATCGCCTCGAGCACGGCGCGCGCCAGGTGCGCGCGTGTGGCGGCGCTGGTCAACCCGAGAAAGGCCCCCTGCACTTGCCGATCCCAATGCGGCGCGGCTAATCCCACCAGCGCCGGCACAAAATACACCCCGCCATTATCCGGCAGTGATGCGGCCAGCGCCCCGCTTTCGGCAGCGTCGCGCAGCATCCCCAGGTTGTGGCGCAACCACTGAATCGCCGCGCCCACGCTATAGATGCCACCATCGAGGTAATAAGCGGGCGGCTCGCCCTCGCGGCTCACCGCCAGGCTCGTCAACAGCCCGCGCGCTGACAGGCGGAACGTGGCGCCAAGGTGCATCAACAGAAAAGCGCCCGTGCCGTAGGTGATCTTGAGCTCGCCGGCACGAAAGCAGCCATGCCCCCAGAGCGCCGCGGGTTGATCCACTGCCGAGGCGGTGATGGGCGCAGAGATGCCGAGGAACGCCCCAGGGTCCGTCGTGCCATAGGGCGCGCCGGAGGGGCGCGGTGCGGCGAGCAGCTCTCGCGGCACGCCAAACAGGGTCAGCAGATCATCATCCCAGGCGAGTGTGCGCACGTTAAATAGCATTGTGCGGGACGCCGTGGACCAGTCGGTGGCATAGATATGCCCGCCGCTCAGCCGCCAGAGCAGCCACGTGTCCAGCGTGCCGATCCGCAGCGTGCCCCGCGCTCGCGCCGCCTGCACGGCCGGCACGTTCTCCAGCAGCCACTGCAGCTTGCTGGCGGCAAAGTACGAGTCCAACACCAGCCCCGTGCGCTGGCGGATCAGCTCCTGCATCGGCGGGGTGGATAGCTCCCGGCAACGCGCCGCCGTGCGCGTACACTGCCAGGTGATCACAGGATAGAGCGGATCGCCCGTCGTGGCGTCCCACGCCAACACCGATTCGCCCTGGTTGCTCACGCCCACCGCGACAACGTCGCGCGCCTCCGCGCCGGCACGCGTCATCGCCTCTTGTGCCGCATCGAGCACCGAGCGCCAGATGACGCATGCATCCATTTCCACCCAGCCAGGATATGGGCAATGCTGCGCCAGTTCGCGTTGCGCCAGAGCTCGCAGTCGCCCTTGCCCATCCACCAGCGCCGCTTTGGTGGCGGTCGTGCCCTGATCAATCGCCAGGATGTATGACAACGCTGACCTCCTATGCTGCTGCCCCTGCCGCCTTATAGTAGTGCCCGGCAGTACCCCCCGTCCACCGGGATCGTTGCGCCGGTGATGTAGCTGGCTCGCTCCGACGCCAAAAAGACGACCAGTGCGGCTAGCTCCTCCGGGCGACCCAGTCGCCCCGCTGGGATCTCTGCGGCATAATCTGCCAGCACCTCTTCGTAGCTCCGTCCCTCGGCCGCCATACGCGATTCCGCCAGCGCGCGCACCCGATCGGTCAACGTGTAGCCAGGACAGACGTTATTAACGGTGATGCCGGCGGCAGCATATTCAGCAGCGATCGTTTTGGCCATTCCCACCAGGCCAGCCCGGGCGGCTGTGGAGAGCACAAAGCCCTCTTCTGGCTGCTTGACCATCACCGACGTGCTGTTGATGATCCGCCCCCAGCCGCGCTCTTTCATGCCGGGGAGCACTGCCCGGCAGAGGCGCACCGCGCTCATCAGGTTCAAGTCCAGCGCGCGCTGCCATGCCGCATCGTCAAAGATCGCGAACGACCCGGTGGGTGGGCCGCCGGCGTTGTTCACCAGGATATCAATGCGGCCAAAGCGCGCCTGTGCTGATGCCACGAGACGGTCGATTTGGTCTGCCTGCGTCACATTGCACGGCAGGGCCAGCACCTCCGCTCCGGTGGCATGGCGGATCTCTTCCGCCGTTGCGTCCAGTGTCGTCTGCTCGCGCGCGCAGATCGCCACGCGGCAGCCCTCCCGCGCCAACTCCCAGGCGATTGCCTTTCCCAGCCCCTTACTGGCTGCGGTAACGAGCGCGACCTTGCCTTGCAGACCCAGGTCCATCTGAGGCCCTCCTTTCCAGCTACACGCTATGATCGTAGGCGCGCCAGCGCCGCACGTCAACCCATTTGCCTTTCATAAAGTTCTGCGTAGAATCTCGCGGGGCCGCAAGAGAGCACCCTCGCGCCCCCTTCTCGCCCAACTCATACCGAGGGAGGCCACCCCGCTTTCCGCTATGCCACTGCCTATCATTGTGCTTCTCGTCGTCTTTGTCCTGATCGCGGTGCGCAAGATCGGCCGTGTGCGTCTGCAAATCTGGCAGATCATGACCGGCGCAGCATCGGTCGTGCTCTTGACAGGGCAGATCACGCCGCAACACGCGCTGGCCGCCATTAATATAGACGTGATGCTGTTTCTTCTCGGCATGTTCGTGCTCGGCCAGGCGCTGGAGGCGAGTGGCTATCTGACCCATCTCTCCTATCGTCTCTTTCGCCGGGCGCGCTCCGCCGACGAGTTGCTGCTGTTGCTCCTCTTAGGAATGGGGCTGGCCTCCGCGTTGCTGATGAACGATACTGTCGCCATCGTCGGCACCCCCATGGTGGTCGCACTGGCTCGTGCGCACAGGCTCCCCACGCGGATGCTCATGCTGGCGTTGGCTTTCGCCGTGACCATCGGCAGCGTCATGAGCCCCATCGGCAATCCACAGAACCTGCTGATCGCCCTCAATGGAGGGGTGTCCAACTCCTTTGCCACCTTCCTCCGTCACCTACTGTTGCCGACGCTGCTGAACCTGCTAGTCGTCTTTGTCATCCTGCGGCTGTATAACCGGCGCGAGATGGCCTGCACCCTCTGCCATGTGGAGACGGGGATCGCAGACCCGCATTTGGCACGGCGTTGTCAGGTGGCGATGGGGTTGTTGCTCGTGCTGGTGTTCGCCAAGATCGCAGCGATCGCGCTGTGCCTCCCCTTTGACTTTCGCCTGATCTACATCGCGCTCCTTCCTACATTGCCGATCCTCGTCGGCAGCCCACGCCGCTGGCAGATCGTGCGACAGGTGGATTGGGCCACACTCCTCTTTTTCGCCGCCATGTTCGTGTTTATGGAAAGCGTCTGGGAGACCGGAGTGATCCAGTCGGTTATTGCCCAAGTCGGCGTGAGCGTAACTGCCACGAGGATGATCCTGGGCGTCAGCGTTTTGCTCAGCCAGCTCATCTCCAACGTCCCGTTGGTGGCGCTTTATCTGCCGATGTTGCTGGAGGCAGGCGCCGGGACAAAGGAGATGATGGCGCTGGCGGCGGGGAGCACCATCGCGGGCAACCTGCTCATTCTCGGCGCGGCCAGCAATGTGATCATCATCCATAACGCCGAAAAGCGGTGCGGCGAGACGCTCACCTTCTGGGAGTTTGCGCGCGCTGGCATCCCGCTGACAGCGGCGAACGTGCTGGTGTACTGGGTGTTCCTACGCTGAGACATTAGTCCCACGCACCCTGCATGACAAAGAAGCGCTCGCCGGTATGCTGAAAGCCGAACCGGCGATAGAGCCGCTGGGCGCGGTGGTTGTCTTCTTG
Source organism: Chloroflexota bacterium (assembly GCA_019873665.1). Lineage (GTDB taxonomy): Bacteria > Chloroflexota > Anaerolineae > JAAYEA01 > JAAYEA01 > JAIOAV01. The sequence goes on from JAIOAV010000028.1 coordinate 21,436, forward strand.
CGTGTTCAGCGCGACACTGCTTACCCCCGCCTCGGCAAAGAAGCGCATCGCTTCCGCCAGCAGTCGCGTGCCAATCCCCTGCCGCTGCCAATCCGGGTGTATGGCGAGGCGGGCCAGTTGCCCCTGTTCCTGGCGCACGTCGCACAGTACATATCCCACCACAATGCCGCCGAGGCACGCTGCATACAGCATCGCAAAGGAGCACAGCGCATGTCGAAAGAACGCGGCGTTGTTGCGCCAGATGGGGGCAAAGGCAGCGCTATCGAGCGCCACCAGCGCAGGAATGTCTGCCGCGTCCACCAGCCGCACCTCTACCGCCTGATTGCCTGTAGCAGGGGCATCTGTGCCCTCCTTTTCATAAAAGAGCACGTCGCCCACGTGGCGGTAGCCGGCCCGCGCCAGCGGCTGTCGCAGCCACGCCGAATCTCCCATGTACAGCGGCGGCAGCGCGCCACACTGCTTGGCATAGAAACTCGCCGCCCGCAGCAACTCTGGCAGATCATGATCCACCGCGCGCTTGTCGCGGCAGGTAACGGTATGGATCTGCACCACCGGTGCGCGCAGCACGTCCAGGAGCAAAAAGGCCTCAGGCTCCCCGCCTTGAACGGCCATCCATGCGGGCCAGTCGCCGAGATGCCTCTCCACTTCCACCAGCGAGCTTTCCAGCGTCGTCCAGCTCGATCGCCGCAGAAAGGGCATGATCCGCCCTGCGTCGGCAGATGTTACTGCTCGCACCCCGTCCTGCCACATGATCGCCCACTCTGATTCCACGTTTTTGTTGCGCGTAGCATAGTCGGACGCGCTCACGTGTCAAGCGGAAGCCGGCACATGTGGCCGCGCTACGATCCTGTCGGAGAGGCCAGCGCGCTCGCGCAACCGTCGCCGGTTGACACGGACCGCGCTTGCGGCTACAATGGCGACCAATGTTTTATCACATATGAGGCTGAGCGCAAGGAGCAGGCTGATGAGGATCCTTACCATAGCGCAGATGCGCGACCTGGAGCGCCGGACGGACGCCGCCGGACACACCTACGCCGAGATGATGGAGAACGCGGGCCGCGCCGTGGCCCTGGCGATCCAGCAACGCCGCCAGGTGGAGGGCCTGCACGCGCTGGTGCTGGTGGGGCCGGGAAACAACGGTGGCGATGGGTTGGTAACGGCCCGCTATCTGCGGCAGATGGGCGCACAGGTCGGGCTGTATATCTGGAAACGAGACACCGCCAGTGATGACAACTATCGCCGCACGCAGGAGGCCGCAATACCGGTGTCCTGGGCGGCAGAGGATACGGATGGCAGCACGCTGCGACGGCTGGTCGCGACAGCCGATGTCGTGGTGGATGCCCTGCTGGGCACCGGTGTGGACCGCCCGCTGGAGGGCGGGATCAAGGAGCTGCTGGAAAGGGTGCAGCAGGTAGTAGCCGAGAACCGAGGAGCGGCGCGCGCGCATCCCTTCACCGCACCCGCCATACCGACACCCGAGTGGACCGCGCGCCCCTGGATCGTCGCGGTGGATACGCCCAGCGGCATTCACTGCGATACCGGCGCGGCTGATCCGGCGACACTTGCCGCAGACCTCACCGTGACCTTTGCCTGTCCCAAGATCGGCTTCTATCGCTTTCCCGCTGCCGCCCTCCTGGGGGAGCTGGTCGTCGCCGACATCGGCATCCCAGCACAACTGATGGAGGAGGGCGACCTGTTTGTGGCCACGCCTCAGATGGTGGCGGATTTGCTGCCCGCACGCCCGCTGAACGCACACAAGGGAACTTTCGGCAAGGCGATGATCGTGGCCGGGTCCGCCAATTATGTGGGCGCAGCGTACCTGGCCAGCGTCGCCGCGACGCGCGTCGGTGCCGGCCTCGTGACGCTGGCCGCCGCCGGCACCGTCTATTCAATCGTGGCCAGCAAAACCACCGAGGTAACGCATCTGATCTTGCCGGACGATCGGGGCGCAGTGCGGCCCAGCGGGGTCAAGATCATTCGCGATGAGCTCGACGGCTATACGGCGCTGCTGATCGGTCCGGGGCTGGGCCGCGACCCCAAAACGGTTCAATTCGTGCACGAGTTGCTTCAGCTTAAAGCTCCCACGACGCCCGGTCTGGGCTTTACCGCCATGAGCGCCCGTGGCACAGCGGAGACGAAGTCGCTGCCCCCGCTGGTGATAGACGCCGACGGGCTGAATGCGCTGGCAGATCTTGGCAATTGGTGGCGCGACCTGCGTGTACCTGCCATCTTGACACCACATCCGGGCGAGATGTCCCGCTTGCGAGGGATATCGGTAGCCGAAATCGAGCAGGACCGACTGACTGCGGCGCGCAGCGCGGCTGGCGAATGGCAGCAGACGGTAGTACTGAAAGGCGCTTTCACCGTGATCGCCGCGCCGGATGGGCGCACCACCATCACGCCCTTTGCCAACCCTGGCCTGGCGACTGCGGGCACGGGCGATGTGCTGGCGGGCGCAATCGTGGGACTGCTGGCACAAGGGGTAGAGCCACACGCCGCTGCGGTGGCCGGCGCATATCTGCACGGCCTGGCGGGTGAGCTGGCACGAGAGGAGCTGGGCGATGCTGGCATGGTTGCCGGCGACCTGCTGCCGGCGCTGCCGCAGGCAATCCAGGCGCTGCGCGGCTGAGATCGCGAAAAAGCAAAAGGGGCGCACCTTTGCGCCCCTTGTTGACTAGCGGAGAGGGTGGGATTTGAACCCACGAGGCATTGCTGCCTACGGCATTTCGAGGGCCGCGCCTTCAGCCAGACTAGGCAACCTCTCCAGACGATTCTTACAGCTCATCTGCATCACTACGCAGCGCGCGGAAAAAAGCGGCCATCAGCTCGGCTACCTCATCCGCCAGCACCCCCTTGACCACCATCACGCGATGGTTCAGGTACGGCAAGCTGAGCAGGTCCACCACGCTGCCGGCAGCGCCGGTCTTGGGATCGTCCACTGCATACACCAGCAGCCCGATGCGGGCCTGCACCAGCGCGCCGGCGCACATCGGGCATGGCTCCAGCGTACTATAGAGCGCTACTTCTGGCAGCCGCCAGCTTCGCCGGTGCGCCGCGGCCTGTCGCAGCGCCAGAATCTCGGCGTGCGCAGTGGGGTCTCGCCACTCTTCCTTGCGGTTGCGGCCGCGGCCGATGATCTGCCCGCGCCAGACAGCCACCGCTCCCACCGGAACATCCCCGGCAGCGGCGGCATCCTGCGCCTCCCGTAGCGCCTCCCGCATGAAGGGTTCGTGAGCCATCAAATGCCATTATATCACCACTTGGCCGCGCAGGCAAAAGCCCAGGATTGGCTGGCCTATGCGGTGCGCGCCAGCAGCGCAATGGCAGCGACGGTACCTGGCCCGCCATGTACCGAGAGCGCCGCGCCAGTTTCCACAACGCGTCCTTCGTCAGGCATATCACATTCGGCGATCAGATCGCTGTACAGTTTGCGGGCCACCTCATCGTTGCGGATGTGGAGCACGCCGATCATCTCCAGCGGTCCCAGCGCTGCTACCTCGTGCTGGATACGCAACATGGCGCGGGTGAACGAGTTGGCAGTGCCGAGCAGCTTGAGCTCGCCATCGCGCATGGTCAACAGCGGCTTGATGTTGAAAAAGCGTACAACCTTTTCCACCACGGAGATAAAACGTGCTGCGCGGCCGCCCTTTTTCAGGTACTCGATAGTGTTCAGCGCGATAAAGACGCGGATGCGGCTCCGCACATCCTCCATAATGGGCAGGATCTCGGCAACGTTTTTGCCCTCCCGCGCTGCCTGTGCTGCGGCTTGCGCCTGCAGGCTTTGACCCCAGGAGAGCGATTCAGAGTCAAACACCTTTACCCTGCCCATGAAGCGCTGAGCTGCCACGCTGGCCGAGTTGAAGGTGCCACTGTGCTTGGACGTGACAGTGACGCAAATGACATCAGCGCCTTCCGCCACCAGCGATCCAAACGTCTCTTCAAAGACACCCACTGACGGCTGCGATGTGCCCGGGTGGACTGTCTGCGCTTTGCGCCAGAACTCCTCTGCATCTAGCTCGCGGTCGAGATACATCTCTTCGCCAAAGTTGACATTGAGTGGCACGACCTTGATTCCCCAGCGAGCAGCATCTTCGGGCAACAAGTCTGCCGCGCTGTCAGTTACAACCCGCACATGCGACATGCCCTGTCTCCTTCTACACGCATTTGACTGGTAAAACACTCAACTTGCGCACGAGTTGCAGTCCGGCCCGCTATTGCCTTGACAGGATCGGGCATTGGTGATAACATCGAACGACAATTCGCAGTATGGGTTCAGGTCGTATGGCACAGGAAAAGATCATCATTCGCGGGGCGCGACAGCACAACCTCAAGAACATCAACCTGGAGATCCCGCGTGATCGGCTGGTGGTGATCACCGGCATCTCCGGCTCCGGCAAGTCCTCACTGGCCTTTGATACCATCTATGCTGAGGGGCAGCGACGCTATGTCGAATCGCTCTCGGCGTATGCCCGCCAGTTCCTGGGACAGATGGACAAGCCGGACGTGGATTATATCGAGGGGCTCTCTCCTGCGATCAGCATCGACCAGCGCGGCGCCAGCCGCAACCCGCGCTCCACTGTGGGCACGGTAACCGAGATCTATGACTATATGCGGCTCCTCTGGGCACGTGTGGGTATCCCGCACTGTCCGCAATGCGGGCGCGTCATCAGCAAGCAGACGGTAGAACAGATCGTGGATGCCATCACCAGCCTGCCTGACGGCAGCCGGATCATGATCCTCGCGCCTCTGGTCAAGGGGCGCAAGGGCCACCATCAGCGCGTTTTCGAAGATATCCGCAAGGCGGGCTATGTGCGCGTCCGCGTGAACGGCGAGATTCACGATGTCAACGAGGAGATCACGCTGGACCGCTACAAGATGCATACTGTGGAGGCCGTGGTGGACCGGCTGGTCATCCGGCGCAGCGAAGGGATGGATAGCACGCGCCTGGCGGATTCGGTGGAGACTGCACTCAAACTGGGCAGCGGCGTGGTGCAGGTGTCCGTATCCGGTGCAGCGGGCGCGCCCGATGAAGAGCTGCTCTTTTCCGAAAACCTTGCTTGCGCCTATTGCGGCATCAGCATGCCGGATATCGAGCCGCGCACCTTTTCTTTCAACACGCCGCATGGCGCGTGCCCGGATTGCACCGGCCTCGGCGCGATCATGGAGCTCGATCCTGAGCTGATCGTCTCGAACTCCGACCTGTCCATTGCGGAGGGGGCGATCCAGCCGTGGACGCCCAGCGATTACAACGCCGACGGCTATTACATGCAGCTCTTGCGTGCCGTTGCCCGACATTATGGCTTTTCCACCAAGACGCCCTACAAGGACCTGCCGGAAGCGGTGAAGCGCATCCTCATGTATGGCAGCGGCAACGAGCGGATAACCTTCCACTATCAGAACGAACACCATCGTAGCCGCGTCTATGAGATGCCGTTCGAGGGGGTGATCCCCAACCTGCAACGTCGCTATCAGGAAGGCTCGGAGCACGTGCGCGAGATGATCGAGCTCTACATGACCGAGCGGCCCTGCCAGAGCTGCCAGGGCCGCCGGCTGCACCCGCTCGCGCTCGCCGTGACGGTGGGTGGCAAAGACATCGCCACAGTAACTCGCATGTCTGTTGTAGAGGCATCCAAGTTCTTCGCCAGCCTACCGGAGCGATTCTCTGAGCGCGAGATGTCCATCGCGCAACAGATCCTGAAGGAGCTGCAGGCGCGGCTGGGGTTTCTGGTCAACGTGGGGTTGGATTACCTGACCATTGACCGCACCACTGGCTCGCTTTCCGGTGGCGAAGCGCAACGCATCCGGCTGGCCACGCAGATCGGCTCACGGCTGATGGGCGTGCTCTATATCCTGGATGAGCCGAGCATCGGCCTGCACCAGCGCGACAATCGCCGCCTCATTAGCACGCTATATGGCCTGCGTGACCTGGGCAACACCGTGATCGTCGTGGAGCATGATGAGGAGACGATCCGCTCTGCTGATTACATCGTGGACCTGGGGCCGGGCGCGGGCGAACACGGCGGCGAGGTTGTCGTCGCCGGCAGCCTAGAAGACGTGCTACGGGAACCCCGCTCGCTAACTGGCCAGTTTCTCGCCGGGGTGCGCGAGGTGCCGCTGCCGGCGCGACGGCGTGCGGGGAACGGCGCGCAGGTGATCATCAAGGGCGCGGCCGAGAACAACTTGAAGAACGTGGACGTACAGATCCCGTTGGGCAAGTTCGTTTGCGTTACGGGCGTCTCCGGGTCGGGCAAGAGCAGCCTGATCATCGAGATCCTCTACAAGCGGCTGGCGCAGATATTCTACCGGGGGCGCGACAAGCCGGGCAAGCATGAGGCCATCCTCGGGCTGGAGCACCTGGACAAGGTGATTGACATCGACCAGACGCCGATTGGGCGGACGCCGCGCTCTAACCCGGCCACGTACACCAACGTCTTTACCGACATCCGCGATCTCTTTGCACAGGTGCCGGAGGCGCGCATGCGCGGCTACAAGCCGGGGCGCTTTTCCTTTAACGTGAAGGGCGGCCGCTGCGAGGCGTGTAGCGGCGACGGCATCATCAAGATCGAGATGCAATTCTTGCCCGATGTCTATGTACCGTGTGAGGTGTGTCACGGCAAGCGCTACAACCGCGAGGCGCTGGAGATCCAGTACAAGGGCAAGAACATCGCCGAAGTGCTGGACATGACAGTGGAAGAGGCCATGCGCTTCTTTGAGCATATCCCCAAGATCCAGCGCAAGTTGCAGACCCTCTTCGATGTGGGCCTCGGCTATATCCGGCTGGGGCAGCCCGCGACGACGCTTTCCGGCGGCGAGGCGCAGCGCGTCAAGCTCTCCAAGGAGCTGTCGCGCCGCTCCACCGGGCGCACGCTTTATCTGCTGGACGAGCCGACGACGGGGCTGCACTTTGCCGATATCGAGCGGCTGCTGATCGTGCTGAATCGGCTGGTGGATCAGGGGAACACCGTGATCGTCATCGAGCACAACCTGGACGTGATCAAGACCGCCGACTGGATCATTGACCTCGGCCCGGAAGGAGGCGATGCCGGCGGCTGGGTGATCGCCGAAGGCACGCCAGAGGAGGTGGCTGCCATGCCGCATTCGTTCACCGGTCAGTATCTGAAACGAGTGCTGGAAACGCATGAGCAGCGTCCCCATGTCAGTGCCCCGCGTGCCGCCATGCCAGCAGATCGTGTCAGCACCGTTAACCTGGCGACGTCCTCATGAGTAGCTATCATCTCTGGAGCATCGGCTGCCAGATGAATGCCGCCGATGCCCGCCAGGCCGCCGAGATGCTAGAAGGGCTCGGCTTTGCGCCCGTGTCCACGCCAGAGGCCGCGGACCTGATCGTGCTGATCACCTGCGTCGTGCGGCAGAGCGCCGAGGATCGGGTGATCGGACGGCTGAGCTCGCTGAAATCGCTCAAACGCCGCCGCCATCCGCCTGCCATCGTGGTGATGGGGTGTTTTGTACCGGCCGACCACGAGCTGCTAGCGGCACAGTTCCCCTATGTGGACCGCTTCCTTCTCCCGTCTGACTTGTGCGGATTGCGCGCCTTTGCCACTATGCTCGCGCCGCAACCGGCGACGCGGGTGGCGGCTTCCGTCGCGCCGGTCTCGGCGCTGGTGCCGATCATGCACGGCTGCGATCATCATTGCACCTATTGCATCGTGCGGCTGCGGCGCGGTCCTGGCCGCAGCATTCCTGTGGCAGAGATTGTGGCAGAAGTGCAACGGGTCGTCGCGGGCGGTGCACGCGAGGTAACCTTACTGGGCCAGAACGTGGATGCCTATGGGGCGGACCTTCCCGGCGCGCCCGACCTGGCGGACCTGCTGCGCGCCATCCACGACACCCCCGGTCTGGCTCGCATCCGCTTTCTGACGTCGCATCCTGCCGAGATGACGGACAAGCTCATCGCTACGGTGGCAGAATTACCCAAGGTGTGCCCGCATTTCGAGCTGCCGGTGCAGGCCGGTGATGACGAGGTCCTTAAACGGATGGGGCGCCACTATACTGTAGCGCACTACCGCACGCTGGTGGAGCGCATCCGGGCGCAGATTCCCGCCGCCAGCATCGCTACCGACGTGATCGTCGGCTTTCCTGGCGAAAGCGAGGCGCAATTCGCGGGGACGGTGCAGCTCTTGCGCGAGTTGCGGCTGGATGCGGTGCACGTGGCGGCCTATTCGCCCCGTCCCGGCACGCCCGCCGCACGGCTGCCGGACGATGTGCCGGCAGAGGAAAAGGCGCGACGACGGCAGGTCATCGAGACGCTACAGGAGGAGATCAGCGGCGAGCTGAGCGCCGCGCTGTTGGGCCAAACCGTCGAGGTATTGGTGGAAGAGCGGCGGAGGGGACGCTGGGGCGGGCGCACGCGGACCAACAAGCTCGTCTTTTTTGCCGCGGAGGGCGACTGGCGCGGTCGGCTTGTGCCGGTGCGCATCACCTGGGCTGGTCCCTGGTCGCTCATCGGCGAATTGGACACCACGTCGGCCTAAACGCAGGTTTCTCTGCCCACCAACGTCAGGAGCCCGAACCTTTGCGCAGGATCGGGCTCCTTGTCGTAGCTAGCCGAGCTCTATCGGCGCGCGCAGCATGCCGACGATCAGCTTGACGCTGTGCAGCACATCATCGTAATCCACCATCTCGGAAGGGGTATGCACATATCGCGTCGCCACCGAAACTGTGCCCGCCGCAACGCCGGCGCGCGAAAGCTGCATCGCCATGGCATCGGTGGTGCCGCCGGTCAACACCTCAAGCTGGTACGGCAGGCTCAGCCGCTGCGCGGTGGCGACCATCAGGTTCTTGACCCCTGGATGCGCCAGCATGCCGCCGTCCTTCACCTTGATGCACGGCCCCTTCCCCAGTTCCATGTTCATGTGCGGCCCTTCCGGCACGTCAGCGGCGATGGTTACATCCACCGCGATGCCGATCTCCGGCTCGACACCATAGGTCGAGGTGTGCGCGCCGCGCAGCCCCACCTCTTCCTGCACGGTGAAGCAAAAGTAGAGATCGTGCGGCGTCGGCGGCAGCTCACGCAACACCTGCACAAGAATGGCGCAGGCAATTCGGTCATCGAACGCCTTGGCCACCAGCCGCTTGCCCAAATCTGCCAGCGGCCGATCAAAACAAGCCACATCCCCCACGCCCACCGGCGCGTCCGCTTTGCTCGTCGCGCCCACATCAATGAACATCTTGTCCAGGCTCGGCTTGTCGTCCGGCGATTTCGGCTGCTCGCGGCCGATGGCCCCCTTGACGCCATTGGCAAAGAGCACCCTCCCGCCCAGCAGCGTCCACGGGTTGACGCCGCCGATGCCGGCAAAGCGCAGGAACCCCTTCTCGTCCACGTGTGTGATGATCACGCCGATCTCGTCCATGTGCGCGGCCAGCATCACCTTCTTACCCCCGCCGCTCCCCTTTTTGTGGGCGATCAGGTTGCCCATCGTATCCACGCGGCAGTCATCGCACAGTGAGGCGACGTGCCGGCGGATGATCTCGCGCACCGGCCCCTCGCTGCCAGAGGGGCCATAGGCTTCCACCAACTCTTTGATGAGCGCTTTCACGAGACTTGACCTCCTTGTGTCAGATCCAGCTCCGCCAGGCGACCGAGCGCCGCGTGCATGAGCTTGACCGTGTGGTTGAAATCATCCAGACTGAGGAGCGAAACAGGGCTATGGATGTAGCGCGCGGGCACCGCCACCGTGCAGGCCGGGACGCCCGCCTGGCTGAGGTGGATGGCGCCGGCATCCGTGCCGCCGATCATCGGCTGCTTGAACTGGTACGGAATACCCTCCGCCTGCGCCGTCTCCACCAGGAGCTTGACAAGCCGTCGGTCGGCGATCACAGAGCGGTCCGCAATGGTAATAGCAGGCCCTTTGCCCAGCTCGGTTGTCGGGCTGACATCCTGCTCCTTGGGCAGATCGTCGCAGATGGTCCCCTCCAGGGCAAAGGCCACATCCGGCGCAACGGCGAAAGCCGCCACACGCGCCCCGCGCAGTCCCACCTCCTCCTGCGTGGTAAAGACGCCATACAGGTCAAAGCGATAGGGCCCCGCTCGCAGCAGCTCCACCAACACAGCGCATCCGGCGCGATCATCCAGCGCCTTTCCCTTAGCTATACGCCCGGCGCTCAGCGTCTCGAATGGCGTGGCGAATACGGCATAGTCGCCCATCTTGACGAGGCTCTTCGCCGCCTCTTCGGTCGTCACGCCGATATCAATGGTCATCTCATCGCTGGCAACCACTTGCTCGCGCTCGCGCGGCTTGAGCAGGTGAACCGGCTTGTAGCCGATGACGCCTGGCACGCGCTTGTCGCCGATCAGCACCTGCTTGGACATGAGCACACGCTCGTCAATGCCGCCGACGCGCCGGAAGCGCAGCAATCCATCCTTGCCGATCTGCGCGATCATCAGCGCAACTTCATCCATGTGCGCGGCCACCATCACCTTGCGCGGGGCGCCGGCGGGCACATCCCCGCGCCCCTTTTTCAGCGCGATCAGGTTGCCCAGCGCGTCCACGCGGTACTCGTCCACATACTCCTTGATCGCCTCGATCACTACCCGTCGTACCCCCTCCTCATACCCCGAAGGGCCGGGAGCTTCGCAAAGCTGCTTGAGAATCAAGACGCCCTCCTTATCGCTCTAGGCCGAGCTGCGCGGCGAAATCGGCATCCAGCGCCGCCATGGTGTGCGCCAGAAGGCGCCCGGTGCGCGCCACATCCTTGACCGCGAGCGTCTCGACCGACGTGTGCATGTAGCGCAGCGGGATGGAGATGAGGCCGGCGGGGATCCCCTCGCGCGCCACCTGGATCGCCCAGGTGTCGGTCCCGCTGGCCCCGGGAATGGGATCAATCTGGTACGGGATTTCCTGCGCCTTGGCGACCTGCACCAGCTTGTCATGCACCAGTGGGTGGGCAGTGGCGCCCAACGCGATGGCCGGGCCACCCTCCATGGCAATGGCATCCATCTCCGAGACGCCCGGCATGTTGCCAAAGCCCACATCAATCGCCACCGCCACATCCGGCGCAATGCCGAACGCGGCCGTGGTGGCACCCTTCAGCCCGGTCTCCTCCTGCACGGTAGCGACCGCATACACGTCCCAGCGGTGCGACATGCCGGCGAGCAGCTCTAGGCAGTGCGCGATGGCGGCGACGGCGGCGCGGTCATCGAACGCCTTGCCCGCCACCCAGCCGTTTTCCAGCGCGATGAGCTCACGGCGGATGGTAATGAGGTCGCCCACTTGCACGCGCTGGCGCAGCGTGGCCTCGTCCAGCCCCACATCTACGAACAGCTCGTCCCACGGCACCGGCTTATCGCGCGATTCCTCCGGCAGGACGTGCGGCGGGCGGCTGCCGATGATGCCGGGGAGTGGGCCACCGTGGCTGGCGTGCACCAACACCTCTTGCGCCAGCAATGTGCGGCGGTCAAATCCGCCCACCTGCGTGAAGCGTAGGAAACCCTTCTCCAGCTTGGTCACGATCAGGCCGATCTCATCCATATGGCCTGCCAGCATGACCCTGTAATGGCGACCATCCGGCTCGCCGCTGCCTCGCTTCAGCGCGATGACATTGCCGAGCGTGTCCTCTCGCACCTCGTCGGCCCACGCGGCAAAGGTGCGGCGCACGATTTGCCGCAGCGGGCCCTCGTAGCCGGACACGCCGCTGGCCTCGGAGAGCTCCTGCAAGAACGCCTTGATATCCAAAGCTGACCTCCTTGCTCATATCCTGAACCACCGGATCATTATAGAGCCAGCGCGGCATCTGTCAAAAGGAAGACCAGTCCATGGTGGGTGTCGCCTATTGCGTTGTCAACCTCACACAGAGAAATTAATAACAATATCAAAATTTTTTATATTCGTCGCAAAATTTAAGATTCGGGGTATTGACAAATCTCACATTATGTGTTAGAATTCTTCACAATGACATGAGAATTATTATGCGGAGGCGAGCGCGATGTATCCAGTTGTGGGCAAGTGCCCCGTTTGCGGCGAGACGATGAATGTTACCCGGCTGCACTGCCGCCACTGCGATGCGGCACTGGAGGGCCAGTTCAGCCTCGGCCCTTTTTACCGGCTCTCGGCAGAGCAGCAGCTCTTCGTGGAGAACTTTGTGCGGTGCGAGGGCAAGATCACGCGCATGCAGGAGGAGATGGGGCTTTCATACCCCGCCGTGCGCGCCCGTTTGACCGATGTGATCCACGCCCTCGGCTACGAGGTCGAGGAGGAGCCGACGGTCTCGCCGGCGCAACGGCAGGCCGTGCTCAGCGACCTCGCGGATGGCAAGATCTCGCCGGAAGAGGCGCTGCGCCTCTTGCAGCCTGGCGATTAGCACGGGACATACGGCCCGATGCAGCAGGAAAGGAGCATGACCATGCTAGAGACAGGATTCCCGTACATGCAAGAGTGGACGCAGGCGCGGCTCGCCGAGCTGCGGACGGCGGCCCGGACCGCCGCCCAGCTCCGCAAGGCGCAAGCGCGTCCGGCGCGCCTGGCGTGGCTGCGCTCAGGTGCCGCCCGCTTGGGACAGATGCTCATCTCGTTGGGCAATGGGCTTGCCGCCCTGGGCAACGAGCGCCAGGTGCTTACTTAGCATATCAGCGGCCCGCCGGTGTCGCTGTGGCACAACCGCTTCGACCGGCCAGACAGAGCCGCTGAGCGCGGCCTGAGGCAATGGAGGGAGAGATGAATCACCAAGAGGAGCTGGATGAAGAGATGCAGGAGCTTAACGAGGACGCAGAAGAGATGGATGAGGTGGCAGAGGAGATGAGCGAGATATCTTCCCGCATTGATGAGCAGATGCGCGAGCTAGAGCGTCGTATGGAGCGACTGGGAGAGCGGATCCAGAGTCGCGTGGAGCGTGAGGTGGAGCGGGCGCTGCGCCGCGCACACAGCGAGATCAACCCGGAGGAGATCGGCCGCCAGACGGAGGCGATCGTGCGCAACGCGCTGGAGCGGCTGGATGCATTCGAGGCCCGGATCAACCCCGAGGAGATTGGGCGCAAGGCGGAAGAGGCGGCGCGGGCCGCTACCGAGCGGATGGGGCGACAGAAGCCTTTCCGCTGGGCCCCACACCGGCCGCACGCGCCTGAGCTACCGCACCGGCCCGGCGCTAGAGCGGCCTCATCGGAAGAAGTCATGACGATCCTGAAAATGGTCGAAACTGGCAAGATCACTGCCGAAGAGGCCAGCAAGTTGATCCAGTCGCTGGAAGGCTAGATGCTCGCCCAAACGCTACAGCAGCCAGTCATCCGGAGCGGGCTACGGCTCTATAATCCATTTCGCGACACGGACGCCGTCGCTGATGTGATCGAATCGGCCTTTGGCGACGAACTCGCGCTGACCGGGAGCGAGATCATCGGCGAGATGCGGCGCTGGGCGAGGTGGTGGCCACTGCTGTGGCTCCTGAATCCGCTGGATCCGCTCAGCGCGGGCTTCGTCTGGCTAGAGGAGGGCCGTATCGTCGGCAACATCAACCTCTGGCTCACCGATGCCCGCACCGGGCACTGGCTGATCACCAATGTTGCAGTCCTGCCAGAGTATCGGCGGCGCGGCATCGGCCAGCAGCTGGTGGCCGCGGGGTTGGACCTGATCCGAGCACGCGAGGGGAAGGTAGCACTGCTGCAGGTGCGGCAGGATAACCCCACCGCCATCGCGCTCTATGCGCGATTCGGCTTTCGCCCGTACCACACGGTGGTCGAGATGCGGCGCGAGGCGTCCGATTGGCCCGCACGCGCCGCATCACACTGGCAGCCGGTATCGTGGCGAGATCAGTCGGCGGCCGACGAGCTGTATCGCGCGGCGGTCCCCGCCATCGCCCGCTACTATCGCGCCAATCCACAGGCGCCGTATCCATTCCGGCATAGTTCCGGACCTGATCGCTGGCTGGACGACCTGCTGGCACGCCGCCGCACCTTCCAGCAGGCGGTCAAGGTGGATGCGCGTCTGTTGGCGATGGTCCAGGTAGTGGCGCAGCGACCGCCTCGTCTGCATCATCTGGCCTTTCTGGTGCACCCGCAGGCGCGAGACGAATATGCGCGCGACACGGTGCAGCAAGGCCTATCGTTGCTCCAGGGTCGGCCCCCCGGCGCAGTGCTCAGCACGGTTACCGCTGGTGGCGCGGAGGAGGAGGCGCTCGCCTTCTGGGGCTTTGCGCCGACGCGCCGCCTGGCGCAGATGAAACTGGATCTGACGGAGTAATGTGATGAACCTGACAGGCAAGTGGCGGCGCTCCTTCTTCGCCATCTGGACGGGGCAGCAAATCTCGGTGATCGGCAGCGTGCTGGGCGAATTCGCCTTGATCTGGTGGGTGACCAAGACCACCGGCTCGGCGACGATCCTGGCGATGGCGACGTTGGTAACGCTCCTGCCGCAGGTGTTCTTGGGCCCGCTCGCGGGAGCGCTGGTGGATCGCTGGAACCGCCGTCGCGTGATGATGATGGCAGACGGCTTTGTGGCCGCTGCCTCGGCGGTGTTGATGTATCTCGCCTGGTCCCGGCAGTTAGCGGTCTGGCATCTCTATCCCGTTATGGTGGCGCGCGCGCTGGGGGGCATCTTTCACTGGCCCGCCATGCAGGCTTCCACCTCGCTGATGGTGCCAAAGGAGCACTTGCCGCGCGTCGCTGGCCTGAACCAGACGGTGCGGGGCGTGCTAAATATCGCCGCGCCGCCGCTGGGCGCGCTGTTGGTGAGTATCATGCCGCTGCACGGCATCATGTTGATTGACGTGGTAACGGCGCTGGTTGCCATCGCGCCGCTCTGGTTTGTGCAGATCCCACAGCCCGCGCGTCAGCCTGCCGCGCCGGGCGCACGTCCCACGCTGCTGCACGACGTAAAGGAGGGGATGCGCTACGTCTGGCATTGGCCGGGCGCATTCGCGTTGCTGGTCATTGCCTCGTTGATCAATCTGCTGGTGAACCCAGGCTTTGCCCTGATGCCGATCCTGGTAACCAAGCACTTTGGCGGCGACGCGATGCAGCTCGGTGCGCTAAACTCGGCGTGGGGCGTGGGCATCATCGTGGGCGGCACGCTCTTGAGCCTCTGGGGCGGCTTCCGCCGCCGCATAGTCACCTCGCTGACCGGCATCGTCGGCATGGGCATTGGCATCCTGGCCGTGGGGCTCGCGCCGGCCACGCTCTTTCCTGTGGCGCTGGGAGGGCTGATGTTGACAGGAATCATGAACCCCATCGCCAACGGCCCAATCCATGCGATCCTGCAGAGCGTGGTGGCGCCAGAGATGCAGGGGCGCGTCTTTATGTTGGTTGGCAGCATGGCCGCGGCCATGACACCGTTGAGCATGGCGGTCGCCGGCCCTGTGGCCGATGCCGTCGGCGTGCGCGTCTGGTATGTCGTGGGCGGCGCAGGCTGCTTGCTGATGGGCCTCGTCTGCTTCCTGATCCCGGCGATCATGTCGCTGGAAGAGCAGCGCACTGCGCCAATGACGGCCCTCGCGCCGCAACCGCACACTGATTGATGTCGTAGAGATATGGAGAGGAGGTTGCCCTGATGGCCACGACCGAAGAGCGATTGCAGATCCTCAAAATGATCCAGGCGGGACAGATCACCGCCGAGGAGGGGGCCAAGCTGCTGGCGGCACTCAAGACCGCCAGCGCGCGGGCCAGCGACGAGATGCCGCCCGCCAAATGGCTGCGCGTCCGCGTGACAAACACCCGCTCCGGCAAGACCAACATACACGTGACGTTGCCGCTCAACCTAGTGGATGTCGCGCTGCGGATGGCGGAGCGCTTTGTGCCGCCTTCGCAGGACCTCGACCTGGCTGAGATCAAGCGGCAGTTGCATAGCGGCTATCGCGGCAGAATATTGGAAGTGGTTGACGACGAAGAGGGTCAGCGCGTGGAGATATTCCTGGAATAGGGAGGTTGAGATGAGCGAGGAGATCGTCAAGACGTATGCGGTGCAGCCGGGCTGCCAGCTCGAAGTGGCCAACATCCGTGGCAGCACCCACATCGAGGGATGGGACCGGCCAGAGGCGGAGATTCGCGCCCAGAAGCGAGGCAGCGGCGAAGGCGCCGACATGACCGAGATCGAGATCGGGCAGGAGGGGAACAGGGTCTATGCGCGCACCAGGGTCAAGCGAACCGAGTGGCTAGGCTGGCTCGGCATGAAGCAGCCGGCAGCAGTGGATTATGTCATCAGGGTTCCATTCCAGTGCCACATCACGACCGACATGGTGAGTGGCAAGACCGAAGTGCAGGGCGCGCATAGCGGCCTCAAGCTGTCCACCGTCAGCGGCGATGCCGAAGTGGCCGATGTTATGGGCGACTGTCAGCTCAAGACCGTGAGTGGCGACATCAGAGCGCGCCAGGTGGAAGGTCGGCTGAAGGTGAATACGGTATCAGGCGACGTCAAGGTCAAGGCGAGCCAACTGGCTGCACTGCAGGCCAACACCGTCAGCGGCGATCTGACGATGAGCACGGCGCTGCAGCCGGACGGCGAGTATAGCGCCCACAGTGTCAGCGGCGACTTGAAGCTGGAAGTGCCCGCCGAGACGCGCTGCACCGTGGCCATGTCCACTGTCAGCGGCGACCTGCGCTGCGCGCTACCGCACGACGTGCTTGAGAATCGGAGGGGGAGCAAACGCTACGCCGTGAATGGCGGCGGCGTGACCGTCATGTTCAGCAGTGTGAGCGGCGACATGAGTATGCGGACCGGCGAGGGAGAGGCCGCCCCGGCACGTGAGCCGGTATCTGCGGCTGAGGACTGGTCGGCAGCGGCAGAAGACGTTGCGCCCACAGAGGCGCCCTCTGCAAAGGGCGGGCCCTCCACCGAGCGGATGCGCATCCTCAAGGCGATCGAGAACGGCGAGATGACCGTGGAAGAGGGGATCGCGCGGTTGCAGGCGCTGGCGGGGGAATAGGCGCGTCGCGGGGCGCGAGAAAGGGGAGATGATGCGAGCTTTGTTGCGCTGGTTGATCAACGCTATCGCCGTGTGGGTCGCGATCCAGATCGTGCCGGGGATACAGGCCGAAGGGGGCTGGGCCGTCATCGTAGCAGTAGCGCTGATCCTGGGCCTGGCTAACGCCATGATCAAGCCGCTATTGACCATCCTGAGTTGTCCGCTGCTGATTTTGACGCTGGGCCTTTTTACCCTGGTGATCAATGCGGCGGTGCTGATGGTTACCAGCTGGGCAGCCGGGCTGCTGGGCCTTGATTTCATGGTCAGTGGCTTTGGAGCCGCATTCTGGGGCGGGATCGTCATCAGCATCGTCAGCGTCGTCCTGAGCGTCCTTTTAGCAGACGACAAGCGCCGCGAACGAAAACGCTAGAGCGATCCCAGATCGAACGAGCCTGGACGTTCGCAGTCAGGTAGGGCAACGCCCCATCTGATTGCGAACGTCTTTTTGCATATCAGTTACTTGAAGCCATTTGCGCATTGCACCGAATTGTCTATTATATAGCGTGTCGTGCGTTGCTCCCCACGGCGCCGACGGAGGGAACGCCGCCGGTTGGCGCAGCGCCTGCGCAGTGCGACGCCCCGGCTTGGCGAGTTTCGGAGAGGAGATGGAGCGACATGAAGCGAGGCCTGATCATCGCATGTTTGGTGTTGGCGCTGCTCATCGCGGCGTGCGACCGGGCCAAAACCCCCATCGTCACGCCCACGGGCGTGGGGCCGGAGACCCTCGCCCCAGCGACGATCACTGCAGCGATAACGGCTGTGGGGACTGCGACGGCAGCGACCCCTATTGGGGTGGCGACGACCACCGCGACTGCAGTCGTGCCGACGCCCGGCGCCACGTCCGCCGCTGCACCCGCGGCCACGTTCACCCCTGCTCCCAGCGCAACGGCGCAGCCGACGACGATCGTTGCGGACATCCCGGTGTTGGAGGGGATGGTGCTGTACCTGCACATCTCGGGCGGAATTGCCGGCTTTTGTGACGATCTCGCCCTCTTTGCCAGCGGGCAGGTACTCTACGGGCCTTGCGGCAACATCATCCCGACAACGCTGGATGACGCGCGACTCGGCCAGTTGTCGGTCTGGGAAAAGGCGTATGCGCCGTTCCAGTTCGCATTCGAGGATAACCCTGGTGGCCCGGATAGCATGAAAACGACCGTGATCTTTGCGGGCAAGGGAAACGCGACGGCCGCCGAGGACGAGATGCGCGAGATCATGGACTGGGCGCGACAGGCGTATGCCGAGCTGGCCAAGCGGAGCGCGCCGGTGCCCACGCCTGAGATCTGGCCCACCATCACCCCGTCGCCGCCAGACGCGGCGGTCCCAAGCGAGCTGCGCGTTTTTCAGCACGCTGCGCTCTCCTTCCCCTATCCTTTCGCCGCAGAGATCGCGCCGCAGGAGGCGGCTCGCTGGCAGCTCCTTGGGCCACAGGTGCAGATCGCGTCGCCCGAAAGCGACGCGCGCTGGGCAATGCCGGGCTATGAGATGGAGATCGCGCTGCACGATAACCCGGAGCGCCTCTCGTCTGCCGACTGGGCGCGCACGCACCTACTGCAAGGCTGGCAGGCGGCACAGGAGAAGCAGGAGCCTTTCACCGGGCCAGTGGCCAATGGTGAGATCATCGCGGAGCGCGTTGCAGACGTGCAGGTAGGCGACAAGGCCGCTTTTCGCGCCGATTGGATGGGCGGCGATCACATCCGGCAGGTGGTGTATCTGTCGCTGGGTGATCGGGTGGCCACATTCTCTTTTGCGCTCTATCCCACCGAGAACTACCCGCTGGCGGAGGTGGCCGCCGATATCTATGCGCTGATACTGGCGCATGTCGCCGCGCCCAGCGCCACCGGCGCTGCCACCGACGTGCCCGCCGCCCTCGACATCGCGCGCTTTGTGGGGCCCGGCTTTGCCATCCTGCAGCCAGTCAACGCCGCGGCGGGTGAGGTGGAGGAGAACCACTGGGAACTGGTGGGGCCAGAGATCCATATCGGGCCGGCGGACGGGGAATGGACGTGGCAAGGCCCGGCGTATCGGCTCGATCTGATCCTGCACGACAACCCGGACAAGCTGTCCGCCGCCGAATGGGCAGAGGCGTATCTGATCGCCGAGTGGGAGAAGGCCAAGCGGGAGGGCGCGCCTTTCACCGGCCCGGTGGACGAGGACGGGCAGATCAAGCCGGAAGCAACGGCGCTCATCAAGCGGGATGGCGAACCTGCCTACCGTGCCGACTGGGTGTCGGGCGATGGCGTACATCGTGTCGTCTTTACGCGGGCCGCCGCCAAGATCCTGGCGGTGCACTATGACATCGTGGCGGCGGAGAATAACCCGGCGGCAGCGCTCATAGACGCCGCGCACGCGCTCTTGCTGCACAGCCTGCAGGTAGCGCCCTAGCACGGGCAGGAAGAGGTCGCTGATGAAACGAGGACGGCTCCTGATCTTGCTGGCGCTGCTGCTGATCGTCATCGGCATCGTGCTGCAACAGCAGTGGAACACGCTGACGAACGCCGTGCTACTCTGACTGTCATGCCTCGGCATTCAGTAGAATGCCTCTGGTTGCCCATTTGATGGAGAGCAAATAGAAGTTGCACAACCCAGCCTGTCATTACGAGCGCAGTTTGCGAGGCAATCCCCGGCATAGCCGCTTAGATTGCTTCGGTCGCTTCGCTCCCTCATGATGACACTGTCATTGCGAGCCGCGTAGCGGCGAAGCAATCCCCACGTGGCTGCTCGGCGATTGCTTCAGTCGCTTCGCTCCCTCGCAATGACATGCTGGTCATGCACAATCACAAGAAGTCCGTTGCTGAAAGGGACGTAATGCTCCTGACACGTCTGGTGAGATGGCTGGTGCGTCTGCCGCGACACGGGGTGCAGCTCATCTCTACCCTGCTGATCAACTCGTACTTTTTCGCGGGCACGCTGAAGGCGATCCCCTGCTGGGGGTTCAATTGTTACGCCTGCCCCGCGGCCAGCTTTGCCTGTCCCATCGGCTCGTTACAGCACTTTGCCATCATCCGCGCTATCCCGTTCTATGTGCTGGGCGTGATCGGGCTGGCCGGGGCGCTCTGGGGGCGGATGAGCTGCGGCTGGCTCTGCCCGTTCGGCTTTTTGCAGGACCTGCTATACAGGGTGCGCGTGCGCAAATGGCGACTGGGCATCGGGCGGGCCGGGCACCTGCGCTATCTCATGCTCATTGTGTTGGTGGGTATCATCCCTCTGCTCACGCGCGAGCCCTGGTTCTGCAAGCTTTGTCCGGCAGGCATGTTGGAAGGGGGCATCCCAGTGGTCTTGACACAACCGAGCCTGCGCGAGATGATCGGCGCGCTGTATGCCGTCAAGTTCATAATCCTCGCTGGTTTTCTGGGGTGGATGCTAGTGACGCCGCGTCCCTTTTGTCGCTACATCTGCCCGCTGGGGGCGTTTTGGTCGCCCTTTAACCGGCACAGCGTCGTGCGCCTTGAGGTGGACTTGCAGCGTTGTACGCGCTGTCAGCGGTGCCAGCGCGTCTGCACCGCTGATATCCCGGTCTATGAGACGCCGAACGCGGCAGCGTGCATCCGCTGCCTGGAATGTGTTCGCCAATGTCCGGAGGGTGCGCTGCATCTGGAGGGAGAGAGCTGATCTCAGGAGGTGCCGTCATGTTCGAGAGCCAACCGGTCTTCGCCCCGCTGTCAACGCATCCCTCGTGCCATTGTGCCACTATTGTGGAAACGCCACGTGGCGACCTCCTGGCAGCGTGGTATGCCGGCGCGTATGAGACGGCACCAGATCAGGCCATCTTTTGCGCGCGACGGCCGCTGGGCGCGACGGCATGGACGCCGCCGGAGGTGCTGCTCGATACGCCGGGGCACGCCGACGGCCAGCCACTCCTCTTTGTGGACCCACGCGGGCGGCTATGGTTTCTCTGGGTGACCATCGAGGGGCCGGGGCGCTGGAATGATGCCAGCATCATGGGGCGCATCTCCAACGACGACGGCTATACCTGGGGCGAGACGCGCTACCTGCGCCGCGAGTGGGGGTGGATGATCCGCAACAAGCCAACCATCCTCGATACGGGCGAAATATTGCTGCCGCTCTACGACGAGCGGCAGTGGCACACGGTGATAGGCATCTCGGCGGACGCGGGCGAAAGCTGGGAATTCGGCGGCGAGATCATCACCCATCCCGGAAACATCCAGGCGACGGTTATCCAGCGCGCCGATGGCACGTTGCTAGCGTTGATGCGCACCGGCGGGACGCGCGGCTACCTCTGGCAGGCGACATCTGCCGATCGGGGCCGTTCCTGGTCCCGTGCCGTGCGCGGTCCTTTCCCGAATCCCAACTCGGGAATTGACATGGTGCGGCTGGCGAACGGCCATCTCGTGCTGGCGTTCAACAACACGCCGCACGGGCGCACGCCGCTGAATGTGGCGCTCTCCACCGACGAAGGTCACACCTGGCCGGTCGTGCGCGCACTGGAGACATCGCTGGGGGAATACTCGTATCCGGCGATCATCCA
>JAIOAV010000029.1 GCA_019873665.1 Chloroflexota bacterium
CTGCGCGATACCAGGTAATGCAGCGACGTGCGGCTCTGCGGGTCGCGCAGGCGGCTCATGGCCGGGTTAAAGTCCTCGCCGGTGGCGTGCAGCACCACCAGCGACGGGCGCACGCCCGCCGGACGCGCGTCGGCGTTGGGCGAGTCGCGCCAGGTTGCAGTGGGATAGTCCGGCTGGACGACGGCCCACGAGAACTCGCGCACAAAGGGCCTCGCCCGCCATTCCTCGCGCAGCCTGTCCACCGCCGGCAGGTTAGCGCCACCCAGGTCGGGGTTGTTGAACCACGCGGCAAAGCAAAAATCGGGGTGACCAAAGTGATCAACGATCCACATGCAGACGCAATAGAGAGCGTCGCGCCAGCGACGGCTGCCGTGTGGCCCAAAGCAGCGCAGAATCTCGACGTTGTATTCGGCGTGGCGGGCGAGGTCTATCTTGGGATAGTTGGCATCCTGATCCCACCCTGGCTCGTAGCCCCCTTCCGTGCCCAGCAGCGGCAGGCTGTGGCCGACGTACTGGCGCACCAGGTCGTCAATCCACTCATAGTCCAGAAAAAAGACGCCGGTGTCGTCTATGTAGGAGAGCGGGTGGTTGATAGGTCGGTTGTGGATTGCCAGCGCCGCGCCCTCAAGATCGCGCAGGTGATTGTGCAGTCGCAGCCACTCGAAAGTGGTGCGAAACCAGGCGCGATGCGGGTAATGCCCGCCTGGCGTCGGCGCGGGCAGCAGCGGGATGCCCCCACCCTGGCGGATGGCGTCAGCATTGCGCAGGAACTGCTCGCACACCTTGTCCACCTGCGCCCCTTCATCCCATGATGCCTCGTCCCACTCTTCGCGCAGGTTCGGCTCATTCCCCCACTCGATGTAGTGAGCGCCCGCGTTCACGTACGCGCGCACATCCGCGGGGGAGACGACATAGTGCGGATGCGGTCGCCGCGTGTAGAGGCGCACGATCACCTCGATCCCCTCGCGGGTCAGGCGGTCCACCAGGTCCACCTTGTTCGTGCCAGCAACTAACGCCTTGAACCAGGTGATGCCCAGTTCCTGACGGAGGTGGCGGGCAAAGCCGACCTGATCTTGCGGGCGAGCTTCAGTCCCGGCGCTATCATGAAAGCCCCAGCCGGTATCACGCGGTGGCCTGGGGTATGTCATCAGTGGCGACGACATCGGTTGCTCCTCTCTTGATGGCTGTGCACAGCTTGGGCCACTTGTGTCATTGCGAGGGCGAAGCCCGAAGCAATCTCCTCCCTAGCCAGCAGGGGATTGCCTGGCCGCTGCGCGGCTCGCAATGACAGCGCCGGGTTGTTCGACTTTTCGCTTTCTCCATCAGTTGCCGCCCGTTACCGCCGCTCCAGCCAAAGCAGTGACTGTCCGGCGGCGATGCCGCGTTGGACGAGAGAGGCGATCTGTGTTGCAGCGGCCTGGGCTACCTGGACGCGCAGGCCTATCTCTGCCAGATTAGCGCTGATTGTTTCGGCCATTACAGCGAGGGGCTCGTCATCGGCCGGGTAGTAGAGACGCAGCGGGAAGCCCTCTGGGTATCCGGCTTCTTGCAGAAGGGTGGTCGCCTGCTTGCGATCCAACGGCACACCGAGCGCCATCACTTCGCCATCCCCCAGTGTAGCCACCCATACCGCCGGCTCGTCACGAAAAGCAGTGGCCAGCACCTCTTCCTTGGGCAACGCGGCCAGCACCGCGCGCTGGACGCGCTCATCGCGCAGCGCGCCGCCGCCGCTGCCCAGCAGAACCGTGACCGCGCCAGCGCTGCCTGGCGCCAGCGTCGGCGGCCAGTTGGGCGGCAGCACATCCTCTTCCCTGGCGCGTTGCGCGGCATCGTCCATCCAGCGCTGGATGCCCAGCATAGCCACCAGGGGCGGCAGCTCCTCCAGCGGGATCGCCTCGCGCGGCGGCAAGCCCGCCACCTGATCGGAGCGCCGGCCAGGCGTAGTGTAATAAAAGTACCCGCCCTTCAGCGGCTGCCCCGGGCCCAGCTCGCCCGTCCCGATGTCGATCACGGGCTGCACGCGGAGATTCCCTTGCAGGCCGATGACGAGCATGAGCCGCCATGCAGGCAGGTAGGTAACGATAAAGGCGGTGCCTTGGACGATGACGCGGCCCGCCGGCGTATCCACGATGAAGCGTGCAGTGCATTCCACGTTGAAATAGCCCGTGCCCTGTTGCAGACATGTCGCCAGGCCGCTCTCCTGTTCTGCCTTGAGGCAGGTCGCGACCTGGATCGCTGTATCCCTGAAGACATAGAGCGAGCCTGCACAGTCAGCAAGCTGCAAGTGCGCCTGCCCGTCATCATCAGTGGTGATCGCGTCGCCGGTGCTGAGGCTGCGCCAGTTGTCGTGATCCAGGAGCGGCGGGTTATTCGCCGGCGACCCAGCCCATACGATCGCACTCACGCGCTGCACGCGGTCCGAATTGCCGCCGCCACAGGCGGATGTGATGCACACCAGCAGGCAGAGCGCGCACCGTAGCGCCGCACGCAAGATGCCAATACGTCGCACGTCCATCTCGCGACCTCCTTCATATGGCCGACGGCATGATGCGGCGCTTTACGGCTCATGCGCAGGTTCAGCCTGTCGCAGCCGCTCCGCCGCCAGGTTCAGTCCCAGCGCAGTTCCTAGCGTTAACACCATGCCCACAAGGGCGGCATCCAGCAGGCCAAGATAGGTGGCCCAATCGGGCACCACCTCGGGCAGCGTCCGCCATACCGCCTTGATAAAGCTGGTGTAGTAGGCCGTGTAGCGCGAACTGGGCCAGGCGATGGCGATGGCCAGCCCCAGGTCCTTCGCCATGATAAAGATGAGCTGCGTCAACACCGCTGCCGCTGCCGCAATCGCGGCGAGGCGAAGCGTGCGCTGCATCCCCTGCCGCACGCTGGCCGCTGGCTGTCCATAGAGCGCGATGCTGAAGCCCAGACTAAAGAGAAAGCCGAGCGGCGCCACAAGTGGCCGCCCGATGACCTTAAGCCCGCCGAGCCATGCCAGTAACAGCAACGCGCACCCGCCGCATGCCGTGCCGAGCGCTACTGCGAGAAACCAACGCGATGGGCCGCGCCCGGTATCCTGTTCAATGACGGCCAACCGCTGCAGCCGCAACGCGTCCGTCAGCAACATACCGAGGCAAACGCAGAATCCCAGGATGCCCCCCCAGAAGCTGTAGATGGCGAACTGGACGCCCGGCAGGACCGACCGCGGTTGCACGATTTCCGGCAGGATCGCCAAGGCGAGCCGTAGCAGCCCCAGCCCTATACCTGCGCCCAGCGTGCCGCCCACGAGCAGCGCGCGAATCCAGCGCCAGTCGCGCCGCACGCGCCGCCCGACCCGCCAGAGCCACACGCTGCACTGCTGCCACGGTGCAAGCCCCGAGTTGAGCGCGGCGATGGCGGGATCCGCATCGGCCAGCGCACCGCGCAGTTCCGCGCGGCGTATCGTCTGAGCGCGCCCTCTCAACCGCTGCAGCGCTGTCTCCAGCTTGTGTACACCTGTGGCTGCCTCCGGCTCCAGTGCGGTCAATGCCAGCGCCGCCGTCTGGCGCGTCTCGGCTTGCGGATGATGCGCTGCCGCCCAGGCCAGCGGGTCCATCCCCGCAGGTCGCTCTGGCAGAGCAGGATCGTCTAGCCCCAAGATGGCTCGCGCCTCTGCCCAAAGGGTAGCCGCATCGCCTTCGCTGATCTCCCACGACGGTGGCGTCGCTGCCCGCAACTCACGCAGCCGATTCATCCAAGGGACTGGCGTCACGTCGCGGATGACCGATGAGCGCAAGAGGAGCAGCGCCTGGGTGGGGGAAAGGCGCAGCGTCTCCGCCGCGGCGAGATGTGCGAGCTGCGCCTCGGTGGCGACGGCGTCGCTGGCGATCCACTCCCACCACGCCCGGTTCAAATCGAAGCGCTCGCGGGAGCGACGCTCCGCTTCCTGTCGCGCCACTTCGTCGGTTACCGGCGGAAAGATGCGCCCGCCGGGCGTGCGCAGGTAGAGCACCGGCACGCCCCAGTCGCGCCGGTGGCTGCCATCTCCGTGCGTCGCGCTCCAGATCATCGCCCGGCCCAACGCTACCGCTTCGTCTATCTGCAGGCCTGCCACCAGTGCCTCGTAGAAGGCGCCCATGAATGCGGCAGCGAGATGATCGGCAACGGTGAACTGCATCGCCACCACGCACGGCACGCGCCCCTTCAGGAACGAGACGGCGACGCTGCCGAGCTTCTGGAAGCGATCCCGTCGCGCGCTTTCGCACGCGCCCAGGACGACGAGGCGCACTTCCCTCTCGTCGAGCAGCGCGCGGAGCTCTTCCGCCGAGACCCGGTCCGCCTGGTTGTCCGGCTGCGCCAGGATGAGCCACCCCTCACCGATGATGGAATCGCCGCCTGGGCCGAGCCGCTTTTCAAACTCGCCATGCCCGGAAAAGTGAAAGATGTCGGTAGTCTGGCCGAGTGCACCTTTCAGCGCCGTCAGGGTAGCACCACTGACGCTCTGATAGTCCCCGGGATCGTGATATTCGGGCAGATAGATTGGGGCGATGCCGCGCACCTGGCGCAGTGCGCTCTTGATCTGCATCTGCTCTGCAGGCAACTCGCGTAGAGGCGGATAATCGCGATACGGCTGTGGCGTGGCCATGGCAATGACGACACGCCGCTTTTCCGCCGCCTCGGGCGGCGGGAGCCATTCCGCAGGCACGCTAGGCTGCCCCTCTGCCACAAGCTCAACGGCACGTAGCGCCAGCGCTTCGTGCCGCACGATGGAAATGCGTGGGTTTAGCGCGATAAAGCCGGAGGGGGATGAACCGTTGCCCGTCTTTTCCAGATAGATGAACTCCCACGGCAGGTCTGCCAGCGCCCCCTCCAGTCGCAGGCGCAGGCGCAACCCCTCGTCTTCGCGCTCTTGCAGCCACGCCAGGCTGCGCTCCAGCAGCGTCCGCGAGCGGGGTGGCAGCAGCAACTCGCCAAGCCGCGCGCCCAGAGCGATCTGCGCCGGCAACTGGCGGTCCAGCGCCCGCGTCTCCAGGCGACGGCTCTGCTCTTTGAGCTGCTCATAGTCAGGAACTGGGACCGGATCTTCCTCTTCGCCCTGGCCCACAGGCGAGTCAAAGACGCGCACTTTGAATGATGCAACCCCGCCGTGCGCGTCCTCCTGCACATCGTAGGTAAAGAGGATAAAGTCGTGATAGATGCGAATCGGCATCGTGCCCCCTATGCGAGGAACACGCCGCCCTGGCTCAGGCGGTGTGATACGCCTCCAGCATGGCAAGCCAGCGGTGCGATCGAGCGTAGCTTAGCTCGCCATAGTAACGCGATACCTTGTGCAGGATACGCGGCGGCAGATAGACGGTTGTGCCGCCGCAATGGCGCACTTTCTGCCCGTGATGCCCCGCCGCTAGGACGAAGGTGCTGCTTGCAGGCTGGAGCACAGCGCGCACAGCACGTGCGGCCTGTGCCGTCCGCTCATCCACTGTCTCTTGCGCCAATTCCTGACAAAAGTGCGCCACATCCCATAACGTGCCACCCCAGAAATTGGCCGACGTCTTGTAGAGCGCCTCGCCGATCTCGCGTCTGGCATCCGCCATGCGTGGCACAAGCGCATCCGACAGGACATCAAGAGACTGGGTCAACTGCTCTATCTGGGCCAGATCGAGAGCGGATTGGGTAACGGGTCCGCTGTAGTGGATGTCGGTGTAGGAAGCGAGATAACTGGTGACGATCTGTTTGGCGAACTCGGCCGTGGTCGCGTCGGGATGATCTACCAAGTAGCGCAGGATGCGATCGTACGGCCAGCCGTTATTCGGCTCGTTCTCCTCTGAAGCAACGATGTATTTCACATATGGTTTGGCCTGATAAGCCACTTCCAGATTGCTCATCAGGCACGCGTCCATCCCCAGCAGATCCAGCGGCTGCCCCAGCAGCCCGGTCGTCTGGGCGAGCACGTTCCCCAGCTCGATCGTGTCCAGCGAGTGCCCGCTGCCATCGTCGGAGCAGATGGCGCGCTCCTCGACGGTGGGAAGTGCCAGCAGCCTTTGCCAGGTGGTGCGGAAGAATGCGCGGCCCATCAGGCTCGTCGTGCGCTCCGCAGCCTCCGCCCGCCCATAGTCCACGGCATTCACTGCGCGGGCAATGCGGTCTACCTCCGATGGCTCCCAGCCGCCGCCATGGTTCCACAGCACCAGGGCGTAACGCTGCGCCGGATATTCATGCGTCGCCCATCGCACGAAATCTAGCAGCACGTCCGGGTCGCCGCAGTCGGTTTCCCCCAGCGACTCGCCCTGCTCATTCGCGCCGTTCGCCTGGATTAGGTATCGCTTGGTCCCGTGATCGCGGCCCGCGCGGTCGAACTGAGCCACGATCTGCACCTCATCGGTGGAGCCAACTTGCCGCATCTCTGCCAGGTCGCGGTCGCCTGCATCTGCCAGGTTGTTGTCGCCGGCAAGATAGACCATAAACGTCCATTTGGGTTTGTGTTTCATTCTTCTGCTCCTCCGCCTGACGATGCAGGCTTGGCAACGACCATCAGCCGTGGCGGCACAGCCGGAATGGGCAACTGGGGGCATTCTCCGGCGTCAACTTGAGGACGGTGTCATGCGCGTCTTCAGGCATCACCGTGAGTTGGTAGCCGTACGTCTGGGGATCGTGCGATTCTAACAGTCCATGCAGCGAGCTGGTCCAGTTCGTGGCGAGGATCTCTACCTGGCGACCCTCCTCGTGTGCCGCCTCCACAATCCATCGCAAAGTGTCTTTGTGCGGATGGCCGTGCTTGCCGCTGGCAGAGATGAGATAACGATCCGCCGTAACCCGCTGAAAGAGCTCGGGCGAGGTGTTGTACTTGCTGCCGTGATGGGGAAGCTTGAGCACGTCCACATGGCACTTGCCGTCGGCGTCCAGCAGCTTGGCTTGCGTCAGCCCTTGCAGGATATGATCGCTTCTCCCGTCACCGGTGAAAAGGACGGAGTGCCCGTCCGCCTGGGCGAGGAACATGATGCTGCTCAGGTTCGGCACGCTGGCGTCTGCACGCCGCAGGGCGCGCGCGACCCCTTCGACCGGTTCAGCGGGCACCTGCTCCTCCTGTGCCGCCAGCCAGGCCAGCCACTCTGTGCGGAGGGCCTCAAGGCTCGCCTGGCTAGGGCCGATGATGTGCAGCCTGAGGTTTTCCAGGACGATGGGACGTGGCAGGCGGTCAACAGTGATGGTGGAGGGCTGGCCAAAGCGAGAGTTGACCGGCACGCCGAGCGTTCTAGCGGCACGCGTTAGTTCGTCACCTTGCGCGATATCTCGGCTCATCAGGCTGGACTGCCCCAGCAGCGCGCGCATCGGCCCCGTGCGGTCCAGGAATTGGCTGAACTGCCGCTGCACGTCGCTCCCTACTGTCTCGCTGAAGGTGTTGTGCCACAACTCGCCGATGGCGATCACCTCTGGTTTTTCACGTACCCGCTGCCATTGCAGGTCAGTCAGCAGATCCAGCAGGCCGTGTATATGGTCATCATCCACATGGCTGACCACGGCAGCATCCAGCGCGCCGCCCCTACTCTTGATTGCCTCCAGCAGTGGCTTCAGATACGGCCCATAGACCTCGCCGGGGCCGCCATCAATCAGCAGGTACCGGGGCGACGCGCCTGAGCCGTACTCCAAGACAAAGCAATCGCCGAATCGCGCTTCGACGACGTGCAAGTTGAGCATGTGGGGTGCGCTCCTTATCTAGAACCGGCGTCGCGCGAAGGGGGGTGCAATGAGACGCACGTGTTCTGATGCCAAGACGGAACAACGCTTCTGCTGCAATTCCCATGTTGCCATTGTACGATATCCCAGCACAAAAGTCAACGATTTTCGTACGATCTCTCACTAGCCGAATGCAATGCTGAAACAAAAAAGGCTCTCCGCAGGGAGAGCCAACCCGCCGCAAGAGAAAACCGCTGGCCGCTTTCGCGCCTCAGCGGTTTTCCCGTCAAAGGGAACGGGGCTAGGGCGTTTTTTGCTCCAGTTCAGTGCCTGCGTCTGCGTATGCTCGATCGTTGCTGGCCCAGACAGCCCGCACGACCACTCACACCCAAACATGCCCAGTGCAGCTAACCGGAATCAGCCATAGCCGGCTCAGTCACGCCGCCCACGCTTTCCCTTCTTACTTTTATTGTAACACATTCCCCTCACTTGTCAAGGGTCTTTTTTCTTCTTTGTCGGGTGCCGGACTCGATCGTGCCATGTTTGACGAAAAGCACAAAGTGCATTACAATCAGGCTCTTGAAAATGGAAGGCTGGCATGTTCGAGAATCTGACCGAGAGATTACAGAGCGTTTTTGATAGTCTGGGACGAAAAGGTGCGCTCACTGAAGCCGATGTGGACAGTGCCTTGCGTGAAGTGCGCATGGCGCTCTTGGAAGCGGACGTCAACTTTCGGGTTGTGAAGGACTTTATAGGGCGAGTCCGCGAGCGCGCTGTGAACGCCGCCGTTCTCAAAAGCCTGACGCCGGCCCAGCAGGTCATCAAGATCGTCAACGAAGAGCTGATAGCCACGCTCGGCGAGTCGGGTCGTCTGAACCTCTCGGGCGTCCCGCCACACGTGCTGATGTTGGTGGGCCTGCAAGGCTCCGGCAAGACGACAATGGCGGCCAAACTGGCGCTCGCGTTGCGCAAGAACGGCCAGCGTCCCCTCCTTGTTGCGGCGGATACGCGACGCCCGGCGGCGATCACGCAACTCGAGGTGCTGGGCAAGCAGATTGGCGTGCCGGTGCATAGCGAGGGCACCACGCCACCTCCACCGCAGATTTGTGCCAACGCTGTGCAGCGCGCCAAGGAGAGCGCGTATAGCGTCGTTATCCTGGATACGTCGGGCCGGCTGCACGTGGATGACGAGCTGATGCAGGAACTGGAGCAGATCAAGCAGCGCGTCTCTCCTGCCGAGGTACTCTTGGTCGTTGATGCCATGACCGGCCAGGACGCAGTGCGCGTTGCCGAGTCCTTCCACCAGCGGGTGGGGCTGACCGGCTTGATCCTGACCAAGATAGATGGCGATGCGCGCGGCGGCGCAGCTTTATCCATCCGCTCCGTCACCGGTGTGCCGATCAAGTATCTCGGCATCGGCGAAAAAACGGATGCATTGGAGTTGTTCCATCCGGAACGTATGGCGTCGCGGATTCTCGGCATGGGAGACGTGCTGACGCTCATCGAAAAGGCGCAGAGCAGCTTTGACGAAGCGCAGGCCAAGCGGATGGAGCAGAAGCTACGCAATGCGACATTTGATTTTGAGGATTTCCTGGAGCAGATGCAGCAAGTCAAACGCATGGGGCCGCTCAGCAGCCTGCTAGAGATGATCCCTGGCCTTGCTTCCATCAGCCGCCAGCTCCCTGTGGATGCGACAGACGCGCAAATGAAACAGATTGAGGCGATCATCCGTTCTATGACGCGCGAGGAGCGCAAGACGCCGTCATTGATCAATGCCAGTCGCAAGCGTCGCATCGCCCGTGGCAGTGGCACGACAGTACAGGATGTCAATCAGCTCTTGCGTCAGTTCCAGGAGATGCAGAAGGTTATCAAGCAGCTCAGCAGCAACAAAGGGCGTGGTCTGCTGAGCATGTTTCGCTAGGCGCTTGTGACAGCCATCATATTGCGTAACCTGGCGGGACCATCCCGCCATCCCGATACTCGTAAGCGCTCAGGTTACAGCGCTGCATCCCACCAGATTTCAGAAAGAGGTGATTCCGTGATCAAAATCCGTTTGCGTCGTGTTGGCGCAAAGAAGCAACCGTCGTATCGTATCGTCGTCGCCGATGTCGAATCGCCGCGCGATGGCGCGTTCATCGAGAACATCGGCCAGTATAATCCGCGGACAGATCCGCCCACCGTGGTCATCAATGCCGAGCGCGCCCTCTACTGGCTTGGCCAAGGCGCTCAGCCCACTGATGCTGTCGCGCATATGCTCAGGAAGCAGGGAATTCTGGACAGATTTCAGCAGATGAAGGCCGGCAAGTCCACGGAAGCGGAGGCGGTCGGGGGGCAGGCATAATGAGCCCAGACCGAATCCAGGAGCTCATCGAGTTTGTCGCCAAGTCACTGGTAGATGAGCCTGAAGCGGTTCGCGTCAGCAAGCTGTCCGGTACACACTCCATCGTCTACGAATTGCACGTGGCGCCGCAGGACATGGGCCGCGTGATCGGCAGAAAGGGGCGCGTGGCCAATGCACTGCGCACGCTGCTTCACGTAACCGCGACACGTGAGGGCAAGCGGGCGATATTGGAAATCGTGTGAATAACCAAGACAACGCTCCGGAATATCTCATCATCGGCCAGGTGGTTGGCTCTTGGGGAGTCCGTGGCG
Organism: Chloroflexota bacterium; assembly: GCA_019873665.1. GTDB lineage: Bacteria > Chloroflexota > Anaerolineae > JAAYEA01 > JAAYEA01 > JAIOAV01. The sequence continues at coordinate 10,297 of JAIOAV010000029.1, forward strand.
AGGCCAAAGTCAGCATCATCACTGATTTCCCCGAACGTTTCTCTCTGCTCAAGCGGGTCTATCTGGGTGAAGAGCACACGCCGTACAGGGTTCAGCACGCCCGCCTGCACAAGCAATGGGCGCTGATCAAGTTCGTAGGTGTTGACCGTCCCGCTGATGCCCGCGCCCTGGCTGGGCAGTACATCAGTATCCCCAGCTCGGAGGCAATGCCTCTGGCGGAGGGCGAGTACTATGAGCACCAGATTTTGGGCCTGGCAGTGTGGACGAATGAGGGGGAATACTTGGGGCGCATCAAGGAAATCCTCTTTACCGGCAGCAATGATGTGTACGTGGTGCGGGGGGATACGGAGCTCCTGATCCCTGCCCTGAAGGATGTGGTGCTGCAGGTTGATCTGGATCAGGGGCGGATGGTTGTTCACCTGTTAGAGGGATTGCGGTAGAGGCCGGACGGCATTTCCGCTCGGCCTCTTTTTCCTTTGGCGAGAAGCCGGGATGAGCGATAAACGGTACTGGTTGGGCTTTAACATCGTCCCGCGTATCGGCCCGATGCGCCTGCGTGCGCTGCTGGCCTTTTTCGGCAGCCTGGAGGCCGCCTGGCATGCGGACCCCTCACAACTGGCAGCCACTGGCCTGGATCGGCGCGCACTAGAGAACCTGTTGCACACGCGGGCCACCATCTCGCTGGATGAGGAGATGGAGAAGGTGCAGCGTGCTGGTGTCCAGATGTTGACGTGGGATGACGCCGTATACCCGCGTCTGCTGCGCGAGATTGACGACGCACCGCCCGTGCTGTATGTGCGTGGGGAGCTGCAGCCGGCGGACGAGTTCGCCATCGCCATCGTCGGCACGCGTCATGCCACCACCTACGGGCGCGAAGCTGCTCACCAGCTCGCCGCTGAACTCGCGCGTCGCCAGATCACCATCATCAGCGGTTTGGCGCGTGGCATTGATTCTGAGGCTCACAAGGCCGCGTTGCAGGCGGGAGGGCGTACCATCGCGGTGCTGGGTTGTGGTGTGGATATCATCTACCCGCCGGAGAACCGCGTCCTGGCGGAGAGGATCATGGCGAGCGGTGCGCTGGTCTCCGACTATCCGCTTGGCACGAAACCCGAAGCAGGCAATTTCCCGCCGCGCAATCGCATCATCAGTGGGCTATCGCTCGGCACCGTGGTCGTAGAAGGCGATGAGAACAGCGGCGCGCTCATCACCGCGCGCTTTGCACTAGAGCAAAACCGCGAGGTGTTTGCGGTGCCGGGTAACGTTACTTACAGGCACTCCAGCGGCACCAACCGCCTGATCCGCGATGGCGAGGCCAAACTCATTATGTCTGTGGATGACATTCTCGATGAGCTCAACCTGACGATGGTCAGCCAACAGGCGGAGGTGCGCGAGATCGCGCCGGAGAACCAGACCGAGGCGCTTTTGCTGCAACACCTCTCTGCCGAGCCAACGCACGTGGACGACATCTGCCGCGCCGTCAAGCTCCCAATCGCCGAGGTGACCAGCGCGCTGACGCTCATGGAGCTCAAGGGTATGGTGCGGCAGGTGGGCGGTATGCAGTACATAGTAGCCCATAGTGGCCGCCGCGTGGGCAAAGGAGACTAACACACCAGAGTGCCGAGCCAGCGCTCCGGTGAGGAGGAGATCATGTATGTCGTGATTCTGGCAGGCGGCAGCGGCACGCGTCTCTGGCCGCGCAGCCGGCAATCCAGGCCCAAGCAGCTTTTGGACATCGTCGGGCAGCACACGATGCTACAGAAGACTGTCATGCGCATCCAGCCCCTGGTCCCGGCGGAGCGCATCCTGATCATGACGGGGCAAGAATATGCGGAGATGGTGCAAGAGCAGTTACCGGAGCTTCCCCGGGAGAATATCGTCGCCGAGCCCTCGGCACGTGGCACCGCGCCTTGCTCCGGCCTGGCGGCCGTGCGCCTGGAGTATCTGGCGGGCGATGACGTCATCGTCCAGCTACACGCGGACGCGCATATCGAGAAAGAAGAGGTCTTCCGCGATGTCATCGGGGTTGCGGCACAGGTGGCGGACGAGGGGCATCTGGTAACGGTGGGGATCGTGCCGCGCTCTCCCGACACGGGCTTGGGCTACATCCAGCGCGGCGATGTGCTCCGCACCTATCGCGTCGGCCCGCATCGCGCCGAACATACAGCGTATCGGGTGCGGCGCTTTGCCGAAAAGCCGGATGCTGCCACCGCTGTGCAGTTTGTGCAGAGTGGCGAATACTACTGGAACAGTGGCATATTCGCCTGGCGGATCTCGCGCATCCTGGCCGAGTTCGAGCGTTGCGAGCCGCGCCTTTACGCGCAGCTCCGCGAGATACAGGCTTCCTTTGGCACGCCGGATGAGATGGCCGCGACACGTCGCATCTGGGAGACTATCCAGCCGCAGAGCATTGACGTGGGCGTGATGGAAAAAGCGGAGGATGTGGCGGTGGTCCCTGCCGATATCGGCTGGAGCGATGTCGGGAACTGGCAGAGCCTCGCCGAGATCCTCGCCCCCGGCGGTCAGGAGAACGTCGTGCTGGGGCAGGGATCTCCTCTGCTAGCGGATACCAGCGGATCGCTGATCTACTCGGGTAACCGCCTCGTTGCCGCGCTCGGGCTGGAGAATATGGTCATTGTGGATACTGAAGATGTCATCCTGATCTGCCCAAAGGAGCGGGCCCAGGATGTCAAGAAGTTGGTTGACCGACTCCGCCAGGAGGGGCGCACCCGCTACCTCTAGTTACGTCCGTGTACAGCCACCAGACAGGATCCGTGATCTGGTTCGCGCGATGATAATCCATAACACGGAGCGCAGAGAAGGGCTTGTCCTCACTCTGCGTTCTTGGCATCTGGCGAGATGAGGGGTGAACATGCACGCCGAAATCGTAACGACTGGCACAGAGCTCTTGCTTGGCGAGATCGTGGATACCAATGCCGCGTATATCGCGCGGCAACTGCGCAACATCGGGTTGAATCTCTTCTACAAGACCACTGTCGGCGACAACGAGGAGCGGATGACGGCGGTGCTGCGACAAGCGCTGCAGCGCTCGGATGTCATCATCGTTAGCGGCGGCCTGGGCCCGACGGTGGATGATGTCACGCGCGAGGCGGTAGCCGCGGCCACCGGCCGCAAGCTGGTGCTGGACGAGGCGCTTCTTGCCTCCATCGAGCGGCACTATGCGCGCTGGGGGCGCGCCATGAGCGAGAACAACCGTCGCCAGGCTTACAAGCCGGAGGGGGCGTTGGGGATCGAGAACCCGGTAGGCACCGCGCCGATCTTTGCCCTTGAGCACGAGGGCAAGTTGATCGTCGTGCTGCCTGGCGTGCCGCGCGAGATGAAGTACCTGCTGGACAACGTGGTGTTGCCGTATCTTAAAGAAAAACTGCATCTGACTGACGTGATCATCACCCGCAACCTGCGCACGTGCGCCATTGGCGAGAGCAACGTTGATCAGCTCATAGGCGATCTTGAGCGCGAATCGAATCCCACGGTCGGCCTCGCCGCGCATCCGGGCCAGACTGCCGTGCGCCTCACGGCCAAGGCGCGCAGTGAAGCGGAGGCACTGCGCCTGCTCGATGAGATGGAGGCCCGGGTGCGGGAACGGCTGGGCGATGTGATTTACGGCGTGGACAATGATACCCTGGAGGGGGTGGTCGTGCGCCTTCTCCGCGAAAAGGGGCTGACGTTGGCGCTGGTCGAGACGAACACGCGCGGTCGCCTGGCGCACGACATCACCAGCACGCCGGATGGCCTGGCGGTCGTCAAGGGGACGCTGATCGCCTCTTCGGACGATGCTTTGCAGCGCAGCTTTGACCTGCCGGCAGAGGCAGTGGCGGATCCGTCTCCCTATAGCCCGCTGAAGGCGGCAGCGGTGGCAGCTGCGGCGCGCAAGACATACGATGCCGACATCGGCCTGGCGGTGCTAGGCACGTATGGCGCAGAGGAGGGGCCCTATGGCCGCGTGGCGGGCAATACCTGTATCGGCCTCGCCGCGCCGGATGGCGTCTGGACGCGCGACTATGCGATGGGTGGTCAGGACGAGACCGCGCAGATCTGGGTGGCCGTCCGCGCCCTGGACACGCTACGCCGCTATCTGCTGGGATTGCGGCTTTCGCCGGATGTGCCGACAGTGCGGCAGCACTAGGTATGCACGTGCCCTGAGAGGATTTGGCATGGCGAAGAAGCATCTGGACGCGATTACATGGCTCTACCGCTCCGCCCGCGCCGCCATCTCCGTGCTGATCCGCTGATGCCGCCGCAAGACAGGCTCTAGCTCCAGGGTCCGCAGTTCGCCTCCCTCGACCACGACCTGTCCATTGATGACCGATAGGTCCACGTTTGTCGGATGGCAGAAGAGGAGCGCGCCCAGCGGGTCGTGCCAGGCGCCAGCGTATTCCAGCCGATCCAGACGGAAGCCGATCAGGTCCGCTGCCATACCCGCCGCCAGCGCGCCGATATCATCGCGCCCCAGGAGGGAAGCTCCGCCGCGCGTCGCCAGTTCCAATGCCGTGCGCGCGCTGAGCGCATCGGCGCCATGCGCTACGCGTTGCAGCAGCATCGTCAGCCGCGCCTCGCCCAACAGGTGCGCCGCATCGTTGGAGGCGCTGCCGTCCACCGCCAGACCCACCCGCACACCCCGCGCCACCATCTCCTGAATTGGCGCGATGCCGGAGCCGAGGCGCATGTTGGAGCCGGGGCAGTGCGCCACGCCGGTGCGCGTCGCCGCGAGCGTCGCGATATCGCCGCCGGCGAAATGGACGCCATGCGCGTACCAGACATCCTCTCCCAGCCAGCCAGTGTCCGCCGCATACTCCAGCGGCGTGCGGCCAAACATCTGCCGGCAGAACGCCTCCTCGTCCTGTGTCTCTGCCAGATGCGTATGCAGCAGGACGCGCCGCGCCCGCGCTAACTCTGCGGAGCGTCGCATCAGTTCTGTTGTTACCGAGAAGGGAGAGCAGGGGCCGACGGCGATGCGGCACATGGCATAGCGCGCCGGGTCGTGAAAGCGACCAATGACCCGTGCCGTGTCGGCCAGGATGTCATCCTCGTCTTCCACTACCCAGTCGGGCGGCAAGCCGCCTTCCTCCTCACCCAGCGACATGCTGCCACGGCACGGGTGAAAGCGCACGCCGATCTCCTGTGCCGCCTGGATCGTCACGTCGAGATTCGTGTCGTTGGGGTAGATGTAGAGGTGGTCAGTGGTGGTGGTGCAGCCGGAAAGGACCAGCTCGGCCAGGCCGACGAGCGCGCTCACGTAGACCGCCTCCGCTGTGAGCTGGCCCCAGAGCGGATAGAGCGTCTGCAGCCAACCGAACAACGGGGCATCCTGCGCCGCCGGCAAAGCGCGGGTGAGGTTCTGATAGAGATGATGGTGCGTGTTGACCAGGCCCGGCAGTATGATCAAATCTCGCCCATCCATCACCCGGTCGGCGGTGGCGGACAGCGTCTCTGCCGGGCCGATGCCCGCGATCACGGGTCCCTCGATCAGCAGCGATACATGCTGGAACTCGCGACGCTCCGCATCCATCGTCGCGAGGTAGGCGATATCCTTGATGAGCAATGATGCCATGTCGCCCCTTACGTCTTGGGCTCCAGCACTTTCACCGGCACCCGGGCTGTCGCCTCAAAGGCGCGCACATCCTCAGCAGAGCCGATGATCGTGCCCCAGTGCATCGGCACCGCCACCTTGGGCTGTATAGTGTTCACCGCCTTGGCTGCCTCTTGCGAGTTCATGGTGTATTTCCCACCCACCGGTGCCAACACCACATCCGCCCGAATCTGCGCCATCTCAGGAATGAGATCTGTATCCCCCATGTGATAGATACGTGTGCCATCCAGCGTAATGACATAACCCACCCACTCTTTCTCTGGGGGGTGGTACTGCTTGCCGATGTTGTAGGCGGGCACCGCCTCGATCAAGACGCCCTTGACCTCCATCTTCTCGCCGGGCCTGACCGACATCGGGCGCAGTCTGGGCGCTTTGCAGTCCGGGGGCGCGATGATCACTGTGTCTGCCTTACTGATCTTGGCGATATCCTCCACCGAAAAGTGGTCATGGTGACTGTGCGTGATGCAGATGATGTCTGCGGGTATGCCGCCCTTGAGTTGATACGGGTCTATGTAGACCGTTACCCCTGCGCCTTCCAGACGAAATGAGGCATGTCCCAGCCAAGTATAGGTTGCAGCCATTGTGAGGCCTCCTTTCATGTGCTCGTTCCCTGTCTCTAGGATACCATGCGGCGCGGGGAACGTCAAGTAACGCCGCGAAGCGGAGCGCGAGGCCGCCCTGGGACGGCGGGATTTGCCAAAACGCGGGGACGGTGCTATAATGACCATCGTGCGGGGCGTAGCGCAGTCCGGTAGCGCACTTGAATGGGGTTCAAGTGGTCACCCGTTCGAATCGGGTCGCCCCGACTGGAGAGCCAGTTACGAGAGATAACTGGCTTTTTTATTGGCTGATCACATCGTCCCCGCGCCCGATGCATCGAGACAGCCGGCCGCGTCTCTATGCTGCATACACCTCGCTGACAGCCACCTCGCGCTCCTCCTGTAGTGAGCGCTTGGCTGCGTCCAACACTGCGATCACCTCCACCTCCTCCTCTACCGGCACTGGCTCCTGGCCCGTCCGCAACAGTTTCATGAACTGCTCTTGCAGGTAATAGTAGAGATCAGTGAGATAAGGCATCACAGAGCGCCATGCTCTGGTGCCATAGAGGTTGATCTGGTAGCCCGCGCGCATGTATTCCGGCTCTGCCACCATCAGCACCAGATCGCGATCGCCCTGAAAGCGCACGCGCACGATGTTGCGCCCCGGCTGACCCACATTGCGACACGAGATGGCGCCGCCGCCAAACACGCCATAGTACATGGAGAGGGCATGAATGCCATAGTACACCAGCTCGTTGCCGCAGATAGTCGTGGCGAGATGGACCTCTCCCAACGCGGGCAGCTCCGCGCGCAGCGCGATGATGTCCGGCACAAAACGCAGCGAGCTGGCGGACATGAAGGGCGTGCCGGTCTCGCGCACGATGCGGGCGACATGCTGCGCTTCACGCGCGGTCATGGCCAGCGGCTTGTCGCAGAAAGTGGGGATCCCCCGGCGCAGCGACGTGATGGCGTATTTCCACTGCTCACCGGAGCCGTCGTCCACGATAACCACCGCATCCACGCCGTCCATGCACTCTTCGGGCGTCTCACATACCTCCGGGATATAGCATGTAGCAGCCAGCCGCTCCGCCCACTCTTTGTGCGGGTCCCAGATCTTGACGACGCGCGCGCCTTCCAGGCGCTTATGGGCAGCAGCAAAGGTCCACTGCCAGCGCTTGGAAGACGCCTCATCATAGCCGTTATACAGCGACGAGAAGGCGGTGCCGTGGAACGAGCCGGGCGTACGGGGCACAACGCCGCCGCGATACGACGGTCCATACGTGGCCGCCGAGATGATGCCGATTTTGACCATATCCTGTTCTCCTGTCATGACGTTCATGATCTTTCTGTGTGCGACGTGAAGATAACCCCAGGTGAAGGGACGTGCCGCCCTCTTTCACCGGGGGCTCCTATGTGATCTGTGAGACGCTCAGGCGCACAGCTCGGCGAGCTTGACCGGCCGGCCTTCCGCCAGCGACTTTTCCACGGCAAAAATCACCCGATGCGTCTTGAATGCCTCGTCAAAGTTGATGAACGAGTCTCGGCCCTCCAGAACGCAGTGGATAAAATGGTCAATCTGCGGCGGATAGGGATGGTCGAGCACGTCGCCTGACTCGGCTGCCACTGTGGGCATCTCCACCCACTCATCCGGACGCAGGCCATCTAGCTTGGCCGACCAGAGCTTGGCGTTCCAGAGCGTGCCTTCGCTGCCCACGAGTCTGATGTTAAAGACGTATGGCTGGCGGCAATCAATGCAGGAGGTGCATTTGCCCACTGCGCCATCGGCGAACTTGATCACCGAAACGGAGGTTGTGTCGTACTCGTATGCCTGCATGGCAGGCAGTGCTGACTTGGTCGAGTAGGCGAACACCTCGTCCACCTCCCGATCGGCGAAGGCCAGCATGGCATCCAGCGCGTGACAACCCGCCGTCAGCAGGGAGCTGCCTCCCTTCTCCTTGAGGATGTTCCAGGTGTACTGCCCATACCACGGGCCAATGCCATGATAGTAGTCCACCTCCAGATGGTGGACTGCGCCCAGCAGTCCCTGACGGAGGCATGACTGGATGAGGCTAAAGTGCGGGATGAAGCGCAACTCAAAATAGACGGTGGATTTGACGCCCGCCTGGTGGATGGCGTCGCGCATGGCCAGCAGGCTATCGTAATCCAGCGCCAGCGGCTTTTCGATCATCAGGTGCTTGCCCGCCTGCGCCGCCTGGATCGCCTGCGGCGGATGCAGCCAGTGCGGCGTGCAGATATCCACCACCTCCAAGCCTGGGTGCGCCAGGAACGCCGCATAGTCGTGATAAAGCGTCGCATCCGCACCGCACATGGCGCGAATCTGCTCCTTGCCCAGCTTCTTGCTGGAGCAAAGTGCCACTACCTCGCAATGCGGATTCGCCTTGAATGCCAGCAGATGCCCGCTCGCCGCCCAGCCAAGCCCTACTACACCGACCTTGACCTTACGCATCGCTCTTAACCTCCTTGTGGCAACACCTGGCAGCTTAGCCGATGGCCGCCAGACATGCTGAACCTATGCTGCTCCTACGTGTGCCCTGTACCGATCTAGCAGATCGTCCGGTGGATCGAACGGCAGCGCCACTGGCCGCATCTCGATGCTGCTGAGGTAATTGGCAAGGATCACCAGCCATTCGTCCAGCGATGTGGCAAGGTTGCACGCATGCGCCTTGGCCGCATCCTCCAGCCAATCGAACATCGCGTTGGTGTGATTCGCCTGACCGATCACATCCTCGGCGCCGTATTCCTTGCGCCCCTGTTCCACGGTGCCGTCTGGCAGCGACCGCTCCCAGGCATTCATCCGCCAGTGCAGAAAGCCATGCGTGCCATAGATGGCGATGCGCTTGTGCGCCCAGCTGGGCCCCGGCTCGAACTGTGGCGCACCCTCGCCGGCCATCAGCGCCGCACGCACGCCGTTCTCAAAGGTGATGAGCGCCTCGGCAGTGCGCGGGCTGGGATGTCTGCCGTCAATGTCATCATAGCCGGATGAGTTGCCGAACACCACCTGTGGCTTGGCATAGTCGTTGAAGGCGAATACCAGGTCGAGGATATGCACGCCCTGCCCGGACATGGGATAGAGGCACGAGGCGTCCATGAAGCGGACCTGGCCGATCTCACCCGCCTTGACACGGGCGAGAAACTCGAGGATTTTCGGGTGGTGGCGGAGCTGGTGATTGACGACGAACCTGGTGCGCGACTGTGCTTCGAGCTGCCGCAGCGCCTTATAGTCATCCGCGCCGATGCAGATCGGCTTTTCCACGATAACCCCCGGCACGCCTGCTTCTGCGAGGCGGGTCATGAGAGGCACGCGCAGCGTCGGCGGCGTAACGAGATGCACCACATCCGGCTTGATGGCCCGCAACATCTCGTCCAGGTCAGTGTAGCGGCCAGCGACGCCGTACTTGTCGGCGAATGCCGCTAGTCGCTGCGGGTTCATGTCACAGACAGCGACGAGTTCGCCGCGTGTGATGTGCCGATACGCCTCGGCGTGTCCGGCGGCACGCGGCCCACATCCCAGAAACGCACAACGGTAGCTCATGGTCATCTCCTACATAAAGGATCTGCCTGCTTTCCTCCACTATACACGGAGCGCGCTGCGCGTCAACTTCCCCGGCGCCAGAGGACGTTCGCGACGCCTTGATCCGCGCAACACCATAGTGGGTGAGTGCGTATAGGAGGTGGCGATATAGTCCGATACGGGTCATGGGCGCCGATGGGCACATTGGCTGATCAGATCGGAGAATGTATAAAATGAAAGCGAATGTCCCGTCTCCACAAGAGATATCCGTTTTCGAGATTCAGGCCTATATGGACCTGACAAAGCATATCGGCAGCCTGCAAGCGACCGATGAGCTGGCTCGGCTCTGCCAGATCGGCCCTTGCCAATACGTGCTGGATGTCGGCTGCGGCGTTGGCGCGACCCCGGCATATCTCGCCAGACAATATGGGTGCCGCGTCGTGGGTGTGGATATCTGCCCTGCCATGATCGAGCGGGCGCGAGAGCGCGCCGCGCGCGAGGGTATCGCGGACCGGGTCGAGTTGCGGGTGGCAGACGCGCAGGCGCTCCCCTTCGCGGACGATGTCTTTGACGTCGCCATGACCGAATCGGTCCTCGCCTTTGTGGCGGACAAGCAGCAGGCACTCCGAGAGCTCGTACGGGTGACCAAGCCGGGAGGCTATGTCGGGCTGAACGAATCCACCCTTATCAAGCCCGCGCCCGCGCATGTGCGGGAGAACCTGTCGCGCGCCGCGTTCGGCGGAGGTAACTTTCCGCTCGAGGGATGGGCGACGCTCCTCCGCGAGGCCGGCCTCAGTGATCTCGTCGTTCGCGAGCGAGGGGTCGAAGTGGCCAGCGAGGGGATGCAGATGATCCGCCGCTATGGCTGCCTGCACTTTGGCCGCTCTCTTTGGCGGCTCTTGGTGCTCTATGTGCAGAGTCCGGCGTACCGTGCGTTCGCGAAAAAGGCAGCGACGACACCCAAGGAGCTAGCGGAGTATATCGGGTACGGCATCTATGTGGGCAGAAAGTAGCGAGGCGCATGGCGAGCATGCCGAGGAAAGCACATAGTGTGAGAGGTGACGCATGAGCATTCCGGCGCAGTCGAATCAGAAGGCGCAGGTGCAAAAGCGCATGGCGCAGGTCGTCGGGCAGACGGTGCTGATCGCCCTGCTGCTACTCGGCTCGGCGGGCCGGCTGGACTGGAGCTGGGCGTGGATTTATATCGGGTTTGGTGTGGTCGTCGTCGCCATCAACGCGCTTGTGCTCCCGCGGGAGCTCATCGCCGAGCGCGGCCAGCCCCGCGAGAACGTCAAGCCGTGGGATCGCAAGATCGCCTCGCTGCTCGTGGTACCCACGCTGGCGTTCTTCATCGTTGCCGGCCTGGACAAGCGATTTGCCTGGTCGCCAGCCTTGCCGCTCTGGCTGCATCTGCTGGGCCTGGCGCTGGCCGCGTTCGGACAGGGCCTCTTTACGTGGGCGATGGTATCCAATCGCTTCTTTTCCCCAGCGGTACGCTTGCAGACGGACCGTGAGCACCAGGTCGCTATCGGCGGGCCATATCGCCATGTGCGGCATCCCGGCTATGCTGGCCTGATCCTCACATTCGTGGGGACATCTCTGCTCCTGGGGTCGCTCTGGTCACTAGTTCCTGCTCTGGTGATCGCCGTGCTCTACATCGTGCGCACCGCGCTGGAAGACCGGACGTTGCAGCAAGAGCTGGAGGGTTACGCGGCGTATGCGCAGCGGGTGCGGGCCCGCCTGCTGCCGGGAGTGTGGTGACGGTAGCCAGAACGGCTGCCCACTGGGAGGGGAAATGAACAGCGTGGATATTTCGCATGTGGCCAAGTCCTTCGGCGCGACGCAGGCGGTCACCGATGTATCCTTTTCTGTGACGCGCGGCGAGATCTTTGGCCTGCTCGGCCCCAATGGTGCAGGCAAGACTACGACGATTCGCCTGATGCTGGACCTCCTCAAGCCGGACCGTGGCGAGATCGCGGTGTTCGGCGGCCTGATGACGGAGGAAAAGAAGGAGCGGATCGGCTACCTACCGGAAGAGCGCGGCCTCTATCAAGATGCGGCGCTGGATCGTTGCCTCGTCTATCTCGCGGCGCTGAAGGGGCTTCCCCCCGCCGTCGCGCAACGGCGGCTGGGCGGGTACCTGGAGCGCTTTGACCTGGCAGCGCACAGGGGGAAGAAAGTCAAGGAGCTGAGCAAGGGGATGCAGCAAAAGGCACAGATCATCAACGCCATCATCCACGAGCCGGAGCTGATCATCGTGGACGAGCCATTCAGCGCCCTGGACCCGCTCAACACGCAGTTGGTCAAGGAGCTGCTGCGCGAGCTCGCCGCCAAAGGCACGACGATCATCATGTCCACCCACCAGATGCACCAGGTGGAGGAGCTATGCGACCGCATCGTGCTGATTGATCATGGGCGCAATATCTTGGAGGGCGAAATCAATGAGGTCCGCGGGCGGTATGCCGGGCACGCCGTGTTGGTGCGCGTCGCCGGCGAGCTGCCCCATCTGCCCGGCGTCCAGGCCATCGCACCGCAGAATCATGTTACCAAGCTTACGCTGGCCGATGACACGACACCGCAAGACGTCTTGCGCGCTCTCGTGGCCGCCAATGTGCCCGTGCAGCAGTTCGAGATCGCCCTGCCCACGCTCGACGAGATCTTTATCCGCGCCGTGCGCGAGGGAGGTGCGGCATGAGCAAAGTATGGCTTGTCGCCGTCAACGAGTACCGGCGGAACGTGTTTACGAGAGACTTCATCGTGGCTATCTTGGCGCTGCCGCTTATGTTGGCGTTTACTTTCGGGCTCGGCGTTCTTATTGAGAGACTGGAGAACCCCGCCGCGCCCATCGGTTATGTGGACCAGAGCGGCCTGCTGGACGATCCCCTCCTTCCGCCGCAGCGGGGCAGTTCGCCCAGCAACCCAAGCGTGGCGCCCGTGCTGCCGATGATCGCCTATCCGACGGCGGAAAAGGCGGAGCAAGCGCTGCGCGCTGGCGAAATTCAGGCGTACTATGTCGTATCGGCCGACTATCTGTCATCGCGGCGCGTGACCATGATGTATATCACGCCCCCGGGCGATAGCGTGTACGGGCAGTTCTGGGATTTCCTGCAGATCAACCAGTTGACAGGTCTGCCGCCAGAGATCGCCCGACGCGCTGTTGCCGGGAGCAACCTGATCGTACGCTGGCCGGAAGATGCTCCGGGCGGCGGGCGCGAGTTCTCGCAGCGGACTTTTCTCAGCGTCTTTCTCCCGCTTGCCGTGGCGATCGGCTTTGTCTTTCTTCTGATGATCACATCGAGCGCCTTTGTCGAGATCGTACAGCGCGAGAAGCAAAATCGCACCATGGAGATCATCTTGAGCTCGATCTCGCCGGAGCAACTGATCGTCGGCAAAGTCCTGGGAGTAGTGGGCGTGGTGGCCGCAGAGCTTGCCATCTGGACGGCCGCAGTGGCTCTAGTTGTGGTGATCGGCAAGCGGCTGCAGGTTGCGGCGCTGCAGAATCTGGTGGTGGAGGGCCGCCTTCTGTTGCAGCTCATGGTGATCGCCGTGCCGAGCTATGTCCTGGCGGCCGCGCTGATGACCGCACTGGGCGCGGTGGTGGCCGAGTCGCAGGAGGCGCAGTCGGTGTCGTTCCTTGTGACGGTGCCCTTTATCGCGCCTTTCTGGCTGGCGCCGCTCATCATCGAGGGAACGAGCAACATCCTGCCCGTTATCTTCAGCCTCTTTCCGCTGACCACTCTTAGCACCATGAGCCTGCGTCTCATGTGGGATCAGGTCCCTGACTGGCAGTTCTTCTTAGCCGCTGGGCTGACGACCGTAGCGGCCGCGGCGGCAGTATGGCTGGCCGCCTATCTGTTCCGCCTGGGCATGCTCCGCTATGGGCACGTGCGCTGGCAGGAGTTGTTCGCGCGGCCAGCGAAGGAGGGGGCACAGCATGCGTAAGACGCTGCTGGTCTTCGGCTATGAACTTGGCTCGACTTTTCGGCGCAGATCATATCTGTTCGCCACCTTTGCTATCCCTCTCATCATCGGCGTGATCCTTCTCGGCCTGTCGTCGCTGCAGCGCTCTGCGCCCAGCACGCCGGCGCAGAGCACCTCCGCGCCTACAGAGCTGCTGGTGGAAGGCTATGTGGATCACGCAGGCTTGATCCAGATGCTATCGCCCGATGTTCCACCGGGGACGCTCATCCCCTATGAGAATGAGGCGCAGGCGCAGCAGGCGCTGCGCGCCGGTGAGATCACGGCCTACTATGTCATCCCGGCGGATTACATCGCATCCGGCGATCTGATCTACATCAACTCAACCTATCGTCGCTTCGGCTACCGCGGGCAGGGCTGGGTGATGCGCAACACCATCAGCTTCAACCTGCTAGGGGGAGATTTGCAGCGCCTTGACGCCTTCTGGCATGTGATGGAAGTCGAGGTGAAGCCGCTTGCACCGCAGGTGGCCGCCCAAGACGATGACGGTGATATGTTACAGCTGCCGTACTATATGGGGATGTTTCTCTATGTGACTATCGTCCTGGCTTCCAGCCTGTTGCGGGGCAGCGCTGCCAGCGAGAAGAAGGATTGCGTCCTGGAGATCGTGCTGTCATCGGTCCGCCCGCGACAGTTGCTCTTTGGCAAGCTGTTGGCGCTGGGGCTGGCGGGTCTGGTCACAACCGTGGTCTGGTTGGGAACCGCTCTGGCCCTTTCGACGCTGGGGAGTAATCGCCTCAGCCTGCCCTCTTGGCTGCAATTGCTGGACCTGCCACTGGTATTGTGGACCGTGCTCTTTTTCCTGCTGGGCTATGCCGTCTATGCGAGCCTCCTGGCAGGACTGGGAGCACTGACAGGGTCAAATGTCCCCGGCTCCTCCACTGCGGACATTGTCGTGATCTGGCCGCTGATCATCCCAATGGCGCTGCTCGTCCTCATGCAGGAACGGCCGGACATGCCGCTAGTCACGATCCTGAGCCTGATCCCGCTGACCTCGCCGATCGCGATGCCGGCGCGGCTGACAGCGGGCAGCGTGCCGCTGTGGCAGGTATTGCTCTCAGTGGCGCTCTTAATCGGCTTGGCAGCGCTGGCCGTCATCGCGGTGGCGCGGGCGCTGCGCGCGCAGAACCTGCTCTCCGGCCAACCTTTTAGCGTCAGGAGTTATCTGCGCATACTCTGGCGAGGGACGTAGCCTTACGCCCCCGAGCAGACGCTGGGGATCAGGCGATAGCGTACCTGGCGGGCATACAATTGGTAAGCGCGCCACCTGGCGTTTCCAGCAGATGGCCATGCCAAGGCGTTGTGCCATCTCCTTCACTCACCCTCGCCACAGTTGCCGCTGTGCACGAGCTGGCTATGATACGTGCACAGCATTAAGTCGCTTTCGTGAGATGGCTCGGGGAGGAAGAGCGTGGCCAGAGTCAACAAGGACATGATCCGCGTGGCGATGATCGGCGCGGGCAAAATGGCGAACACCGTGCATTACCCCTCGCTTGCCTCCTTCCCGGATGTGGAGATCGCGGCGATCTGCGACATCAATCCCTTGGCCCTGCACGCCACTGCCGCCAAGTACGGTATCGCGGCGTGCTATGCTGACTATCGCGAGATGATCGCGCAGGTCGCGCCGGACGCCGTGTATGCTATCGGCCAGCCGCATCTCATGTACGACATCTGGACCTGGTGCCTGGAGCAGGGACTGAACCTGTACATCGAGAAGCCAATGGGGCTGACGTGGCACCAGGCCGAGTCGCTCGCATACCTGGCTGAGAAACACGGCTGCATCACGCAGGTCAGCTTTCAGCGGCGCAG
The DNA here is from genome assembly GCA_019873665.1 of Chloroflexota bacterium. Classification (GTDB taxonomy): domain Bacteria; phylum Chloroflexota; class Anaerolineae; order JAAYEA01; family JAAYEA01; genus JAIOAV01. The sequence continues at coordinate 25,763 of JAIOAV010000029.1, forward strand.
CACCCCCATGGTGGTCATGTTGCGCGACGAGTGCCTGAAGCGCGGGCCGATCGTGCACGCCGTCTGCAAGTTCTACAAATACCTGATCTCGCCATTTCTCAGCGCGCGCGACCACATGCTGGATGACACGGTGCACTCGATTGACACGCTGCGCTGGGCCTGCGGCGGCGAAGTCGTCCGCATTCACGGTGTGACCAAGCGGGTGGGCGTGCCGGACGTGAATTTCATCTCGGCCATCATCGAATTCGACAACGGCGCGACCGGCCTGCTCGTGAACAGCTGGTCCAGCGGCAAGCGCCTCTTTGCTCTGGAGATGCACGCGCCAGGCATCTATGTGGACGCGGAGCACGAGGGAAAGGGGTATCTGTACGCCAAGGGAGACCTGCAGGGCGTCGAGTTCGATGCGCGGCAAGTGGCGGGTAGCGACGAGTTCTATATCTATGGCGGCTTTCAGGCCAAGAACCGCGAGTTCATTGACGCCGTCAAGACGGGCACGCTCCCCAGCTCGCACTTTGGCGACGCGCTCAAGACCATGGAAGTGGCGTTCAAGATCCAGGCGCAGGCGCTGCTGGGGACATGAGATCCCGCCTTGGCCGAGAGGCGAGAGCTCACAGACGATGAAGGCACTGCAGGAACGCACCTCCCTGCAGTGCCTTCACTTCTCGATGCGACCTATAGCTCCACCATGTACAGATTGACCCTGCCGCCACGATCTGATGCGTACAGGATGCGGCTGCCGTCCCAGCTCCAGGTGGGGTGACAGTGGCTGGTCTGCGTGTGCCAGGACGTGCCGTGGCTGCATAGCACCCGCAGGCTGGCGACCTCACCCGATATGTCTATGAGCACCAAGTCATCCACATCGTCGCCCACCAGCACCGTGTTGTCCGGGTTGGCGTGATAGTGGTTGCAGTAGTATGGCATGTCGATCTTTTTGACGAGATTGCCGTATCGGTCGGCAAGGCCAACGAAGGGGACCATCTCGTTTTGATTGATGCCCACCTCCTTGACCACCGCCTGCGTGCGGTCCGAGGTGATCGTGCCATCATGGCCGGGGCCACGATCATCAAAGAAAATGTAGCCGTCCTGCGTCCAGAACTCGTGACCGATGGAATCCCACTCTGCTTGGCGGTAACATGGCTTGGCCTCGCGTGCGGCAAAGTCGAGGATCCAGATGCGCTGCGTTACCAGGTTCCACGGCCCCTCGTGGCAAAAAGTGCCAATCGTGGGGTCGTCTGGCGAGAACTGGAAATGCCCCAGCCAGTGGGTGTCTTTGAAGGCATCGAAGGCGCCGGAACCGTCAAGATAGGCGAGCGTGATGCGCGCGTCCTTGATGGCATAGTACGATTCCTTGAACCCGGTGTAGTTAGGTCCGCGCGGCACGGTAACGCGCTCGTTGCGGGCAAAGCCGACGTAGCGCCGGTTGGCGGCGATGGATGCCATCCCCACGCCATAGTTGCCCTTCTCCTCGTAGATCACCGTGCTCTCGCCCGTGCGGGTGTCCAGCTTTTTCACCAGATTGCCCACGCCGTAGACAATTAGCTCGCTATCGGGCGTCTTGGTGGCATGCACTGGCTGCGCTTCATCAGTGAGCTGTATCATCTCGCCGGTGTTAAGATCCATGCGAAAGAGATTGTAGAGCGGGTACTCGTGCGGCACTTTGTCCGCGCCAGAGGCACGATCAGAGTAAAAGATGATCTCGTTCCTGTTGATATCGAACGAGTTCTCGGTGAAATAGAGGTGGTAGTTGTTCCCCTGGCGGGTCAACTGGCGAATGCGCCGACCCGTCTTGGGGTCGCGGAACTCGCTCATCTCGGATGGCCACGTTTGACCGATCAAGTTGTGTTGCCTCCTGTGCGTATGTGTGTTGATGATAACTTCTGCGTTCAGCGCCCCAGCTCGCGGATCATTGGCACCGTGCGCTCCACCCATCCCAGCGCCGGGTCGTTCTGCGTTGCCTGGATGCGATGGTTGCCGGCGAGAAACCATAGATAGTACGTCATATAGCCGGGCGCGCTGACGACGGTGTGGTAGCCATCCGGCGCCATGAGGATGGTATTATCGCGCACGGTGTAGTTTTCCTCGACGCCGTGGTCGTTGTAGTGGCGGCAAATGCCAAAGCCATCGGCAGGCGATACCCTGAAGTAGTACATTTCCTCATGATACGCTTCACGTGGTAGGTCATCCACCTCGTGTTTGTGTGGCGGAAAGGTGCTCCAGTTGCCGCTGGGTGTAAAAGTCTCCCCAACGATCAAGCGTCGCGCTGGCAGATCTGGCTGGGCGGCGAGCGTCAGGATTTGGTGAAAGTAACGGGTGAAATTCGCCGCGCCCCACGTGCCATTGGCTACCTGGGCAGGTGAAATCACGTATGGCTTGGCTGATAGGTCGCTTGGCGCGCTGGGCATGGCAATCTGCACCGGCCCTTCCGCCGAAATGCGATATTCGACGCCTGCAGGAAGATACACCGAGTGAGGCTTGCCGCCAAAAACGTTCGGACGCCCCCCAATCTTCGCGAACGTCTCGCTGCCGACAACAAACGTAGCCTTGCCGCCGAGAATGACTGCCAAGACTTCGCGACTGCCCGTCTGTCCGGTGTATGTCCCGCCGACAGGCAATGTCAGGAGCTGCATGTCCAGTAACTGACACGGGTTATACGGGAGGGATTTGAGGCCCTCGCCCCCCTCGATCACCGCAAAGCGCTTCATGACTCACTCCTCTCTCCGTTAGTCACGCTCGTGTACGAGGTTCACCTCATTATACACGAACTCAGAATAAGACAAACCCGCGTCTGGTGGCGTGTTCGACAGATACTGGCCAATGGTGACGCGGGCTGTGAACAAAAAACTTGCCGCAAAACGCGGCAAGTCGCCAACTCGTGTCAATCCAAAGCCCACCTGCCCGCGAACCTACGCCAGGGGCGGTTCTTCCCATTGGATAGCGTGGGGCTACAGTTTGTCTGGGGCCCGTGTGCTTCTGTTGCTGATATAGTCCAGCGCCACCTTGTAAACGTTCAACACGTGATCATCTTCGAGCGAGTAGTAGACTTTGCGCCCTATCTTGCGGAACTTGACGAGGCCACTGTCGCGCAGTGTGGCCAACTGGTGAGAGACGGCGGACTGTGTCATCTGCACCAGGTGCGCGAGATCAAAGACACACATCTCGCCTCCCAGCAACGTGGACAGGATGCGGATACGACTGGGATCGCTCAGCCCGCGAAAGGCCTGTGCCATGCGCGTGGCAGCAAGACCGCTCACCAACTGGTCTTGCACCACCTTCACCTTCTCCGGGTCAAGATGGTCTCCTTCGCAGATGTCATTCAGTCTCTTTGGCATCTTACATCTCCCCTCGTTGTGCCCCCATAGAAGGATCCCAGAGAACGCAGCGGAGCGCTACCACCATGGCAATGGGCTCTATACATACCCCGGCAACCGCCCATTGATGTCTATATATTTTATCTTATCATAAGCTGATTCTCTCGTGGTGTCAAGGCTCGTTTCGAGACTCTCTCATATCGGTCGAGTAGACAGCCGGCTCAAGGCATGATATAATGCCCGACAGAGAGCGTGCGAGATCGTCGCGGTGGGGGAACCCAAGTGCCAGCTCAAGCGTCTAACGGACAGTGGCTTGGACAAGGTGGGAGCAGCGCATCGAGGAGGAGTGCGTGAAACTGACATTCATCTATCCCGGCATTACCGGCAAGGGATTCAACAGCCTGGGTGAGGGGATGGATTCTGGCTGGATCAGCCACGGTGTGGCCAGCCTGTCGGCAGCAGTCAAGGCGCGCGGTTTCGTGGTGGATCTGATCGATCTGCGCGCGCTGCGCGACTGGGAGCATCTGCGCGCCGAGATCGCCGAGCGGCGACCCGATGTGGTTGGTGTCTCGATGATGAGTGTGGATTACAGCCCTGGCATGCGCAGCCTGGAGATCGTGCGTGAGGTGGATCCTCGCATTGTTACGATAGTCGGCGGGCCACATCCGACGCTTCTGCTATCGGAGGTGGAGAACGATCTACGCATTGATCACATCTTCTTGGGCGAGGCGGAGCTGACGCTCCCCGATTTTCTGGAGCGTCTGGAGCGCGGTAAGCCATCGCCGCGGGTGATTCCTTCCATCCACCCGGATCTGGATGCGCTCCCTTTTTCTGACCGTGACCTCTTTCTCGATGAATGGCGTCGGTGGGGATACGGGCTGGACTCACCAGAAGTGCCTTTTGTGGCGGAGCTGCCTCCGCCCTTTGTTACCATCATCGCCGGGCGCGGCTGCATCTACAACTGCAGCTACTGCCAGCCGGCCGAACGTCGCATCTTTGGCCGTGGCGTGCGTCGGCGCAGTGTAAGTAATGTCATCGCGGAGCTGAAATACCTACGGGACCGATATCGTTTCAATAGCTTTATGTTCCACGACGATTGTCTGACAGAAGATCGTGACTGGGTGATTGCTTTCTGCCAGGCGTACCGGGAAGCAGGTTTCCGCCAGCCCTTCTTTTGCCAAAGTCGCGCCGATATCATCGTCAAGAACGAGGATATGGTGCGCATGATGGCAGAGGTGGGATTAAAGGGGTATTTTATCGGCTTTGAGAGCGGCAGCGACCGGGTGCTGCGCTTTATCCGCAAGGGCACCACGCGCGCGGTGAATCTCGCGGCGGCGCGCGTCTGTCGCAAGTATGGCATCAGCATCTGGGCCAATTACATGCTAGGCTTGCCGACCGAGACCAAAGAAGAGGTCCTGGAAACGGTGAGCATGTTGAAGGAGATAGACCCCGAGTATTACAGCCCCGCGTTCTACACGCCTCATCCAGGTAGCGACCTCTATGACTATTGTGTTGCCAATGACCTCTCACTGATTGTGGATCACGCTGGCTACCGACGGAACCCGACAGAACCTAAGATCAAAGGGGTGGATTACGACTTTTTGCGGTGGGCACTGGCCGAATCGCAACGGCGCAAGCCATGGAATGTGGTCAAGCGTTTTGCGCGGAAGATCGCGACGCGCTATGCCTCACCGCGGCGGGTGGCGCGGCGGGTTCGGCGGTGGGTGAGGGGGGCATTACAGGTGACACGGCCCACCTAGCGAGCGGGCCAGAGCGATGCAGCGAGCGGCAGAGGTGTCCACACTTCTAGCCGCCCTCATTTCTCTATCCTAACCCAGGAGCATCAGAAGGCCCATAGCGACGAAGGCTGCTGCTGATATCCAGAGGAGCAAGCGCGCTGGTATAATGCGGCAGAGCCCCTGTCCGCCCAGCACGCCAAGCGCGGTAACGAGGCTCAGCGCCAGCGCGCCACCAGCAAAGACAGCCCATGGCGAGCTGTACTTGGTGGCCAGTGTCAGCACGGCGAGCTGCGTCTTGTCACCCACCTCGGCAACGAATAGCAGGCCAAAGGTTACGCTGAACGCACGCCAGTCCGAATCGCATGGGGCGATGGCTGAGGCGCTGCCGTCTGGTAGGGCACATGTTTCCCCGCCCAAAGTGCCTTTGCCCGCCCGCGACGCCTCGCGCGCCACGAAAAGCCCCATCACGATGAATGCCGCTGCCGCGGCCGTGCGCAGCACGCCAGCGGGAACGAACCGTCCCAGCAGCCCGCCACCCAGTGCTCCAAGGAGAGTCACCAGCGTCAATGCCAGGCTTGCGCCCCAAAAGACGGGCCATGGCCGCCGAAACTTGCATGTCTGCGTTACAACGGCCAACTGCGTCTTGTCGCCCAGCTCCGCGACAAGCAAAAGGCCCATCGCGGAGAAAAGCGCACTCCAATCCATTACCTACCCTCTCACCGACTCGCTCATGCGCCCTGTTCGCGGCGCATAGATAGCGTATTATAGCAGTGAACAGCCATTGCGTCAAAACGATGGTGGCACCCATAGGCCGCGCCCGGGCACAGGACTCGCAAGAGTCACCCGGCTTCCGGCCCGCTCTTGCGCGGCTCCACCTTGCACGGCAGTATCCATCGCTTGCGCTTGATGAACTCGCCACCTTCAAAGGTCTGCTCGATCAGCCCGCGCTTCTCGAGGTGGTTGAAGCAGCTTCGCATGCAGCCGCGCGAGCCTTCGATGCCGTAGCTGCCGCCGACGCCCCACTTCTGCAGTTGTGCATGCCCCTCAATGATGCTCCCCGCCGGGAACTCGTCGGTCACCCGCCAGGAGTTCGTGGAGAGCGACCAGGCGAACTTGTATGCCGCCTCCTCCGACATCTCTTGCTGGCGCACGTCTATATTCCAGCCAGGAAAGGATTTGTGGATAAACGGTGACATGGACGAATCGCCGCCATGATAGCTCAATGCGCACTTGCCCAGGTCAATATCACCCCACTCATACACCGTGTCCTCGATCATGATCTTGACGGTCTTGCCCTCGCGGATGTGCGGGATGGCCCCGGGGGCGCAGCCTCGCACGCACTCCATACACCTGTCGCAGATGGCCCCCGGTGGGACGAGCGGGTCAGGCTTGAGCTCCAGGTCGGTGATGATCGCTGCCAGCCGCTGCCGCGGCCCAAAGCGTCTGGTCAAGAACACCTTAGCCCAGCCGATCTCTCCCAGGCCCGCGGCTACAGCGGCGATGCGAATCGCCAGCTCCACATTCGGTGCTACAGTCCCCTGGCGCAGTGGCGGGATCGTCGGCTGCGTCTCTGGCACGCCGGCATAGTAGGGAACTGCCTCCCAACCGTGGTCCTCCATGAAACAGGCCGTCTCATATAGCGGCAACGGGATGTAAAAGGTGTTCAACAAGCCGTGATAATCGTGATAGGTATAGCTGACCCAGTTGGTTCCTTCCTCGATGCCGCGCCAGCCGCCGCGCACGATGCGCTTGCCCACCACGATCACGGAGCGCGCCTCGGGGAAGATGGCGGCAGGGTGCATGCGCGGCGGAGCACCGGCAAAACGCTCGATGCTGGCGACTCCGAACAGGTCCAGCCCACGCGCGAGGGCATAGTCTTTGAGTTCCGCCTTTGTCAGTTTCATATGTCGAGCTCCCCTTCCCTGTACTCCCACTTGACCACTGCCGCCCATGGGGCGCGCTTGCGGAAGGGATGCTCGAAAGTGTTCTCCAGCCTGCCCGCCCTCTCTAGCTGCGAGATACAGGTGCGAGTGCAGAGCGCGCCGAGCCGATCCGGCGGCGCGGCCTGGTGATACGCGTTTGGCCTAGCGCCGTTCTTGCAGGTGCGACAGATGCCATAATCAATACCTGCCACTACCATCTTCCTCCCGCATATTTCCAGTGTCGTCTCTTGATCGCCCCGGATTGCTCCCAAGGGACAGAGCTTTTCTGGCTCCAGACAGCGCTGGCAGATCGCCTCGGCAAGGATCGGGTCCGGCTCCAGCTCGGCATCGGTCAGGATGGCCTGGAAGCGCTGCCGTGGGCCAAAGCGCGGTGATAAGAACACCCCGCAATAGCCGATCTCACCCAACCCAGCGCGCACCGCCGCATCCTCCAGGTCTATCATCACGTTGGGCGCGGGCGATCCGGGCCGCACCGGAATCCCGCTGGGCGGAATCTGGGGCGGCAAGGGGGCCAAGGGCACCGCCTCCCAACGGTGGTCCTCGATGAACTCGGCGGTGCGGAAGGTGGTGATGGCCACGAAGCGGTTGTCCAACCAGTCGTAGCCATACATGCCATATTGGCTCATCTGCGTGCCCTCTTCCACGCCGCGCAAAGTGCCTCGCGTGATGCGCCGGCCAATGACCACCACCGATCTCGCTTCCGGCATGATGGAGAGCGGATTGTGTTCTGGAGCTACATCCTTGAATCGCGCGATGTCGGCGATGCCCACCAGATCAGCACCCGCCTGTCGCGCATGATCCTTGATCGCTTGCGTTAGTCTGTCCACGTCTCACTCCTCCGTGATTGTGTTCTAGCCTGATCCTTGTTCGCAGAGACCCGGATGATGTATGACACGCTCACGTCCTGCGTCCAGCTTATGTCTGCTTGTAGCCGAAAGGATACGGACTATGGCCCCCGGTGACAAGCAGAGCAATCGGTGGTGGGGCCGCTGGCCCGCCCTGTCGCCGCTACGTCGCGGTGGCATTGCACGCAGCGAAGGTGAAAGATGTGCATTAAGAGGGGGTTGTCGTCCACGGGGTTATCCAGTGTGCCGTGACATTCCGAGCAGAGAGGAGGGGGAGCCGATAGCTCCCCCTCCTCGGAGTGATGACAGACGACGCAGGCGATGGCCTCACCGGCTGCGTCGCGGTAGAACCGCGCGTGATTGCGGTGTGAGAATGGCACGGCAGGATAGCTCTGCGGATCACCCAGCGACAACGACAGGACCACCCGATCCGGCACGGCCAGCCCGAACCAGCGGCCCACGCTCTGCATCCCCAAAAGCGCCAGCGTTACCAGCACCAAGATCGCCAGTAAGTGCCCGTTGCGACGCCCAGGCAGCGCAGGCCGCCGCCTCCGGCTTGTCTGCTTCCCTGCCGTTATGCCCATCTTTCGGCCCTATTGCTGTTCCAGATGGATCATATGGAAGTAGTCATTTCCATCCCCCATGCTGTCGAGGCGGAAATCATCTCCCTGTGCGAGCCCGTTGTGCAGGTACATGTCATTCAGGATCCATGTCTGCGATTTCCATGTCAGCGTGTTGGTCTTTTGTACCGTCAGGGTCCGCGTTGTGCCATCGTACGCCGTATAGGTCAGACCCCAGGTGTCTGTGCCTTTGTCTGCATAGATCACCGTGATCTTGTAGGCGGCTGCGCCGCCGTTCGCCTTTGGCTTCTGCCCCCATCCCTTCCAGGCGTCGTCCACATCCATGTAAAAGTAAGGGTTTCCCGTCTCTTCGCTGGTTCGGCGCAAGGAGTAGTATCCGTAAATGCTATCGGTCAGGCTGGCCGGCAGCTCGGCCACCCAGCGACGGTTCCCCTCCTGGAAGCATTCTGGATGGTTGAGGTTCGCGGTGAGCGGGCGCACCAGCTCCGCTGTGAAACCGCCAGGAGCGTTGATGCGCCGCAACCAGTACACAAAGTCGCGATCATCCTCGCCATATCCCCACAGGTTGGGTGCGCAAGTGGTGCCGTTCCATTCTAGCATGTCAATCGGATACTGCGTGTCGCGGAACATCACCCACACGCCCGGCGTGTTCTCGACGCTCTTGCCGAGATAGCGGTCAATGAAATCCCACTGATTGTAGCCGTGGAGCAGGCCCTTCAGGGCGGCGATCTGGTCAAAGATCTGCCACTTGTCCGGGTAATAGGGAAAGTCAAAGAGGTCAGCGTGGTGCGCCAGGCCGTTGATGGTGGACCAGTATGTCTGATGCGGGTTCGCGGCGAAAAAGTGCTCGAAAGCGATTGGCATGGTGGTTGAATACGGGTTGATCATCTCCATCAGCCCGCAGCCGCTCTGGCTTTGCTTTCCATAGTCGTTCGGAAGATCGTAGTTCAGCGTGTTGTGTTTGATGCCGATCTGCGGCACTAGGCTCCGCGCACGCTGGCCTGTCAGGGTGCCATTGCATGACCCGCCACTGTTGAGGATGTAAAGTGGCTTGACCGGAAACGCCTTGCGGTAGGTGTCCATCGCGCGTAAAACCCACCAGACAAACTCGCCAGCGCGCGAAAAGTCGTAGCGATAGCCGCAGGCGTTGAAGCCGGCGATGAGCTCGCCATACAGGCCGCTACAGATCCACACCGAGTTAACCCGCGAGTCATTGGCGTAGCGCTCGCCCAGCGCCAAGACCATCTCATTGAAGAACGTCTCCCAGACGCGGTCGCCCCAGCGCGGCGCGCCATACGCGGGGCATGAGCCGCTGCCATCCGGGTCAACGACCCATCCGTAGTACCTGCCGTTGATCTGCGGCGCATCGGGGATATAACGACGATAGATCCACTGTGGAGTCGCGTCCTGGCCGACATCTGGATAGATCTCGATGCTGATCGCTACCGGTTTGGGGATCACTTCGCCGTTGGGCATGGTGATCGTGTATTGGGACGCTTGGGCAACATAGTTGTCTATCAGGGTCCAATCGAACTGGCCTGGGCCAATATGAATCTGCTCCCATGTCCACCACATCCAGCCGCCGAGTGGGCCATAGTCGGGTCGCTCGCGCGCCGTATCCAGGTTGCGATAGTCATGCATGATGTACATCACGGGCACTGGGGTCGGATAGCCCGGCGGGAAGTGGCCACTCACCTCGGCGCTCGCGTCAGTCTCTGCGGCCAGTTCGATTTCAGCCTCCGCATCCGGCGCAGGATCATCGGCCAACCCGGCCACCGGCTTGCCGCTGGTGGCTACTGCGCTCGCGGCCTGAGCCAGCGGCGCAGCTCCGACATAGCTAATGGTGAGCTTGGGACGCCAGGCAGTGCCCCAGTGATTGCTGGAGGCCAGCGTATACTCTGTGCTGGATGCGCCGCTGCCCTTGAGCAGGATTCCATAGTTGGTTCCTGGGTCGTTGACCCACGTCTGCACCAGCGCGGTTATGTCCATGTCGTAGGACGCCTGGGCGCGCGAGAGATACGTCGTGGCGCTGTAGGTGGCGGCACGGTCCTGTCCCGGATAGTCACACCCCGCGGCGATCCAGCTAGCACCCTCGCGCGCTCGCAACCAGGTTGCCTGGGTGGGCTCCCACGATCTGAGCACGCGGTACGCTTCCAGCCAAATCGGGTTCGGGCTGGCAGTGCTGACATAGACGGAGAGGGTCGCTCGGGTGATCTGCGCCCCTGCCGGCACGCGGCTCAGGTCGAAGCGCAGAAGCGAGTTGCGCATCCCGTCGGTGCGGCAGCGCAGGTCTGTGCTTGGCTCATAGTTCGTGTTGGCATCCCAGCCGTTGAGATAGGTGTCGCGGACGCCATCGTAGCCATCCAGCCCCTGCTGCAAAACCAGTTGCTGACCGGAGGCGGGCAGTGTCACGGTGGCGGTTGGCGTGTTGGTTGGCGCCGTTGTCGGCGTCGGCGAGGTCATCGGCGTCGCGGTGGCAACTAGCGTGTGGGTCGGGGTCGCCGCCAGCGAAGGGATGTGAGTCGGCGTGGGAACCGGCGTCGCGCTCCCAGTGAGGGCATAGGTGATCGTCAGCTTGGGGCGATTCGTCAACCACCAGTGCTCGCTGGAGATAAACGCATACTCCGCAGAGACGGTGCCAGTGCCCTTGATGATAACGCCATAGTTCTTGCTCGGATCAGCGACCCATTCTCGCACCAACGCGGTGATATCCCAGCCATACCAAGTGGTGCCGGGGCCGACGGTGCTCACTGCGACGGGCATGGCAGCACGGTCGAGGTTCGTGTCGTTGCAGCCGGCAAGCCCCCAGTTCTCGGTCGCTGTGGCCTTCTGCCATGTCGCCTCACGCCAGTTCCAGCTCCGCCGCACGCCATACGCCTCTGCCAGGATCGGATTCGACACGGCGCGCTCCACATACATCTCCAGAACCGCCGACGCCACTGTGGCGTTGTTCGGCAGGAAGGAGAGATCAAAGCGCAATAGCGGCGCGCGAACATCACCGGAGCGCAACACCAGTTGATTCGTCGTGCCGAGCGCACGGGTGGCGTACCAAGCGTCGAGGTGCGTGTCCTCTACGCCGTTGTAACCATCCCGTCCCTGTTGCAGCACGACCACGACAGGCGAGGGAAGCGCCGTGGCAGTCGCCGTCGCCGTGCGGGTGGCGGTGGCTGTCCAGGTGGCCGTGCGCGTCAGCGTCGCGGTCAGCGTCGGTGTGGCTGTCGCCGTCTGCGTCAGTGAAAGCGTCGCCGTGGGAGTGGGCAGGGGCTGCGTTGCCGTGGGTGTCGCTGTCCGGGTGGGCTCGAGCGTTCTCGTGGGCGTAGCCGTTAGCGCTGAGGTGGGTGTCGGGTTCACCGCACTTGCTGTCGCAGTGGTGGTTGGCACTAGCGTCCGCGTCGGCGTTGCCGTGGCCGGGGGCGTCGGCGTGAGCGTGGGTTTCGGCGTCCGCGTGTCCGTCGCCGTTGCGGTGGCGGTTGGCGCGGGTGTTGACCACGTCGTACGCGGGACAAGGCTGCCAAACAGGCCAGCGTCGCGGGTGTTGTTCCCGGACCAGATCATATAGACATCATACGTCCCGCCGTCGTCATCGTCATGCAGCCCGACGTTGAGTCCCATCCGTTGCGGCAGCGGGTATCCCCCCAGCAGGTCATGCGGAATCGCTAGCTCGATGTCGTACCCATCGCTGCGCAACTGGATCGCCCTCTGCACCGATGAAGGGGCCAAGTCGGTGAACTGCCCGTCAATGCAATAGGTGAAAAAGTGATCATCTGCGCCGGTTAGGAGCCAGTCGCCGAGACCGTCAATCGCGATCTCGATGCCATCGTCGTGCCAGATGGCAGAGGGGCTATCCGCGATCAAGATGTCGTCATAGACGCGAATGGCCAAATAGAGGCCCAGCTCGTCCCAGCGGCTCATGATCTCGGCGCTGAGATCACTTGGCCCGTTGATCACAGCCCCGGCTGGTCCCATGCTGTCCACGCTGCCAGCGTGGATGAGCACCTTGCCATCAGGCGTCCACTCATTCAGCCTCCCGTCAATAAAGGGGGACTCGCCCACCTCAAAGCTATAGAGCACCCTGTCTGCGCGGATGGTCGGCGTCGCCGTTGCAGCAGGATTGTAGGTTGGCGTGGCTGTGGACGTGGGGCGCAGAGTCGCCGTGTCAGTGGCAGTCGGGCTGAGCGTGCGAGTAGCCGTATTGGTAGGTATACGCGTCAGTGTCGCCGTCGGCAGTGGCGTATGTGTCCAGGTGGCGGTAGGCGCCAGCGTGTGCGTCTGCGTCGCCGTGAAGCTGGGCGTTCGCGTGGTAGTCGCCGTATTGGTTCGCGTTGGCGTCAGGCTTGGCACCGCCGTTGGCGTCGAGGTCGCGGTGGCGTTGGGCACGGATGTGGCGGTCGGCGGCGCAGTGGCAGTTCTGGTCGCGGTCAAGGTGTATGTCGCGGTCGCCGGCGGCGTCGGTGTGTCTGCCGTCGGCGACGTGGGGGTCGGCGTTAGTGTCTTCACCGGCGTTGATGGGTCTATGGCAAAGATCAGTTTGCCGAATTTGGCAGGATCGCTGGTACTGTTGTTCGCCCAAATCAGATAAGTATCATAGTAGCCACCGTCATCATCATCGTGAATGCCCACATTGATCCCCATCACCGCGCCCGGGCTCACGGGCACGCTCGTGAGGATCGAGAATGGGATTGCCATCTCGATGACATAGTTGCCGGCAGCCGCGTTTACAGCGAGCCGCCATGTCGGGTCTATCTCGCCGCCAAAATGCCAGAAGATACCGGCGATGCTTATGCTGAAACGATGATCATCAGCGCCACCGGCGCCCGCATCGTTTGCGCCGTCCAAAGACAGCTCGATGCTATCATCATGCCACAGCGAGTCGCCGCTATCGGCGACGAGCGCGCTGTCATAGACGATCATGGCAAAATAGAGGTTAGTGTCATCCCACCGCAACCACATCTCGGCGCTCAGGTCTTCCAGGCTCTGGATCGGGTCCTTGCCAATAGAACCTGCCGCTCCGTTGCCCATCCAGGAGCCGCCGATGCGCTGCCAGTCCGCAAGGTCGCCGTCAATGGATGGCGGCGTGGTTACCCTGTAGCACCACACCTCACGCGGCGGCATCGTCGGCGATGGGGTCGGGCTAAGCGTCCGCGTGGGTGTGTTGGATGCCGTGGGCGTCAAGGTGATCGTCGGCGTCAGCGTGGGCGTGCGTGTCTGGGTTGGCGTATGCGTTGGCCCGGTGGGCGTCATGGTGGGGGTCGGTGTCGGCTGCGGGGGCGCGGGCTCATAGATCTCACCGTAAATGTCGATATGCGAGCTGGTGGCATAGTTGCGCCAGTCCTGCCAGACGACCAGGTAACGGTCGCGGCTGGTATCCCAGGCCACTTGCGGCCCCTGCTGGTTGGTGGCACGCGCCTTCACCGGCAAGATCTCGCTCAGGCCACCGGATGGACTCACGCGGCGCGCATAGATATCGTTGCGGTTGGCCTCATCCCGCCCGTCCTCCCACAGGACGAGAAAGTGGCCCGCGGCAGGGCTATAGGCCACACCTCCCGCCTGCTGCCAAGAGCCGTCGGTGCAAATGGGCAGATTACCGCCGACCAGTTCGCCATTTCCGGCAAGAAGCTGGCCATAGACATCCAAGTTTGTCTGATCACTGGTCCGGGCATCAGTCCAGATGATGAGATAGCGGTTGCTTCCGCCGTCGTAGGCGATCTCGGAGATCGTCTGATCGCCGGCGCTGACGGCGATGGGGATGCGGCCCCCGGAGAGCGTTCCCGCGCTGGACACGCGTTGCGCGTATATGTCGTTCTGCATGGTGCCGCGCTGGCTCCAGGCAACCAGATACTCGTCCATTACCTCGGCATAGGCAACGCGCGCCAGGCCCCACTGGGCGCTCAGACCGGTAACGATGGGGAAGAGCGAACCCACGTACGCGCCGGTGTTAGAGAGACGCTGGCCATAGATGCTGGAGGTGGTGATGAACTGCCAGATGGCGAGATATTCGTTCTGGCGGGAGTTGTAGGCGATGTCCACCTGCGCCTGACGCACGGCGCTGGTACTGATGGCAAACCGAGAGCCCAATAGAGCGCCCGTTGCCGAGACGCGCTGCCCATAGACGCCCCAGCGTCCCACCTTGCGCTCTTGCCACACCACCAGGTACTCGTTATCAGTGCTGTTGTAGGCGACGCGGGGCCACATCTGCTCGTCAGCGGCGACACAGATGGGGATATTGGCGCCGACCAGCGCGCCCGCCCCGGAGACCCGCTGCCCATAGATGTCCCACTGGCCGCCGGCGCGGCGGTCTTGCCAGACAACCAGGTACTCGTCCTGAGTGGCGTTATAGACGACCGTCGCCTCTCCCTGCCATTCTCCGGCGGTAACGATGGCCACTTCAAGCCCGCCAGCGAGGGCCGCCACCTGCACACTCGAGTCGGCAATAATGGTCGAGCCGTAAGCCAGAAGGAGGGCGATGGCGATGATGCACAAACCGAGTGCGCGGACTCGGCTCTGGCGCTCTGTACTGGCAGCGCTCTTCATCCGGTCACCTCTGTTGTCGTGGTCTTTTGGGGGCAAATGCATGTGGGAGCGGACACGAAATAGCAGAAACAATCAGTGATGCGTTCCTGATCTGATCACTTGTACTATACCGGCGTTCCACCTCTTGCGCAATCGTACTATTGTCCTATTGACACAAATTGACGTCATCTCTGCCAATGACAGCCATGCGCACCCTCAGGCGC
>JAIOAV010000030.1:0-29039 GCA_019873665.1 Chloroflexota bacterium
GCCCAGACGATGCCGGGTTTGGAGATGGTGGCCTGGGACGAGATCCAGAGAGAGCTGCGCGACGTGTCCTTTGTCAGGCGCGCGCCGGGCATGTTGTTGTTTGGCTACGAGGGGCCGGCGCGGGAACTGCTTGACCTGCGTGTAACAGAGGACGTTTTCGTCGTCATCTATCACACCGCTGATCTGCCGTTCCATCGCGGCGCGTTGCAGCAGCTTCGGGAGGGGGTCCTGACTGGGAGCGCGCTGGAGGAAGCGCTGGCGACGCATCGCGAGATGCACCCGCAACGCATCAAGCGGCTGACGTATCGCGTGGTGGCGCAAAAGCGCGGCGGCCACGAGTTTCGGCGGGTGGACGCGGAACAAGCGGTACAGCGAGCGCTGCAGGGACGCTACGAGCGATGGAAGGTGGTGGCGGAGGACGCGCATCTGGAGGTCTGGGTGCATATCCAGCATCAGTTCGCCGCGGTCATGCTTCGCCTGTCGGATCGCACGATGCGCCACCGACGCTACAAACTGGTGCACATCCCGGCATCGCTTCGCCCCACCATCGCAGCGGCCATGGTGCTCCTATCACAGCCGCACGACCGCGACCGCTTTGTGGACCCGATGTGTGGCGCGGGCACGATCTTGCTGGAGAGAGTGTTTGGCGGCAAGGCGGACCTGATTCTCGGAGGCGATGCGGACCCGATGGCGTTGGCGGCGGCGGCGCAAAACGCTCTGCCCTACTCGCGGATTCACTTCTGTCACTGGGATGCGCGGGCCTTGCCCCTCCCCGACCGGTCAGTGCACAAGATCGTTACCAATCTCCCCTTTGGCAAGCAGATCGGCTCACCGCAAGAGGTCGCGCGGCTCTACCAGCGCTTTTTCCCGGAGATGGCGCGGGTGCTTGCGCCGATGGGCAGGGCAGTGCTGCTATCCAGCGAGCGGGGGCTGATTGAGGATAACCTGCAGGTCAGCCCGTTTCGCGTCCACCGCATGGTGAATCTCACCGTGCTGGGGCAGGACGCGACAATCTATGTGCTGGAGTGGGCCAATCGGCAAAAGCCAGAGGTCACTCCAGCGGGGTGATGGCATAACGATAACGCGCAGCCTCCGTCGTTACCGGCGTCGCGCCGGATATCGCCAGCACAGCGCGCGGCATGAGCGTCCCCAGGCCGCGGATTTCCCATGCTCCCTGCCCGTCCTCGTCCAGCGTCAGCCGCTGCACTGACGCTTGATCGCCCAGCGTGATGAGTTGGAGGATAAAGCGCTGTGGCAGCACATTGTCCATCCGCAGAAAACCAACAGCCACCCACTCCCCCTCACCGGTCTCCACGTCGTCGGCGAACCCCAACTCCGGGATACGGATATCATCTACGCACCAGCCGGCGCGATTCACGCCCTCGTCGGTGATGTACTCGAAGCGGAGGAGGATTTGCTGCCCGGCGAAGGGGGAAAGGTCGATCTCCTCCTGCACCCAGACCGGCGTAGCGCCGCCGCCCGACACGCCCGTGTAACCGTGGCCATAGTTCTGGCCACTGGGGTCCTCGGTGGTGGTGTGGTGGCCAGGGAGCGTTTGCCAGGTGGCGCCGCCATCTGTGGAGACCTCGATATAGCCATAGTCCCACCCCGCTTCGATGTCATACCAGAGGGCGCAACGCAGCGTTGCTCGTGGCAAGCCGCGCAGGTCAAAGGCGTGCGTAAGGGTCATAGCGGAATAGTCGGCGCGGTTCGACCACCACTGGTACTGCCCGCTGAGGGGGCGATTAGGTACCACCGGCACGGTGAGCGCGCCGGTGAAGGTGAGGCGCACATCTCCCTGTCCCTCCAACACCACATAGTCGGTGGCAAACTGCCGCACTGTCGCCTCCTGTGCGACCGGATAGCGGAGGTGCGTGGCGGCCGGCTGTGGCGCGAACGGCAGCTCCTGGGCGCTCAGGCCGCGGTACTGGTATTTCGCCTGCGCCAGCAGGGGTGCCGCCTCGGGGGCATCCAACAAGCCGCGCAGATAGTTGGCCACCGCCCAGTCGGCAAAGACCTCATCCCAATCGGCAAATTCGCCGTTCGCCGCCAACACCGCTGCAACGCTGGCCGCGCCGTTCGCCGGATGCTCGACGATCTGGCGCAATATGTCGGAGCCGTAACGTTGTGTCAGATAGGCGGCCATCAGATAGGCGGCGTCATAGTGGGCGATCACATCCGCGGGATCGTCGCTCCAGGTGTTGAGCTGCGTGTCTGTGTTCTGCGCCAGCGCCGCCGCCCCTGGCTGGCTGTAGCCATTGGCGAACTCGGCAAACTCTGCGGCGCCCTCATTCAGCCACGCCTCCTCGTTCGCATCCTGGTGCCAGTGGATCATGTGCTGGAACTCGTGCGCCAGCGTCCCATGGTACTCTGTGGTCCCGGGCTGGCGCGCTGCCAGATTGATGTAGAACATCTCGCGCTCATTGCTATACGGGTTGACAGCGCGGGGATATTCGTCACTGCTGGAAAAGTAGCCAGCGGCGCCGTGAAAGCGCGCGTTTAGCACGGTGAGGCGCACGTCATTGTCCACGCCCGGCGTCCACTCGCTGCCAAAGTAGCGCCGGTTCGTGGGGTAGATGCGCTCCTCGAACTCTTGCGCCGAGAGCGCCAACGCGCCGTCGCTCACCGACTCGCCATTTTGCACCCACATATAGAGATGTGGCGAGATGTGGCGGAGCGTGGCGGTGATCGTATATTGGCGGTTGGCATCCAGATCGGACAGCCAGAAGATCGCCTCGTCGCCAACCTCATAGGATGGTGACGAGGGGTTGACGACCCGCGGGATCGGCGTGGGCACGCCGCGCAGGCGCGCTGCGAGCTCATACGGATCGCGTGCCGGGATATCCGTCTGCGCCAGGCGCGTGAGCAGCGGCAACGGCGTCGGCGCGATGGTGAGCGCCTGCCTGGCGGGCGTGGCGAGCGTCGCGCTGCCTGTGGCGGTAGCCAGCGCGACGGCCGCGGGCGAGGGTATCGCGTCTGCCGCGCGCTTCCATGGCCGCTGCCACACCAACAGCAGGCCAATCAGGACGAGGATGCCGAGAGCGATAAACGCGACAGAGTGCCTTCTCATCCGAGCTTTTCGGAGGGCAAGCGCTGTGTCGCAAGAGGCAGAGCATGGCGTAACCGCACGAGAGTCCTCTACTCTTTGATGATTTCCACCCGCCCACCGCAGTTGGGGCACTGGTAGATCGCCTCGCGCATGGCGAATTCGGTGCCGCAATACTGGCAGCGCCGCACCGCCTTCGCGGGGAGCACACCCTTAAAGAGATAGACGGTGCGACCGGCGCGCGGCTCGAGCTGCGCTTGTCCCTGGCGGCGCAGCCGCTCCAGCGTCTCCAGCGCGGTGCCGGTTGGCACCTGGAGCTCAGCCTGCACCTGCGAGACGGAGACCTCGCCGCCCACGCGGCGCGCCAGGTCAACGACGGCGATATCCAGGCTGTCCGGATGGAGCTCCCGGAGACGACGCAGGATGCCAATGGCCAAGACCAACAGCGCGCCGCCGATCGCCAGCAGCGCCACCGCCGTTAGAAGGCGACTCGTGCTATCCGCGGCGATGAGAAAGATCAGGCCAAGAAGCAAGAACAGGATGGCGAGAACGATAGCACCATAGGCCAGAAGCCTCTTGCTCACATTTCCTCCTTACTGCTGCGATATCTGGACGATGATCTTCCGAGCTGCGACTACTTCCACGCCTTGGCGGCAGCGGAGAGCGCCTTACCCATCTGCTCGAACATGTCCTTGATTGTCTCTTCTGTCAGGCGCTTCTGGACATAATCCGCGGCGATCTTGCTGAATTCCAGCGGGTTGGCGCCCAGGTGCTTCTCGTCCTTGACCTTGCCGCGAAACTCGGCCCAGATGTTGTGGAACTCGACCACGCTACGCGGCACGTCCACCTTGAGCGGCTTGAGGTTGAAACGCTCCTGCTCTTCGTACAGCTTGGCCACGCTCTGCTCAAAGCGCTCCATGCCGGTGCGGATGCCGGTGAGCACGCCCAGCGCCTCCGCCACCCGGGTGATCCCGTCGCGATATTGCTCAAGCTGCTGATTCATCTGGGCAATCTCGGCCATGGCGTCGTAGAGGGCGCCTCGTCCCGCCGGAGCCTCTTTCAGCTCGGCGAGCATACGTTGCGCGCCACGTTGCGCTGCCAGCGTAGCCACATTCAGCTCCAGGTAATCCAGCTCGGACTTGGTCTGGGCCAGCTCGATGCTTGCCTTTTCCCAGGCCGCGCGCAGCGTCTCCTGTCGCTCGGCCAGCTCCTTCTTCTTTGTCTGCCACTCCTCGCGCACAGCCTTGAGCTGCTGTAATGTCTCCGCATGCTGCTTGCGCAAGCGTTCCAGTTTTTTGCGGAGCTCGTTGTTGCCAAAGAGGCGCGCGCCCAGGCCGGAGGATCTGATCTGCTGTTCCACGGCGGCGATGGCGTCGGTCTCGCTACGGGAGCGCGCCTTGAGTGCCTCCTCCCGCTCATTGAGTACCGGGTTGAGCTCCCGCACGCGCTGGAGCTCAGCCTGCGCCTCCTTGAGCGCTGCCTCAGCAGTCTCCTGCTTCTCGGCGACTTGCTGGCGGAGCTGGCCGATCCTCTCCTCCAGCTTCTGCCGCTCCTGCTCCTGGTAGCCGCGCAGCATCTCCGCCTGGGCCGCCGGAAGCTCGGCCTGCTGCAATTGCGACGCTGTCTTTTCTACGCTCTCTTGCCATTGGCTCTGCAGCTTGCCGTAGATATCGTTAAAGCGGTACTGAATCTCCTCTATCTCGCGGTATAGCGCCGAGATGCGGGTGATGTTCTCCTGAACATAGCGATGAAAGTTCGCCAACGCCACCTGTGGGCTCATGGGCCTCCTTTTCTCCTTTGCCGCGCGTGGTCAGCGCCGCTCTGCCAGGCCGACACCCTCTGTGCCGCTCCAGAGCCGCTTTTTCAATCGCCATAGCGTCTGCGCCAAGGGGAGCGCGCCTGGCGCCACGCCCTCCAGCTCGGCGAAGCCGCCTCGCTCGCTCCAATACAGAGGGCACGCGCCACAGCAGATGTGGCGCATCTCGCAGCGCTGACAGGGAGGCGGCACAAACTCCTTGTTACGCCAGTAACGCGCCGTGCGGCTGTACCAGACCTCAGCAAACGGCCGCTCCAACAAGCTGCCAATCCCTTGGCCGAAGCTGGAACAGGGCAGCAACTCGCCCGCCGGGTTCACCGAGAGCAATCCGTCCACGCAGGCGCACGATTTGCTGCCCAGACCGTGCGTGATGGGGTTGAAGAAGCAGTAGGGAATCGGCGAATACCAGACCAGCCGTGTGCCCTTCTCTTTGGCGCGCTGTTGCACCTGTGTGATGTACGCGCCGACCTCGCTGTACTTGATGTCATCCTCCGGATGACACAAAGCGGTGCCGGTGCGGATGACCATGTTCATGGAAAAGTACTCGGATTTCAGCTCGTCCGCGATATAGTCCACGAGTTCCAGTAGATGCTCCCGATTGCCGCCGCAGATGGTCGTATTCGTGTGCGTGTGAATGCCCGCCGCGCGCAGCAGATGCACAGCCGCTGTGGTGCGGGCAAAAGCGCCCTCGTGTTGCACGATGGCGTCATGCAGCGCCGCGGAGCCGGCCTCCAGGCTCACCTGCGCTGAATCCAGGCCGGCGGCGGCCAGCGTCGCCACATACTCCGCCGACGCGCAGCGCAGCCCGTTGGTGATCAGGTTGACGCGCATCCCCTTCGCCTTGCCATAGGCGATCAGCTCCGGCAAGTCGTCGCGCAGCGTCGGCTCGCCGCCGGTGAAGGAGACGGTAGGACAATGCGCCTCGTCCATGATGCGATCTATCACCTGCTTGACCTCATCGGTCGTCATCTCGCGCACCGCCGGCCCGCGGTCGGGGGCCGAGGCGTAGCAGAAGGTGCAGCGATTCTGACACCGGTATGTCAGCGCGATCTCCGACAGCACCGGCAGCTCGCGCGCCACGCTGCCGAACGGCCGCGTAACCACCGCCGGCGCGGCGCAAACGCGATCCTGTAACAGCGCGGCCACGCTGATCAGTAGCTTCTCCATGTCCGCTTCCACGCGCTCCGCGGGCACCCGGTATTTGTCCGCCATCTCGCGCGCTAACTGCCGCACGTCCGGCACTTGCTCCCCGGCGTAGAGCCGGTTGAGCATCTCGGTTGCCGTGGCGTTGAGATGGTGCACGCGGTTAGGGCGCAGGATGATCAGGCCATCCTCCGGCCGGATGTAGATATACTCTCTGGTGGAGCGCACCAGCTCGTCAGCAAAGCTCTGTAGGTCCCGCATGGCTCTCGATTCTAGAAGCGGCTCACGCACGCGCTATGACACGCTGAATGGCAAGCGGAGTGGCAGACGCAGGCGCTATGGCACGCCGAATGACACGCGTCGTGTACGCAGGCGCTGTGGCAGGCGTCGTGCACGCAGGCGCTGTGGCAGGCCGAATGGCAGGCGCTGTGGCAGGCGTCATAGCCGGGGGCATTCGCGTCTTGGGGCGTGCGGCCCAGGATGCGCTGTCCGAGCGCCTCGATGCGTCCCGCCGCCTCGCTCATCACCGACTCGACGCCGGCGGTAACCTCGCGCGCCCACGACTCGATGGGCGTCGTCAGCTCCTGCGCGGCCTGACGAATAGGCGCGAACGGCGCGCCGAGATCGCCTGCGGGTTGCGGTGCACTCTCCCGCCCCATCCGGTCGCTGATGATGATCCAGGGGACATACGGGCGGTTCCAGCTTTGTGGGCTGCGCCACACCACGGGCGGTATGGTGCGCCGCTCGCGCTCGTACTCCTCCCAGGCGGTGTCTATCTTGCGCTGCGACGCCTGCCGCGTTGCTACTGGGTCGGCGTTCCAGATCTTGGGTTGCAGCGAGGCAGCCACCGCCTCCAGGATCTTGGGCACCTGGGCCTGGTCTACCGTGCCGTCTGGCTGGATCGCGGCGATGAGCGCCTTCTCATACTCCGCCTCGGCCAAGTTGGCATTCGTGATCTCGAGCTGGAGCGGGTTGCGGTTGAGCACGGTCAGCGCGCCGCGTTGCACCAGCGAGAAGATGATGAGGGAGATCGTCTTGGCCGAGTTGCCCATGTAGAACGCCGTCTCGATGGCATCCAGATCGGGGACCACGTCTGTCGTCTCAAAGGTCTCGATCTCGATCTCTGGCGCTTGGTACACCGGCTCCTTCTTGCGGCCACGGCGCACAGCCCATGCCACCAGCGCCAGCACGCTGCCCACTACAAAGAGCGTCAGGCAGAGAAAGAGACCGATCGCGCCGGATGAGAGGCGGCCCCCGGAGGTGGCCGTCGGCGTTGCCGGGCCGATGGGCGGCGCGGTGGGCAGGTTGAGCGGGATCGGCGTCTCCTTGGTTACCGAGATCACCGTGCCGGGAAGGTATATCTTGGGCTCGACTTTGCCCATCGCCGGTAGATTGCGCTCCTCGATGTAGATAGACAGGTAGTTCTTGCCTGAGGTCTCATCTGGCGTGGGGAAATACACCCACCGATCAAAGCGGCTGATGTCGCCGGTCACCAGGCCAGTCTGGTCCACGATGGCATCCGTTACCTCTTCGGGCTCGTTGATGTCGGCAGCAAGCTCGATGGGGAGCACGAGTGTAACCAGCAGGCGCTGGATCGGCAGCGACCACTGGAAAGGCGCCCAGCCGATGACACGGTAGTCCTGGTTGTTGATGATCGTGGCATCAAAGACGGAGCGGTCCACTGTGTAATGGACGAAGATGGTGTATTGCTCTCCTGTGGTGGTGCGCTGGCCAAACCGCACCGTGTACGAGTTCCTGTCGCCGCTGTAGGGGGTCAGAGTGGTGGTGAAGCGGCCCTGCGGCCCTTCACCGTAGCTTTGCAGGATGGTGTGCGGCGCGGTGAGCGGGCCGAGCTGCGTGATCTGCGTCCGCGACTCGTTCTCGGTGAATACCAGTGTGTACTTGATGTCGAGACGGCCATCGCTCAGCACTACAACATAGAACTCGCTGCTGATGATGGTCACCGGATCCTGCGCCGCCACGGGGAGGGCGGACGCCAACAGGAGTAGGCCAACCAAGAGCAGCATGGCGTACCAGCGTTTGCTCATCTTATCTCCTCGTCTTCTCCGATCACCCGACGCCGAAACGGCGTCGCGCATCCTTCCACAATGCGGCTGCGCACGACCAGCGCCGCGAACTGCGGCAACGCCAGCATGCGCCGCCAACGCCAGGGCTGGCGGCAGAGCCGATAGAGCCATTCCAGGCCCCGGCGGCGCAACCAGAGGGGCGCGCGCACGGCCGCCCCGGCGATATAATCCAGCGACCCGCCGACGCCCATCGCCACGGGAACCGCCACTTCACCTATATTACGCGCAATCCACAGGTCTTGTTGCGGCGCGCCGTAGGCCACCAGCAGGATATGCGACTGCGTAGCCCGGATGCGGGCCACGATCTCCTTCTCCTCGGCAGGGGCGGGAGAGCCGGCGTAGGTGCCCGCGATCTGGAGCGACGGGTGGATACCTTGTAGTCGCGCCGCCGCCTGCTCCGCCACACCTGGCGCGCCGCCCAGCAGAAAGAGCCGATACCCACGCGCCGCTGCCAGGGCGGCCAGCTCCCAGACGAGATCTGCCCCCGCCACCTGGCCGCGCAACGGATGCCCCAGAAGTCGCGCGGCCCACAGGACGCCCACGCTATCCGGCACGCACAGCGCCGCCTGCTCCAGCGTCTGACGAAAGAGCGCGTTCCGGCGTGCCGTCATGATGAACTCGACGTTGACTGTGGCGATCTGGTGTGGGACCCCTGACTGCACGAACGCGTCGGCCAGCGCGACGGCCTCGGCCATCGTTACATCGTCAATCCGCACGCCGAGGATGCGCAGCGCGGTCAGGTCGCGCTGGCCGGCGAGCTCGATTGTGGGGTTGCGGCTGTCGTTTTTGTCGCTCATCGGTCTTTCCAATCATACCTGGCGTTCGGCACTTTGTCAAAACCATCGTCTGCGGGCAGGGCACCGGCCGCTGGTGCCCGCATCGGGCCATCAGCGTCGCTGGACAAAACGGCGCGGGGTGGTTAAGATGGTGCCGTCATCTTGGGACGACACGACCTCGCCTCTAAGGCGTTTGAGGAGGCCACTATGTCCATCTATTTCGCGGATCACACCTGGCCGCAGCTCCAGACCAAGATCGCGCAAGGCGCTGTGGTGCTGCTACCGGTGGGGCAGACGGAGGAGCACGGGAGACACCTGCCGGTGAGCACCGATGTAGTGATCGCCGAGGCATATGCGCGGCGCGCCGCGGAGGTGATCGGCGATGAGTTTCCGGTGCTGGTGTTGCCGGCGGTGTGGGCGGGCTATTCGCCGCGCGTGATGCAGCGCTGGCCGGGCACTTTCCGCGTCCGCCTCTCCGTCCTCCACGACTATATCTATGATATCTGTCGCTCCCTCGCCGAGATGGGCGTCCGGCGGCTGGTGTTGGTGGATAGCCACGGCCAGCATGCCGATACGCTAAAGAACGTGGTGCGCGAGATCGCAGATGACTGCCAGATCTATCCCGCCGTCGTTTCGCCGGTCGCTTTCTGCCGCCGCGCCTATGAGTGGCTGCGGCGCGGCGGACCCGGCGCATCGTGTCATGGCGGCGAGTTTGAGACCTCGCTGATGCTATACCTCGCGCAGCCGGTGGACATGGCCGCGGCCAGCGACGTGGATCGCATGCGCTACCACTCGCGCTTCTACAACGGCGACGACCCGGCCACCGAGTCCGTCGGCGGCGTCTACTGGTCGAGCTGGTACATCCAGGAGAGCCAGGAGGGGCTGATCGGCGCGCCCACCGCCGCCACGGCGGCGCTGGGCGAGGCGTGCCTGCGCGACGCGGTGGCAGAGCTGGCGGCGTTCCTGCGCGAGTATCACGCGCATCCGCAGTGGAGGGGTGAGGATGTCAACGCCGGCGCTGCTGGGGATTGACCTGGGCACGACAGGCTGCAAGGCCGCGCTCTACACGCCCGACGGCACGCTCCTCGGCTCGGCGTATCTGGAGTATGGCCTGTCCCAGCCGGCGCCTGGCCATGCAGAGCAAGACGCAGAGGAGTGGTGGGCGCTGACATGCCGGGCGATCCGGGAGGCGCTGGCGACTGCAAGCGTCTCCGGCGAGCGAGTGGCCGCGCTCAGCGTCAGCTCACAGGGCATCTCCTTTGTGCCCATAGATGCCGACGGACAGCCGCTTGGCCCGGCAATCACTTGGCTCGACACACGCGCGAGCGCCGAGGCCGCCGCGATCACAGCGCGCTATTCGTTGCCCACGCTGTATCGCCTCACGGGCAAGCGCGCCAGCGCGGTCTATGTGCTGCCCAAGCTGCTCTGGTTGCGCCAACACTGCCCTGACCTGTATCGCGAGGCCGCGGCATTCCTCCTGGCCCACGATTTCCTCGTGCGGCGCTTTAGCGGCCGTCTTGTAACCGATCACTCGCTGGCCGGCGGCACGCTCCTCTACGATGTAACGCGCCTGGCGTGGAGCGATGAGCTGTTGGCCGCGTTCGATCTCTCTCCCGCGCGGCTCCCCACAGTCCGTTGGGCGGGGACGCCGGTGGGGCCGATCCTGCCCCACGTGGCGGACCGGCTGGGGCTGGGGCACGAGGCACTGGTGATTGTCGGCGGGCAGGATCAAAAGTGCGCGGCGCTGGGCGCGCGCATCCGGCCCGGCGTGGCGACTGTATCGCTGGGCACGGCCACCGCCATCTCCGTCCTGGCCGATCATCCGGCCTTTGAGCGAGAGGCGCGGATCCCGCTCTTTCCCTTTGTCGTGCCGGGATATTGGGATCTGGAGGGCGTGGTGGGCACCGCAGGGGCGGCGCTCAAATGGCTGCGCGGCACCCTTTTCCCGCATATGTCCTACGACGCGCTGACGGCGCTGGCCGCGAGCTCGCCGCCCGGCGCGAATGGCGTGCGCTTCTACCCACATCTGGCGGGTGCCACCAGCCCACATTGGCAACCGGATGCCCATGGCGCATATCTCGGCCTGCAACTTGCTACCGGCGCGGGTGACATCGTGCGCGCGCTGCTGGAGGGGGTCGCCTTCCAGATTCGCACGAATCTGGCGATCATGGAGGAAACGGCGGGCGAGGTGGAGGCGCTGGTGCTGTTCGGCGGCGGCGCACGGAGCGCGCTGTGGCGGGAGATCATCGCTGCCGTCACCGGCAAGCCGGTCGCGCTGGCGCTGACGCCCGACATCGCCGGGTGGGGAGCCGCGTTGCTGGCCGGCGTGGGCGCGGGCCTGATAGAGCATCGGTTGAGCAGAACCGCCGCGAGATCGGGCGTGCCGTTTCAGGCATCCTCGGCAGCGATCAAGCAGTACGATGGCCTGTATAGCGTCTATCGCCAGGAAGAGCGGATGCTCCTCGCCGCGACGGGTGCATAACATACGCTCTACGTCTTGCACGGCCGCCTCCAGTTGTGGGTGGTCGCACAAGCCACGTGCGGCATCAAAGCCCGGCGTTCTATGCCTGGTCGTTCTCTGACTCGTCAGCAAAGCTCTGCACGCGCGCCAATGTCCCGTTTCTTCGCTCATCATAGTACACTCTGAGCTCAGCAACGTCGCGCAGAAAGTCAATGCGGCCCACGGCGACGCGCTTTATCGGCAAGCCGGTGCGTTCCCGCAGGTCAGCGAGCAACTGCTCTGTATTGCCTGGCTTGATGAGCTCGACCTTCTCATAGACGATCCTCTTGCTCGCCTCAAAGCGGAATCCCCATTCCCTCTCGAGGACGTAAAGCAGGGCGACCATCATCCCGTTCGCTGCGAGCAGCCTTCCCCACTCGTTTCCTGACGTTAGCGCCGAGTTCATCACCGGCAGGGCGATGATGATAAAGAGATAAGTCATCTCGCGGATCGGTATCGGATCGGTGCGGTAGCGCAGCACCGAGAAAATGGCGAACAGGCCGAACCCCACTCCCACGCTGACGGTTACGCTGGTCAGCAAGGCCAGGACAAAGTAGATGACAGTGTTGAACGCCAAGAAAGTGAAAACATAGTTCTTATTCTGCGTGAACGGATAGTAGATGAATCTGACGATCACCAGGGCGACAGCCAAGTTGAACACGGCGCCCAACATAAAGCCCCCGAGTCCATCAAGCATTCCCATCCCCTCCGCTTAGTTCGTCGAGCCGCTGCAAGAGCGGCACAAAGCTGTTGTGTTTGACATTGGGGTAGAGCAGCGCTACACCGATACAATACTTGCTGAATGGCGTGGGTCGGATACCCATAGCGCGCATCTGCCGCGCAAAGTCGGAATCGCGCTCGAAGCGATCCTGTTTCAGCTCGGCAATGATGATGTCGGTCAGCGCGGCGGCGCGCCGATCGTTGCGAAGCTGTACATCCAGGTCCAGGGTCAGGCGTTCGCGACGGCGCTCGCCGACCAGCGTGACGCGGTAGAACTCGTTCCACAGAGCCGGCTCTAAGAGCTCGGCGGTCAGTGAAGAGTGCATGTTCACAAAGAGCTTGAGCTCTGGCGTGATGCGAGTGACCAGGCCGCGCGTCGGCGTGCGACTCTTGATCGTGCGAGCTCTGCCGATCTTGCACTTGACCTCGAAGAACGCCTGATGGTTATCCACGTATTGCCGGCTGCGCACCTTGTATCGGTTTCGCTTGTGAGCGTGATGCGCGTGATAGAGCGCCAGCTCCACCGTGTCAAAGTACAGCGTCCGGTAGTGGTGCAGCCGCATCCCCTCGATCTCCAGAATGCGGTAGCTGTCGGCGAGTGCTGCCAGAGCGCGATGGAATTGCTGTATGTTCATCACGTATTTGGTGTCACTGCGATCCAGCAGGGCCACATCATCCATCTCGGCAAGGCTGATGGGGGCAAAACGATCCAGCAGACGGGATGCAAGCGGATCAGCGCGTGGGCGATCCGTCGCTATCGCGTCTCGTGCCATGCCGATCGGTGATGAGATCAGCTCGCTGATGAACTCAATCTGACGTGTCGTGATCATGACTTGCCCCATAGACAGGTATCGTCTTCCATGGCGATCATTCTAGCCGCCAAATGTCGAGAGATTGTGGAGAGATGTTTAAATCTCGCACAGACCTACCCTGCTGATCCAGCCCCCGGCTCGCGCGACGCTTGGCGAGACTCGCAAAGCGTCGTATAATAACGCGACATGTGGCTGTGTTATGCGCCGACAGGTTGCGGAGTGTTCCTGTGTCTGGAGGGCGAGTGTTCTTCGACGAGGCCAAGATTTCCGTCCAGGCTGGCAAGGGCGGTGATGGTGTCATCAGCTTTCGCCGCGAAAAGTATGTGCCGTTTGGCGGGCCGAACGGCGGAAACGGCGGTGATGGGGGCGATGTCTACCTGGTCGTGAATCCCCATCTCAACACGCTGATTGCCTTTCGCCATCGCGCACACTTTCGCGCTGAACCTGGCGAGGACGGTCGTGGCAAGGATCAGCATGGCAAGCGCGGCGCGGACCTGCTCATCGAGGTCCCGCCCGGCACAATCGTGCGCGACGCCGAGACCGGCGAGCTCCTCGCGGACTTGACTGAGCCCGGCCAGCGCGTGCTGGTGGCGCGGGGAGGAAAGGGTGGGCGAGGCAACGCCTCTTTCGCCACACCGACAGACCAGGCACCTCGTATCGCCACGCGAGGCGATGAGGGGGAACGACGCACCCTGGAACTGGAACTAAAGCTCATCGCCGATGTAGGCATCGTCGGTGTGCCAAACGCAGGCAAGTCAACTCTGCTCTCGGTGATCAGCGCCGCACGACCCAAGATCGCCGATTATCCCTTTACCACCTTAGAGCCTAACCTGGGAGTCGTCGCGTTGGATGATCGCACCTTTGTGGTCGCCGATCTGCCCGGCCTCATCGAAGGCGCTCACAGTGGCGTGGGGCTGGGGGATCAGTTTCTGCGCCATGCGGAGCGCACACGTGTCCTCATCCACCTGCTAGATGGCGCATCTGCTGATCCGCTGACGGATATGGAGAGCGTCAATCTGGAGATGGAGCTATTCGAGCCCGCTCTGGCGGCCAAACCGCAACTCGTCGTCCTGAACAAGATGGATTTGCCACAGGCGCAGGAGCAATGGCCCACAGTCAAAAGGGTGCTGGAAAGGCAGGGCAAGCCGGCGATGGCGATCTCGGCGGCAACCAGACAGGGTGTGCCGGAGTTGCTCCGTCGTGTGTTGCAGATGCTCGACGAGGCGCCGCTAGCCGTTCCGGAGCCTGAGATCAAGGTGTTTCGACCGCAGCCGGTAGATGAAAAGCCGTTTGAGATCGTGCGCGAGCCAGATGGGTTTCGCGTGCGCGGCGCCAGGGTCGAGCGCATCGCCCGTCGCACCATCTGGGCCAGCGATGAGGCGGTGTTGCGCTTTGAGCGCATCCTGAGCGCCATGGGCATTCACGATGCGCTGCGAGAGGCGGGCGTGCAACCCGGCGACACCATCTATATTGGAGATATCGAACTGGAATGGCACTAGAGCGCGTAAGCGGGGTGGCGGCGAGGGCAGCGACGGCTATTGGCGTGCTTGGCGGCACTTTTGATCCCATCCACAACGGCCATCTCGTCATCGCCGAAGAGGCTCGCGTCCGGCTGCAGCTCGACCGCGTGCTCTTTGTACCCGCGCAGGCCTCCCCCTTCAAGCAGAACCAGCACACCACGCCCGCCACGCACCGCTGCCGCATGATCGAGCTAGCGATCGCGGGCAATCCCACCTTTGCGCTGAGTCGGGTGGACTTGCAGCGCCCAGCGCCATCCTACACGGTGGACACATTACGTTTGCTCAAGCAGGAGTGGGGCGAAGGGTCGCAGCTTTACTTTATCATGGGACAGGATGCCATTGCCGGCCTGCTGGCGTGGCGCGACCCCGCCGAGATCATCCGCCTGGCGCGCCTGGTGCTGATGAGGCGACCCGGGCATGCGCCTGATATCCAGCACCTGGAAGCGCAACTTCCCGGCCTGCGGGAATCGCTCATCATCCTTGATAGTCCAGAGCTGTCGGTGTCTTCTACCGAGTTGCGCCGGCGTGTCGCCATGGGATGGCCGATCCGCTACCAGGTGCCTGATAGCGTGATGCACTATATCATGGCGCATCAGCTCTACCGCGACTATGATTCGGCATCGTTAACCGCTGACCAGCACGCCTAGCGCACATCTGTTGAAGGAGGCAAATAGAGGTTGGACAATCCACCCTGTCATTGCGAGCGACCGAAGGGAGCGAAGCAATCTCCCTCTATGGGTGGTGTTGGGGATTGCTTCGGGCCTTGCCCTCGCAATGACAAGGGAGCAGGCGCTGCGGTCGCACTGCTCCCTCGCCATGACATGCGGCGCTGTCATTGCGAGCCGCACTGCGGCGAAGCAATCTCCTGGATGGATGGTTGGAGATTGCTTCGGGCCTTGCCCTCGCAATGACAAGGGAGCAGGCGCTGCGACCGCTCCGCCTCCCCAATAATACGAGTGGTCCAGGCTGTGCGCAATCACCTAATCTCTGTTTGACTTTTCCATAAGGAGACACCGATCACCCTGCACCTATCCTTTTCCACCGGCTCACTATACACCTATCCTCTCGCGACCACATTCGCGCTGGCGCAACAGGCGGGGCTGGATGGCGTCGAGTTGGTGCTGGGGCCAGAGCCTTTGCGACGCGGTGCTGCCGTCACCGGAAGGCTGGCCGCGGCATACGGCCTGGCGATCCGCAGCGTGCATCCCCCAGTGTTACCCCTGCCCGGCTGGACAGACCCAGCTATCGTGTTGCAACGCCTCCTGGGGTATGCTGTCGAGCTATCCCCTGCACCGCTGGTTGTGCTGCACGCGCCACGCTTGCGGCGCATTGCCGAGACGGCGATGGGGCGACGCTTTTTGGCAGCGTTGGCACAGTGGCGAAGGGGCCCATCTGCCAGTCGCGTCCCTATCGCGCTGGAGACGCCTGGCCTGTTCTGCGCGGCGGATCGTGAGCTCGAGCTATTCGATATCGCAGCGCTTGCCGACTTTGCTGCGCGTGAAAGTCTGGCCACGACGCTGGATACGGCGCATGTGGGTTCGATGCCATGTAGCCCACTGGATGCTTACGCTCTGCTGCGGGAGGGGCTTGCCAACATTCATCTGAGCGATCTGCGGCCCGTGCCCGCTTTTCTCGATCTTAGCGTTCTGCAAAGCTACATCAAGCATCACCAGTTGCCTGGGGAGGGGATCCTGCCACTGGCGGCGCTAGTGCAGATGTTGCGGCGTAATGGCTACGCGGGACTGCTGACGCTGGAACTTAGCCCGCTGGCGCTGGGCTTTTGGTCCCGCGCGTGCGTGCGACGACAACTGGCGCGGGCGGTGGCGTGGGTGGAAGAAACGGCCGAGATGGTCGTGCCTGCCGACGTGCCGGAGATGGCGCGGGTTGCCGTACGGGCGGCGGATTAGCGGCGCGCTGTGCTATGTCGCGGTTGTGGTATCCTCATCCGGCTCCGATTCATCCATCGAGGCATCCTCTTCGGCGTCCATCTCTTGCGCCAGAGGGTCGCCTTCTGCGCCGCGAATGACGCACTTACCGCGAAAGACGCCGCCGTCATCAATGAGCAGGGTGTCCACCACTACATCGGCAAAGACGCGTCCAGTGTGCAGGATCTCCAACCGGTCGTTGGCGTTGATGCTGCCCGCGACCGTTCCCCACACTTGGATGGAATGCGCTATGATATCCGCTTTAACGCGCGCCGTCTGGCCGATGATGATGTTCCCTAGGGTCTCGATGACCCCTTCATAGAGCCCTTCGATGCGCAGATTTCCGTCGGTCTGCAGGTGCCCGTTGAAGCTCGTATTTGGTCCCAAAACCGTCTCTATCTTGCCGCTCGTCAGCATCGGATCTTTTCTTCTGAACACGCTCTTCTCCTCGGCCGCGCTCCGCGTCATCCCGCTAGGCCCAGCACAGCAGACTGCCACGCTATGGTACGCAAAAAGGGAGATTTGTCAATCGCTGTGTCCGCTCAACGCGACGTGGAGGGGCGACAGCTCTGGCTTGGGCGCCCGGCCCTCTATGCTGTCTGTAGTTTCCAGCGATGGCGCAGCAGCTGCCCGAGCCAGAGCAGTAGCGGCGGAAGGACGATTAGCAGCCCGGCCAACGCCCGCATCTGAAACAGCGAGAGCTGCCTAAAGCCGCGCTGGAACCACAGAAACCCGAAGATATAGTAGTTCCACAGGGCGGTCAACGAGAAAAGCCACGCCCGTTCGCGTTGCGCGGCCCCAGGATCTACGGCCCCCTGCCCGACCAGCCAGACCAGGTACCACGGCTGAAACCAGAGACACGAGAACGCCAGGTAGAACCAGTTGATCTCGAAGGAAGCACGGATGAGCGATGAGAGGGAACGACCGATGCGCAGCGCGAGGTAGAGGCCAAATGCGCCCAGCGCAAGGATCGCCGCGACCTGCGCCACCTCCATCGCCTTCGCCGTGCCAATGCGTCCCTGCAGCGCCAGCATGATCAGCGTTGGGATCGAGGTGGTGAACATCTTGGAGCGACGGTCCAGCGCCAGGGGATCCTCGCCCTCCCAGAAGGGCAGCGAGAACACCGCGATCGTCAGGCCGAATGACAACAGGCCCACCGCGACAGCGCGCACTCTGGCGGCTCTGGTATTGTGCCGCTGCCACTGATTGATGACCAACAGGGGAGAGATGGCTGCGCTCATGAACTTGACCAGCGCAGAGGCCGCCAGGCTCGCGAAAGCCCAGGCCGTCCGGCGCCGTGCCACCAGCAGCAGCGCGAGGAGCACGAACGCGACCATGATCACATCATTATGCCCGTTGGTCATCGTCTCCAGAAGGACGAGTGGATTCCAGGCGAAAAAGAGCATATCTGCTAGCGTGTTGCCACCCGCCCGATGTCGCGAGATGAGAATCACTAGCAGGATCGCGAGCCAGTAAAAGAGCCAGGCCATGAGCTTGAACGTGAGGACGCTGGCGAGGAGATCGTCGCCGGCGACCCGGCCAGCTACTGCCGCCAGGATCACCCACACCGGCCCATAGGCGACGGTGGCATGGGCCCAGGGCGCATAGGCCAGCCACGGCTCCTCGGCAAAGCTGGCAGGCGGAACCACGAAGGGGTTCACCCGGTAGTGTGCCAGCAACTTGCCCGTCAGCGCATAGTCGTAGAGATCCGCCGCGCCCCAGGGATAGACCAGGAGAAGCGTAACGGAAAAGACAAAGGCAAAGAGGAGTACGACTTCCCGCGTGTATGCCCACCTTTCTCTGCCTGCCTGCCGCAATGCCCAAGCATAGAGCAAAAACAGCGCCGTCACCAGTAGGAGGAAGATGTTGCCCGCACCGACGTCATGCAGGGTCAACTTGCCCAGGTCCACCAGAGGGTAGTAGAAGTAGCGCCAGAGGGGAAAGCGATAGAGCGACAGCAGGTATATCAGCTCGGAAAGCACGCCGCTGGCGATGAGCGGCCAGGGAAGCTGCCGACAGCGCAGCCACTCCTTTGCATGTCGCTGAAGCCGACCGAACATAACGATAGACGTTGGCTCCTCAACTCAAGATAAGAACCCTAGATTCGGACCACCCGCCCCGCGCCCAGAAGCGCTTCGGCGATACTGTACATGTTCGAGATCTCACCGATCGCCAGTTGTTCTTTCAGGCGGTAATGCCCGAGGCATGTCCCGCACGCCAGAACCTGCACCCCGGCATCGGATAGGGCCCGCAAGTCGTCTAGCACAGGAGATCCAACAACGGCGAGCTTGACGCCGCTATTGACCAGGATGATCATGTCAGGCAATGTGTCCATCTCGGTCAGCGTGTGCAAAAAGGCCCGCATCAGCACGCCGCCCAACTCGTCGTCGCCGCGCCCCAGCGTGTCGGCGCCGATGAGGACGACCAGCGCCCCCGCCGCTGATGCGGGCGACGTGACCGCTTCCGGTTGGCTCGCTGCGCTGCGGGTCAGGTGGATATAAAGGCCGTCCGCCTTGGCCTCCATCTGCACCTGGAACCCCTGCTTTTCGGCCATACGCGATACGTTGCGCTGTGATATCTCGTTGTCCACGATGGCTATGACATCGTCTTCGCCCGCGAGCGCTTGCTTGGTCATGATGACCGGCTGCGGGCAGGACTTGCCGCGGGCGTCAACCACTTTGGGCATTGCTTCTCTCCTCGTGGGTCGGCACAGGAGGCGAAAACATGTGGTCCTCCCAGCACTGATGCTAGGTCGTAACGACCGAGTTGTCGCCTCCGAAGGGGTTAGGCGCGTACTTGTCCGCCTGCCAGTCATTGTGCCATTCTGTGCCGTTCACCAGATAGCGGAACTGGTACTGTCTCCCAGCGGGCAACTCCAGGGTGATGGTCCACGCTTCCTCTTGCCGGTCCCAGATAAGCGGCTGCGCGGTGGGGTTCCAGTTGTTAAACTCGCCGACAAGGTGCACCGTCTCCGCCCAGATCGCCGGGGGCAGGATGAAGGTTACTCTGACAAAACCTGTCTTGGCTGAAGGTTCTTTGCGTATCATGTTTCACCCCTCCGACACCATTATACAGCGCTGCCATTGCCTGGCAAAAACCTCTGGAGGCGCAAACACAAACATCCCCCTCGATCACGAGGGGGATGTAAGAGCTCGCACGAACGGTCAGCACTATTTCGGTGTCTTGTCCGGGTGTAGCTTCTTGAACTTGGCCAGGAGCTGCTCACGGTTCTCCGCGTGGTCAGGATCCGCCACGGGCGCGCCCTCCGGGCACACCTCAAAGCACTGCTGCGTATCGAAGAAACCGACGCACTCGGTGCACTTGTCCGGGTCTATGACGTACGTGTTCTCGCCCTCGCTGATCGCTTCATTGGGGCATTCATATTCGCAAGAACCACACATGATGCATGCATCCGTGATTTTGAAAGCCATGACAAGATACCTCCTTTGGGTATGCTGGGAACCTGCGCCCCAGTATATCCCATTGTGCGGGCGTGTCAAGTGCCATTCGCTGCAGAACACGTGCGCCGGGCTTTGGGCCAGCAGACAACATTTCGTATCATGGCAAAAGCGGATAGAATGGAGCGAGATTGATAAGGGGAGCTTGCCTATGAGATGGGGGCGCGGAAATCGGGTTCGAGCCAGTCTCTTCACCATGTGGCTTATCTTGAGCTGGCTGTGCGGCGTACTGGCGCCGCTCCCTGCCAGCCATGCGGATAACTTTTACTGGCTGCAGCTCTTTTTCGATGATCTCGAACAGGGAAGCGATCATTGGACGCTGGGTGCCGGCTGGCAGTGGGAAGAGGATCTGTCCGGTAACCACTATCTGGTGGGACAGGGCGCGGGGAGTGCAACCCTGGATAGCAGCGTGCCCTGGCAAGACCACCGCCTGATCCTGCGCGTGCAGCTCCTCGCGGGGACGTTACAGCTTCACCTGCGGCAGTCGCCATCCGCCTCTTACACCCTGACCCTCGGTGAGACACAGGTCATCCTGACGCGATGGGATGCGTCCGGCGCGCACGAGCTGTCGGGAGCGGCTATCGCGCCGCTTTCTGCGGGATGGCACACGCTCAGCGTGACGTTGTACGAGGATCACGTGATAGTAATCATAGATCAGATGCCATATCTTGATTACCTCGATCTGGCGCTGGTCGGGGCGGGACAGCTTGCGCTGCAAACAAGCGAGGACAGCGTAGCCTATGTGGATGATATCTGGATCACAGGCGTGCGCCCGCTGCCGCAGGCGCCGCCGGATGTGAACCGCATCCGTGTTCAGGGTGTAGATGGCCGTGGCCATGCCGTCATCGTCGGGGCGGCCGGAGCCGTGCCCGCGAGCGCCACCGTGTATCTCGGCAATGTGGAGACGCTTGACTGGGTGTGTGCTGTGGCGGATGCGAATGGCGGGTTCTCCGCGTCGCTCTTTGCGCCGGAAGGATCCACGGTGCAGATCAACTATGGCTACCCAGGGGCGCTATCGCGCTTTGAGAGCATCGGCCTGGAAGGATCGCCTGCCATACTGATAAGCGTGCCGCTGCCGCCGGCAGCACCTGGCGAGCTCTCGTTCGCCGTCGGCGAGCGGCTGGTCAATGGCCACTGGGTGGCGCGCGGCTCCCTCCCTGCGCATCCCTGCCAACCGGGCGGGATGGTGCCGATCACCATGACGTGGCGGCTCGATTCCGCGCAGGTGCCTGCGCTCGATCTGGGCGCGTTCCGCCTGTCGCTGCGCCTGGCATGGCTGCGACTGTTCGACG
Source organism: Chloroflexota bacterium (assembly GCA_019873665.1). Classification (GTDB taxonomy): domain Bacteria; phylum Chloroflexota; class Anaerolineae; order JAAYEA01; family JAAYEA01; genus JAIOAV01. The sequence goes on from JAIOAV010000030.1 coordinate 21,096, forward strand.
AGGCGGGGCAACAACTCCCAGCAACGCGCAATCTGGTCTCAGCCCTGCTCACGCCTTCTGGCCTGCCAGTGGAGGCGGAGCTGGAGGTTGCGAACCCCTGGACGGTGACGCGGCACGTGGCCGGCGCGCAGATGGTGCGTCAGGGCAGCGCGCTCACCGCGACTCTCGCCATCTCGCTGCCGATCCCGGCGGATCTGCCGGCCGGCATCTACCGCCCACGTCTGAAGGTGGTGTGTGAGGGGTCGCAGGGCACATCATGGCAAGCGATCCAGGCGCTGTGCGCCGACGATGACCTCTTTATGCTGGAGCGACAGGATGCGCGGCGCGAGTACCCATGGCCGCTGCTTGCTCCCGTGCAGATCGGCGATCCCGCTCTGCCGCGCCTGGAGTGGTCGCTCTTCTCCGACTATGTCAGCAACAGCGAGCGCGGCGTGCCCCCCCACGAACGCACCCACTATGCCCTCTCCCCGCGCACCGTCTTTCCCACCAACTGCTTTATCCTGCCACCAGTGAACGGCCATACAGGCGAGCCGATTTCGTACACGCTGGAACCCTCTCTGCCGCTCACCTCCTGGGGCTTTCGCCCCCTTTACGAGCGTGTGCTTGTGGACCCCCCCGTGTTGCCGCTATCCTATCCCGCCGGGCATGTGCATGTGCGCATTACACGACCGGATGGTGTGGCGGAGGATCTGGGCACCTTTGGTTTTATCGGTGGCCTCAATCCGCTCATGATGTACCGGCCAGACGAGGCTGATCCCTCACGCCATCACCGCTCGCTGATCAGGGCTTTTGATAACCCCGGCCCCGGCGACTATTATCGCGCCTGGACGGGCGATGAACGTCTACGTTACACCTTCACCCAGTACGGCAAGTACACCATCCGCCTGGAGGGCGAGATGGCCGACCTGTGGGGCAATGTGTACCAGGCAAGTGGCACGTATGAGGTATGGGCCGCACACCCGCTGGACCTGGAGACGGGCACGCTGCTGGGCACGCCCTTTGAGGTGGGGGATGCCTATGCGCCGGTAGTGCGAGTTCAGCCCGCCGTGCCTGCGGAGATCACGGTGGACCTCTCCCTGTACATCAACTCCAGCCAGGAGAATGTGTGGCAAAAGCGCATCACCGGCCGCGCCAATCGCTTTGGCTACTTTCATCCTGGCATGGACGTGACGCCGCTGGCCTTTCCCGCGCCGGGCGAATATGATGTGCTGATCACCGCGGCCTACCGCGACCCGCAGGGCGCGCTCTGGATGGGTGCAGTGCGCGGCGCGAATGTGATCGAAACACCCCAGACGCCGCTGATCGCGCACGGTGAGCGTGGCATCCGCTCCTTTGCCGCCGTCAAGCGGCCCCCCTGGTTTGCCGAGGGCTATTTCGGCAACGTGGTCCCCGGTCAGACGGATGGCCTCTTTGATAACCGCACCCTCGGCGGCGCGCTACACCTGCCATATCCCTACTATATCGGAGATGTCATGTGGGTGGTGGATCGCGAGGGAGAGAACTCGATCTTTCCCACCATCACCTTTCAAGATACGCAGGGCGCGGTGGCGGACCTGTTGGCGGCGCGCGTGCCGGAGGTACGACAGGGCGCGTACTACTACGGCCAGTTTCCGGTGCAGCTCTTGCCGTTGGATCGCCGCGCCATCGGCGAATTGCCGCTGGTTACGACCACCAGTGCGGGCGCCGCTGTCGGACAAACGTACGGCTGGCCGGTCGGGCAGTACCCCGCGCTTGCGGATCAGATCGGCTATTTCTATAGCGCCTGTGTGCGGCCCGACATGCCGGTTGCCTGTCACGTGGCCGAATCCGGCTTGGGCAACGCCTACTGGTTCGCCGATGATAACTATAACCTGCAGCCGGGGCAGGGCACGAATGGCGACCTCACTCCCGATTTCAAGATCAACCTGGGCGGTCTGGTATTCCGCGACCTGTTGCATGGGGTCAACCAGTACGCCATCTACAACTCGTGTGACGTGTATATCCCCGAAGGCCAGCCGGGTAGCAATCGCATCACGCCTCCCTATCGGGGCGCAGCGGGCGGGCAGGATGGTGGCCCGCTCATGACGCTGCAAGGCCGCGATATTGACCTCTTTGTGCATCCCACCGGCGTCAAGCCGGGCAACGTGCTGGAGGTCGGCGATGTCTTGAGCTTTGCCGCGCAGGTTGTGCCCACGCTGGCCTCGCATGTCGCAGTAACGGTAACCGCGCCATCCGGCAAAACGCATCTGATCAGCGGCGTCGCCAACAAGATCGGCTACTTCTATCAACCGGAGGACGATCTGGTCGTGGACGAGATCGGCGTCTATCGCGTCCATGTGAAGGGCCTGCATCGCGGCATGACGTCAGTCGGGCCGGTCTATCCGCCATATCCGCAAGGCGATATCCTGGGCACGAGCGACGGCGTCTTTAGCGTCTATGTCGTGCCCAAGGACAGCGCGCCGCTGCCGCTGGAAGTCTGGGAAGATGACGGGCAGGGTGGAAAGCGGCCGGTGGCGAATGGCGAGATCGTGCGACCCGCGCGGCCGCTGGAGGTGCGGGGGCAGATCCCGGCAGGGTGGGATGACGCTCAGGTACGCTACACTGTCTCGCTCCCCGGCTTTGTGCTGCAGCAGGGCGTGCTGCAAATCAATGCCGCGGGCGGCTTTGCGTACCTGTATCACCCCATCATGCTCCACGAAGAGTTCCACAATCTGGATGTCGAGGTGATTCCGCCGTACCTGTCGTTCATCCCTTGGCGCGAGCCGGAGGCGGTGGATACCGTGCAGATCAACCTGGTGGTTACAGGCCAACGCGGAGGCCAGGCGGTGGCGCAGGCGCGAGCGATCACGTTGCAAGGTGTGAAGTTCCAGTCGCCCGCTGTGATGCCACGTCAATTCAGCCGATATCTGCCACTGATCAAGAAAGGATAGGCCGATGTCCGAGAAGCGCGGTCGTCTGGTCTACTCGACAGATGCACAGGTGATGCAGCGTTGCCCCAGATGCGGCAAATACCCATGTATCTGTCGTCGTGCTGTCGTCTCGCTCCCGCCGGACAAGCAGACGGCGCGCATCTCCCAAGAGCGCAAGGGGCGCAAGGGCAAAACGGTTACCCTCGTCTCTGGCTTGCAGCTCGCTGAAGATGATCTGGGGGCGCTGGCCAAGATGTTGAAAACGCTCTGTGGCGCGGGCGGGACTGTCAGAGAGGGGCAGATCGAAGTGCAGGGAGAGCACCGCGACAAGATCGCCGCGAAGCTGGCCGAGCTGGGCTACAAAGTGAAGCGGAGCGGCGGGTAGTCGCTAACTGCCGATGATGCGAGCTTTCGTGCGGCTCGGCTGCTATTCGGGGCATTGACAGAAAGCGGATAGCCTGCTATGCTATATATCAATGGAGAAAGCAAATAGAAGTCGAACAACCCGCCCTGTCATTGCCAGCCGCGCAGCGAAGCGATCTCCTACATGGCTGCTTGGAGATTGTACCGGTCGCTCCGCTTCCTTGCAATGACATGAATAGTCCAGGCTATTTGCAATTATCCGATCTCCAGTTGCCCTCTCTAAAAGGATATCAGCTCTCACTATCGGCCATGGCGCGGCAAGGCCAAAGGAGGTTTGATGAACGATCGGGTCTGTTGTGTGTGTCACGAACCGGTCGGGGCGGCCGGCAAGCTGTTGGGCGGGCGCTGCTATTGCCACACCCACTATGCGCGAGCGGTCCGGGATCGCCGTGGCCTCTGGTGGGCCTCCGCATTGCTGGTCCTGGGGTTGCTGGCCTTTGTCGCGCTGGTGGAGCTGATCCTCAGCGTGATGCCACTCCGACTCACCGGCCTCACGCTTGTGGCCGCCGGGGTGATTCTCGCCCTCGTCCCAGCGCTGATCTGGCTAGCCTTCTTCTACCTGCAAGACCGCGCTGAACCGGAGCCCAAGAGCCATGTTTTGGCCTTGTTTGCCCTCGGCGCGCTGCTCGCTGCCGCGGTTGGCGTTCCTCTCGTGCGCAGCGTCTTTCGCCTGTCGGACTGGCTCTGGCAAAGCTCGTGGATTCATCTCGTCGGCTCGATCCTGGTCGTTGGCTTTGTGCAAGAGTTCCTAAAATACGCCGCGGTGCGTTACAGCGTCTACTCGCTGCCGGAATTCGACGAGCGCGTTGACGGCATCATCTACGCCACGGCGGCAGGGCTCGGCTTTGCCACCGTCCTCAATATGCAGTACGTGCTGGAAAGCGGCGGCGTGAATCTACGGGTTGGCGTGATCCACGTTACAGTTGTGGCGCTGGCGCAAGCGGCATTTGCCGGCATCACCGGTTACTTTCTGGGACGGCGGAAATTCGAGCAGATGCCGCTCTGGTGGATGCCCGCGGGTGTGGCGCTTGCCGCGCTTCTCAACGGGTTTTTCACGTACCTGCGCGGGCAGGTAACGCGCACCGGCCTTGATCTGGTGAGCGGCGGGGGCTTTAACCCCTGGCCCGGCCTACTGCTGGCGGCAGTGGTAGCGGTGGTCGTACTGGCTGTCCTCAACTTGCTCATGCACCAGGTGAGCGCAGAAGATGCTGCCGCGGCGACAGGAGGAGACCTATGAGCGCCATCACAAGAGAGGCGGAACGGCGGGAGGCTGTGGCTGAGGCGCTCGTCGTCGGCCTGGTTGCGCTGGGGTTGCTGGCGGGATGGGTGCTGAAGCAATACGCTGAGCGGCGAACCCTGGTATTCTCCGGCGAAAGAATCATCGTGTCATATCCGTATGGTTGGACATTCTCGGATCAGGGCGAGATGGTGCGGTTCCGCGACATGCGTTCCGGCGGCATTCCCGCCGAGCTTGCTGTGCGCACCGCGCCGATGGCGGGTGTTACCTCCATCACGCAGACGCTGGCTTTTGAGGGCGACGCGCTCATTCTGAGTCGCGCTGCAGAGATGTCTGCCTACCGCGTGCTCGAAAGCGACAGCCGGTTCCAGGTGCAGGGGCAACCTGCCCTGCGCATCGCATACGCCTTTGTCCACGATGATCCCGACGCGTTCCAGCAGCATCTGCCGGTGGTCATGCTCGGCGAGGATGTCTTGACCTATCACAGGGAACACCTCATCGTCTTTTCGCTACAGGCTCCCGAAGCTGATTACAGCGCGGCTCAACGTCGCTTCTATGCGCTCGTGGAGTCGGCCCGGATGCGCTAATGGGAGAAGGAGGCTCAAATGAAGTGGCTTGATCGCAAGACATGCCGCATCCCCATCCTGCGTCTGACAGCCGCGCTCTTGCTGGCGCTGATAGCTACCTTCCCGGCGGCCGCGCTGCCGCGCGATGTGCGCTTGCGGGTGCTCAAGGCCGCGGTGCGCCTGGGGCCAATCATAGACATCCAGGAAGGCGCTGCCCGAACGCGGCGCGCGCTCACCTGGGGATCAGGCTCGATCATTTCACCCACTGGGCTGATCCTGACCAACGCGCATGTGATTGATACGAGCCAGCTAGAGGTCCCGTATAACGCCCGCGTGGTCCCCGGCGTCTTTGCCGTCTATATCACCACGCAGTCGGACCAACCGCCGGTCGTCTCTTATATCGCGGAAGCGGTTGTCGTGTCCCAGGAGCTGGATCTGGCTGTGCTGCAGATCACGACGCGCGCCAACGGCGATGCTGTCACGCCGAGCCAGTTGTCCCTGCCCTATGTGGCAATAGGCGACTCGGATCAGCTGGAGGCGGGGGACAACATCTATATCATCGGCTATCCGGGTATTGGCGGTGAGACGGTAACCTTTACTGCCGGAGTGGTCAGCGGTTTCACATCCGAAGGGGGCGTCAATCGCGCCTGGATCAAGACCGATGCCGCGATCTCAGGTGGCAACAGCGGTGGCACGTGCGTGGATGATGCGGGATTGTTGGTCGGCGTCCCGACGCAGGTGGGGCGCGGCGGCGTCGGAGAGAATCCGCAATACGTGGACTGCCGCCCGCTGGCGGATACCAATGGGAATGGCGTCCTCGATAACGGCGATGTCTGCGTGCCGGTCGGCGGCTTTATCAATGCGCTGCGGCCCATCGCCCTGGCCAAGCCGTTGATCGCGCAGGCGCAGCAACGATTGGCCGCCTCGCCCGCGCCCACGTACTACCCGACGCCAACGCCTAATCGAACGCCGGCCGCCAATCGGACTGCGTCCCCGACCCGCACCCCGCTGCGCAGCCCGACGCCGCTGCCGCAGCCCACGCCCACGACCCTGGTTGCCGCGCGGGGTGTTCAGGTCGTGGGCACGATTCTGGACGCATACACCGGCTGGCCGATCCCCGGCGCGCTTTTCGTCGTACTGCGGCCCGGCATCACCTATGCCGCCTGGGAGACTGACGAGGATATCTATACGTACGCTCGCGCTGACTCGCTGGGCACATTCGCTTTGCCCGACCTACTCATGCGCGGCAAGAGCTATACCCTGGCGGCTGGTCTGCGCGGCTATATGCCGGTCTATCAAGACGGCGTCGAGATCAACGCGCAGACGCCGGACATCGTCGAGATCACGGTGCGTTTGCAGGGGCAAAACTAGCGCTACAAGCTGGAGCCCGGCGGCCCGATGGACACCGGCTAGACGCCGACCACCGATTCTGGCAATACATACCAGGGGCGCTCTGGTCCCATCAGCGCGCGCCGTAATGCCTCCCGCAGTGGGTAGATCAAGCACATCTCGCCCGGTGTCGCCGTGAACCCCAGGCGCGAGAAGAGCGCGGCCAGCGCTGTGTCGTTCTCGCCCGCCAGCGAGATGTAGCGATCCTGCGAGAGGCGCGGCGCTAGCAGCGATGGCAGGGCTGCCTCGCCGGCAGCATCCGCAAACCCTAGATCGGTGAGATAAACATGGCGCGCCGGCCCCGTGGTGCTGATGAGCGCTACCGGGCAAAGCGTTGCCGTGCCTATCAACTGATCTCCCTCCCATACGGTGCGGATATCGGCGGGCATGTGTACGGGGCGCGCGCGTTTGCGCCACTCCCAGAGCGCGTCGTCCAGCCATACGTAGCCGTCGTGATTGGCGTTGAAGCGGTTCACCAGCTCACGTACCGCCGCCTCCTCTCCGCTCTTGATGTTCTTGACCGTTGCTGCGCTCGCAGGCAGCGACGCCCCGTCTTCCTCTATCCAGACGATACTCTGGCGATATGGCTGGAAGCCAAGCCGCGTATAGATCGCAAAGGGGAGCGTTTGCGGCATCGTGTACAGTGATACACCATCGAGACCTGCTCCGCGGGCGCCGTCCAGCGCACGTTGCAGCAGGCGCCGCGCCATCCCCCGCCGCCGAAAGTCGGGATGCGTTACAACAGTGTCTATCATGGCCATCTCGCGCAGCTTGCCCCCCACCGCAAAGCGCAAGCGTGTAACATAGAGGCTGCTCACGATCTCGCCCCCAAAGACGATAACGCCGCTCAACTCCCGATCCATGCCCGGGCGGGCGAGGTACCATGCCGTCTTGGCCGGGGAAGGCTGCACTACGCCAGCGAAGGCGGCGAAGGCGAGGGCCGTCAACCTCCCCAGGCGCACTGGCAGCTCGGCGCCAAAGATCGCATTCGCCTGTCGTTGTGACAGCAATACCTCATCCGCCATCTCGCTTCCTCCGCTTTGAAAGACATGCCACTATGTTAGCCGTCCCACTATGCGCTGTCAAGCGCGCGAGAGGCTATATGACACGGTTGTTTCTGGCGAATTGCGAAAAGGGCGCTGACAGAGTATAATTCCAGGATACCGACAGCGTATAGCTGTAGATCGAGGGAGGGTGAGCATGTATAAGACACACTCATGTGGCGAGCTACGCGCCCAGGACGCGGGAATGACCGTCACTCTGGCAGGATGGGTACACCGGCGTCGGGATCATGGCGGGCTGATCTTCATTGATCTCCGCGATCGCGACGGCATCACGCAGGTGGTGTTCAACCCGGCTGTCTCGGCGGAAGCCCACGCCGTCGCTGAAGGGGCCCGCGTTGAGTATGTCTTGCAGGTACAGGGTCAGGTGGCACGACGTC
>JAIOAV010000030.1:29049-40810 GCA_019873665.1 Chloroflexota bacterium
CGACGTCCGGAAGGTTTGGCCAATCCGGACCTGGCCACGGGTGAGATCGAGGTCTTGGCGCAGCAGGCGCGGGTGCTCAATGAGGCGCAACCCCCTCCCTTCTACATCAATGATGAGAGCGAGATTGACGAAGCGCTACGGCTGCGGTATCGCTATCTTGATCTGCGGCGGCAACGTATGCAGGAGAACATCATCCTGCGCCATCGCGTGGTCAAGTTTATCCGAGATTTCATGGCGGCGCACAAGTTCATCGAGATCGAGACCCCCATCCTGATCAAGAGCACGCCGGAGGGGGCGCGCGACTATGTTGTGCCCAGCCGCCTCTACCCTGGCAAGTTTTATGCGTTGCCGCAATCACCGCAGCAGCTCAAGCAGTTGCTGATGGTCGCCGGGTTTGAGCGTTACTTTCAGATCGCCCGCTGCTTCCGCGACGAGGATCAGCGCGCCGACCGCCAGCCCGAGTTCACCCAGCTAGATATCGAGATGTCGTTTATCGAACAAGAGGATATCTTGCAGCTTATTGAAGAGCTTTTCACGCAACTGGTGGATGAGATCGGCCAGCACAAGCTCCTCTACCGCCCGTTCCGTCGGCTGACGTGGGCGGAGGCGATGGATCGCTACGGCTCTGACAAGCCGGATCTGCGTTTCGAGATCCCATTGGTGAATCTGTCTGATCTTGTGGCGGATAGCGATTTCCAGGTGTTCCGCGCGGCATTGGCCGAAGGAAAGCAAGTCAAAGCTATATGCGCGCCTGGCTGCGCCGCCTATACCCGACGGGAGCTGGATGAGCTGAATACGCTGGTAACCAAGTGGGGCGCGAAGGGGTTGCTATTCATTGCCGTTCGCGGCGATGAGATCCGCTCGCCGCTAACGCGATATGTCTCCGCAGCACAGATACAGGCCATCCTGCAGCGTCTGGAGGCCAAAGACGGCGACCTCGTCATGATTGTTGCCGACACAGCGGAGGTTGTGGCTGAGACGCTTGGTCATCTACGGGCAGAGATGGCGCGACGGCTCGGGCTGCTGGATGACAATGTGCTGGCCTTTGCCTGGATTCTGGATTTCCCATTGTTAGAGTGGAGCGAAGAGGAGGGACGTTGGACCGCCAAGCATCATCCTTTCACCTCCGCGCGCGAGGAAGACATTCCGCTCTTGGAGACAGCGCCGGACAAGGTGCGCGCCAACGCGTATGACATCGTGGCCAACGGCTACGAAGTGGGCGGCGGAAGCATCCGCAACTATCGCCGCGCCGATCAGGAGCGCATCTTTCGCATACTGGGCATCTCACCGGAAACTGCCAAAGCGCAGTTCGGGCATCTGCTGGAAGCGCTCGATTTCGGCGCGCCGCCGCACGGCGGCATCGCGCCAGGCATTGACCGGCTGGTGATGTTGCTGGCCAAAGCGCCCAACATCCGCGAGGTGATCGCCTTCCCGAAATCGCAGAGCGCGGTTGACCTGATGACACAGGCGCCATCGGAGATCTCCGAGAAGCAATGGCGCGAGTTGCACCTCCAACTGCGCCACGACAAGTGACCCAGTGGCCTGCCAGGTGACCAGGCCCAAGGAGCACCCATGACCAAGAACACATTCACGATCGGCCGGCTGTTCGGCATCCCGATCAAGGTGCACGTGAGCTGGTTTCTGATCTTTATCCTCGTAACCTGGAGCCTGGCGGCCAGCTACTTTCCCCCGCGTTATCCTGGCTGGAGCCCGACACTCTACTGGGGTGTCGGGCTTGCTACCAGCATCGCCTTTTTCCTCTCGGTGCTCATGCATGAGCTGGCGCATTCGCTGATGGCGGAATGGAATGGCCTGCCCATCCACGACATCGTCCTGTTCATCTTTGGCGGCGTCTCGCAACTCACAGAAGAGCCTGAAGCCCCGCGCACCGAGTTCACTATGGCGCTCGTTGGCCCGCTGACCAGTTTCGCCCTCGCTCTCTTTTTTGGGGTGATCTGGTTTCTCACGCGGGGCAGCAACAGCCCCATCGCTGCATTCAGCACCTATCTCGCGTATATCAACCTCTCTTTGGGGGCGTTCAATCTCATCCCCGGCTTTCCGCTGGATGGCGGGCGCGTGTTGCGCTCTATCCTCTGGGCAATGAGCAATAACCTGGAGCGTGCTACTCGCTGGGCCACTATCGCCGGGCAGGTGATCGCCTATATGTTCATCTTTTTCGGCGCGTGGCAGATTCTGCGCGGCCGGCTGGGAGATGGCCTCTGGATCGCCTTCATCGGCTGGTTTCTGGACAATGCTGCGCAGACCAGCTATCGTCAGGTCGCTATCCGGTACATGTTGGCCGACCACCGCGTGCGGGAAGCGATGACCCAGGCTTGCTACCCGATCTCACCTTATATCACGCTGGAAACGCTGGTGAACAACTATATCGTCTCCGGGCAGCGCTGCTTTCCGGTGATGCGCGATGATCGACTGGTGGGGATTGTCAGCCTGAGCCGGATTCGCAATGTGCCGCGCGACACATGGCCCCAGGTGACCATCAATGCGGTGATGGTGCCGCTGGAGGAGATGCCTCAGGTGCGGCCAGAGGATGGGCTATGGGCCGCGCTGGAAAAGATGACGACACAGCAGGTGGATCAACTGCCGGTCGTCAAGGATGGCGAGCTGGTGGGGATGCTGCTGCACGAGAACATCCTGAGCTTTATCCGGCAGCGCGGCGTCGTTCGGGAGTAGGGGGTCAGTCTGTTTCGGGCTTGGTGAACCGATACCCCACCCCGCGCACGGTGCGGATATACTGCGGCGTGTTGGGGTCATCTTCGATCTTCAGGCGCAGCCAGCGCACGTGCACATAGAGGGTGCGCGTGTCACCCAAGTAGTCGGTATCCCAGATAGCGCGCATCAATTGCCGGCGACTGAGAACCTGCCCCGGATTGGACATCAGCGCATAGAGCAACTGGAACTGCTTGGGCGATAACCAGTGCTTGGTTTCACCTTTGATCAGCAGGTGCTGTTCCGTGTCCAGTTTTAGGTCGCCGACGCGCAGCATGCTGCCCGCCTGCGGCAACGGCACATCTGCGTCCTGTGAGGCGGTTTCTATGGCGGCCAGGAAAGCCTTCAGGCGCTGCGGCCGCGGCGCGATGTAGAGTCGCCCTTCTCTCCGCGTGGCCTCCTGATCTGAGAGCAGCAACACCGGCACGTTGCCCACTTGGCTGAGGATGTGGCAATGCGATACACAGAGAGCGGCGGGTCGCGTCACATCCACCACGATGAGGTCAGGGTTCAGCTGTCCCACGGCTTTCTGGGATCCTTCCCAATCGCTGATAGACACCTGGTAACCTCGTCGGGCGAGCTGTGCCCGCCATACCACAGCTATCGAGTCTTCATCCCCGACGATGAGGATGCCCTTGTCCATGCCTCTCCTTAAGCCGCACCGGTGCAGTGCCGTGCATCCCCTTCTCGCAAGAGAGGAGCAAGGCCCATTATACTCCAGCCTCCAGATTGATGCAAAGGCGCACAGCACATGTCACTGTCACATAGGCGGTGGGCGAGTTTCGAGCCGTGAGGGGTGGCGCGGGTACCTGGGCCAGGAACAATGGCCGACTCAGATGAGCGCTGCGCTGAGATGAAACAGGCTCTCGATCCCCGCGCGCTGTGGCTGCGCTGCTTCAGTCGCGCGATGATCCGCTCTGCGCCATTGTTCGCGCTTGGCGCCTTGGGACACAGCTGGCGGCCGCGCCTGCTTTCTCCCCCGGACCCGGTGGCGGCGCCAAGATGGCGGCATGCAGATGGAAGAGCCGTCTCCCTCCATCGGCCGGCACCTGCTGCGCGACCTGGTCAGCTTCCGCCAGCGCCGGCTCCCGCTCCGCCCCCAGCACGCCGCGCGCCCATCCGACTCAGGCGACGCGTCCCCAGCGCCGCAAGACCGCGCCTCCGCAATACGGGCACCGATCGGGCCGAGACGAGGGCTCGCATTTGACCTCCGGCAGGTGCGGGACGATAGTAGACATGGGAAACCTCCTGGGTATGGCGCGGAACATCATCTATCGTACCACAGAAGACTCCTTGTTCCCCCCACCCGCCACCATTGTGACAGTGACCAGCACATCGGGCGGCGTTGCCGGTCGTGTCCGCCCCACCCGCTTTGACCGCGACGCAAAACCGTGTATAACTACTCGCATGCTCAGAATAAGGAGTTCGCAAAGATGAAGCCCAGACTAGAGAGAAGGCTGTTGTCAAAGACGGCCTTGCACACGTTAGCCTGTGTTGTGATGTGTGTCGTGCTGTTGGCCGGCTGCACTGCTCCAGAAGGAAACGCCACGCCGACGTCGCCGGCTTTTGTCTCGACGCCCCTTTCGGCGGCATCCCCTACCCCGACAGCGCCGCCCCCGCCGCAGGCTTTCTCGCTGGTCGTGCTCCATAGCAACGACGTCGCCGGGGAGCTGGAACCGTGCGGCTGAGGAGTCCCCAAGGGAGGGCTGGCTCGGCGAGCCAGTTTGATCAACGCGGTGCGCAACGAGAGCGAATATACCCTGGTGCTGGACGCCGGCAATGCATTGCTCAAGACAGGAGATATCCAGGTCACCCGGTCGGGCCAGGTGATGATCGAGGCTATGAACATGATGGGCTATGACGCGATGGCCATCGGGCCGCAGGACGTGGCGATCGGCGCGGCGGCGTTGCGGGAGCGGATCGCGCAGGCTGCGTTCCCAGTGCTCTCGGCAAACCTGAGGGTTGCGGACACGGGAGCGCTCTTTGTCGAACCGTATGTGCTCTTGCCGCTGGCCGGACACACCGTCGCCATCATCGGCATCACAGGGTCGGAGGGCTTTCCGCAGAGCGCTGCGAACGACGCCGAGCGCCTGACGCTCGTGGATCCGCTGGATACGGCTCGCGAGTACGTGGCAGCAGTATCCTCGCAAGCCGATATCATCATCTTGCTCTCGAACGCGGGCCTGCTGGTGAATCAGGTCATCGCGCAAAAGCTGCCCGATATAGACGTGATCGTTACCGGCGGAACGAGCACGCTGACCACTCCCATCCGTTACGACGAGGATCATGCCATTCTGGCTGAAGCCGGATATCGGGGCGAATGGTTGGGCAGGATGGCCTTGGGATTCGACGCCACCGGTAAAATAACCTCATTCCAGGGCGAGGCAGTGGCGCTCACCGACGAGTATGCAGATGATCCGGCCATGCGCCAGTTCGTCAATCGTGTCAAGAGTGGATCATGATCTTGCCACAAAAAGAGGCCGCATCGCCATCTCGGCGATGCGGCCTCAGAGTAGGACCCCTCAAGGTCTCGGGCTCTAATCCGCGCGGCCTTGCGGCGTAAAGTAGAGCGCCGGCGTTTTCTCCTCGGCGATCTCCGCCTCGACCGCCTCTTTCATGATTCGCCCGGAAATGTGCATCACCGTATCGTGAAAGTCAGGATCAATTCCCATAGAGGCGAGGCAAGGGTAATGATGGTGCAACATGCCCGCCTCTTGCTCCGCATCGTCCACATGCACGCCAGCCAGACGCCCGGCCACGAATCGGGCGCAGCCGCAGGCCGCATCTCGCGACACCTCCAACTGCGCAATCCTCTTGTCATCGCAGGCGATACGAAAGGCAGGCTGGCCGAAATGCCGGGCAAACTCGGCAATGTAGCTGTTCTCATAGGCCACCCGATGCTTGCCATAGTTGTACGCGTCCTCGGTCAGGGAGCAGAACGGCTTTGGGAACACCGCATACACACCCTGATCCGCCAGCCACCGTGACAACTGGTTCATCAGCCCTCTGGGCAGCCACTCGACGCGATCCACCGGCACGATCGCCGCCCTGGCGCCAGTGCGTTGCGCGATGTCCGGCAGCAATTCGGCGACGCCGGGATGCTCACCCAGCGACAGGATCAGATCCGCCGGTGGCATCTCTGCCGGCACATACTCCTCCGGATAGTCAATCACCGGCGGCAGCACCTTGGGCGCTTCCCATGCCATCACCGTCCACGTGGCGGGCGCATGGGCGCGCAGATTGTCCAGGATTCTGCGGCCGTACTCTCCCTGCGTAATGACCAGAACACGCATCATAAATCCCTTCGTTTGCGCAACTTAACTCACGACCACCGCCTGCTGTAATGCCTCCAGCAGGGTCTCCAGAGAGATGCCGTTATCGCGGGCGACCTGCGCCAGGGTGTGGTGGCGACTGATGGGACAACCCACGCAGTGCAAGTCAAAGCGCAGCAACACCGCGATCGTCTCGGGATATAACCGGAGCATCTCGTCTACTGTCAGGTTTTCAGAGATCTTTGGCTCGTTCGCGTTATCTCTGTTTTCGGATGTAGACATGATACTCGCCATCCTTCTCCTCGGCACCCAGGTATTCATGGCCGGTGCTCTTGCACCATGCGGGCACGTCGGTCAAGATTCCCTTGTCATCGGCCACAATCTCCAGCACCTGGCCTGGTTCCAGCTCTTTGGCCTTTTCCATCGTCTGTATGATCGGCATCGGGCAATAGAGTCCGACGCAATCGAGCGTTGCATCCGCTTTCATCTCAACACTCCCCTATAAGGCGCAGCGCCTAGATGAACAGGCTCATTTTGGCCTCGCGCGCTTCGCCGACGAATGTCGCTGCCCCGGCCACTGCGTCCACCTCCGGGATCAGGCTGTCCTCCGATAGCCCTATGACGCCTAGGCTCGTGGTGCACGCGACAAAGCGCACGCCCAGTTGCTTGGCCAACTGGATCATCTCGGGCAGCGCCGGCATCCGGCGCTGGCGCATCAGCTTTTTCATCATCCACGTGCCGAGTCCCAGCATGTGAAACTTGCTCAGCGGCAGGCGGTTGGCGCCGCCGCGGTTGAGCAGCCCTAACATGCGCTCCATCCAGCCTGCCGGCGGCGTCCCGCCGCTCTCCTTGCGAATCACGTTCAGCCCCCAGAAGGTGAAAAAGATAGTTACATCCATGCCCATCGCCGCCGCGGTGGTCGCGATGTTGAAAGCCGCCAATGCCTTGTCTAGCTCGCCGCTGAACAGCACGATCGCAGCCTTGTCTTTCTTTGCCTGATCCTCGGACATCTCGTATGCTCCTGTGAGGCCAACAAGCGGTGCTAAGACTTGGCCGCTCGTTGCTGCACTTCGCACGGCGCTACCTGTGTCCCGCAGGCAGCGCACGCTCCACCCAGCGCCTCGCTGACGTCGGCATCGCAGAAGGGGCAACGGCAGACGGCTTCCTTGTCCGTCGCGGCCTGTTGCGCCTGCTTGCGCTCATAGTCGGCAATGGCTGCCTGCAACGCCTCCGCGCCGAGGTTAGAGCAGTGCATCTTGTTCTGCGGCAGTCCGCCCAGCGCCTCTGCCACTTGGTTGCGCGTGATCGCCTTGGCCTCCTCTAGCGTCTTGCCTTTGGCCATCTCGCTCACCATGCTGGAAACCGCGATGGCTGCCCCGCAACCGAACGTCTTGAACTTGACGTCTTCCAGGCGGTTGTCCTTGACCTTGATGTAGAAGGTCATCATGTCGCCGCAGACCGGGTTCCCTTCCTCCCCGATGCCATCGGCATCCGGTATCTCGCCCACGTTGCGCGGGTTCATGAAATGATCCATCACCAGATCGGAATAGATAGGCATCTAGCTTTCCTCCTAGCTTTTCTTGTAAAGGGGCGACATCGCGCGCAGGCGTTCCACGATCGGTGGAAAGACCTGCAAGACATACGCGACGTCCTCGTGGCTGTTGTCCATGCCCAGACTGAATACCAGCGACCCTTGCGCCAGAGCTGCATCCAGTCCGAGCGCGGTCAACACGTGCGACGCCTTGAGCGCCCGCGACGTGCAGGTGGAGCCGCTTGAGGCGGCGATCCCGTTCATATTGAGCAGCAATAGCATCGCTTCGCCTTCCACATACTCCACGACCACGCTTACGAGGCCCGGCAGTCGTGCCGTCGGATGACCGGTGAGATATACGCGATCAATCGCCGTCAGCCCGGCGATGAGCTGGTCGCGCAGGGCGCTCAGATGCGCCATGCGCTGTGGCATCTCCTGTTGCGCCAGCTCGGCAGCGATGCCCAACCCGACGATCGCGGGCACATCCTCTGTGCCGCCACGACGTCCGCCCTCCTGGATGCCACCGTCAATCAGCGGCATGATGCGCGTGCCGCGCCTGATGTAGAGCGCCGCTGCTCCCTTGGGCCCGTAAAATGCGTTCCCGGCGAGGCTCAGCAGGTCCACTCCCAGCTCGTCCACGTTCACGGGGATCGTGCCGGCGGTCTGGATGGCGTCGGTATGCACAAGCACGCCCTTCTTCTTGCTCTTGACCTGCCTTGCGATCTCGGCGATCGGCTGGATCGTGCCGACCTCGTTGCTGGCGTGGATGACCGAGACGAGGATCGTGTCATCGCGCACCGCCGCCGCGACCTGCTCCGGATCAACAAGCCCGTGTTGATCCACCGGCACGAAGGTAGCGTCATAGCCTAGCTTCTGCAGCGTCAACGCCGAATTCAGGATCGAATGGTGCTCGATCTGTGAAACCACAACGTGTTTTCCCTGCTTGGCATTCTGGAACATGACGCCCTTGAGGGCAAGGTTGTTGGCTTCAGATCCACTCGACGTGAAATAGACCTCCCGCTCCTGCGCGCCGATCAGACGAGCCACCTGCGCGCGCGCTTTTTCCAGCGCCTCGCGCGGCGCTTCGCCATAATCGTGCAGGCTCAACGGATTGCCGAAATGCTCGCGGAAATAGGGCAGCATCGCATCCAGCGCCTCTTGGCGCACCGGCATCGCTGCCATATGATCTAGATAGACCTGTCTCATGGGACACCTCCCCGCAACCTGTACGGAAACAAGTATAGCATTCGTTGCCGGGGTCGCCTATGATATGGGTCATAGGCGATGTGAGGGAGAAATGGCTGCTACGACAGTGGCCTACCTGTCTGTCGTGGCAGCCTTCGCGGCGCGCGTTGCGAAGAATGTCAGCAGCGCCCAGACCGCGGTGGCAGCGATGATGTCAACCATGATTGTGTGCATCGTTACCCGGGGGCCGATGGCCTCGAAGAGCTGGCCAATGATGCGTGGCAGGGCCATGCTGCCTGCGCTCGCGCCGACAAAGAACCAGCCGGTAACGCGCCCTGTGATCGCCAGCCGCCGCTCGGCAAAGGAGAGGACGGTGGGAAAGATGGAGGCCATGGAAAAGCCAAAGACAAAGGTGCCCACCCAGAGGAGCAAAGAGGAGGTGGGCCAGAACACGATCAGGCCGATGCCGACGAGGCAGCCGACCAGATCGCCCCATAGCATCGCACGCGGCGCAACGTGAGCCGCCAGCGGGATGGACAGCAGCCGTCCCAGAGTCAGCGATCCCCAGAAGAGGGAGTTCAGGTAGGCGGCCGTCGTCTCGCTCCCCAGCCCGAGGCGCACTGTGTAGGTGAACACCCAGCCGCCAAAGCCGGTTTCCGCGCCGGTGTAGAGGAAGAAGAAAGCGGCGATCAGCACCAGCAGGAGGCGCGCGGCACTGCCGCTGAGTCGTGTCGCCGGGGCCCGCACTCCTGGCGCATCCCCCGGTGCCGCTGCTGCTGGCAGCGGGCTGGGCACCCGCCACAGCCAGGCGGCCACCGGCAGGATCAGTAACGCCAGCGTCCAGTAAGGCCAGATGATATCCCCGCTGAGGAGCGTCAGCTGTGAGATGATGATGGGGGAAAGGAAGGCGCCGACGCCAAAGAAAAAGTGCAGCCCGTTCATGTATGGGCCGACGCGAGCGCCATGTACCCAACAGAGCAACGCGTTCCCGCCCACATCCAGCGCACCTTCCGCCGCGCCCAGCAGGAGCAACATCGCTGCCAGCAGCCAGAGCGCTGGAACCAGCGGCACGGCGAACATGATCAGCGCTATCGTGAGGAGGACGCCGGCCATGAGCGGGTGGCCTGACATACGGTCGTAGAGGCGCCCGCCTTGCAGTGACCCCAGTAGGTAGCCAAAGGATCGCCCAGTGAAGAGAAAGCTGGCCGCGGCTAGAGTGCTCCTTGTCTGCTGCGCCAATGCGGTGAGCGTGGGCCCGAGTGATGCAGACACGAGGCCCAGGGCAATAAAGGCCACAAAGTAGCCCCACGTCTGCCATACAGCGACAGAGAGGCGACGGGACGGGGCGGACAGGCGATTGGAGGGTATGCTGTGGTTGATCTGATTCACCTCATGAAGGGATCGGCGTGTGCGAGAGGAAAGCGCGCTCCGTTCTTGTGCTGTCTGGCTCGCATCAATGCGGCACAGAGCCTGCCGCCTCGTCCATCATATACGGATGGAGGCTTTGTGGCAAGGCGACGTGGCCGTGCAGCATCCAGGGCGATTGACAGCCGATCCACACCGCAATACAATAGCCGCACAGACCCATCACACAGGAGGCGAACATGGCGACGTACAAGTTCAGCGAGCTGCCGGTGGCGCGACCCAGCAAAGGGGTGGAGCGGCGGCAAGCATACACTGACCATATCATGATGACCATCGTGGATTTCAGCGGCGGCCCTCGCCCGCCGGATCCGCCGCACAAACACCCACACGAGCAGATCAGCTATGTGGCGAAAGGGCCGATCAACTTTATCCTGGGCGAGGGTGACGCCCAGACCGTGACGCGGCTGGAGACGGGGGACATTTTTGCCGTGCCTTCGGATGCGCTGCACACCGTCGAGTTGCTGGGCAAGACGGCGCGGCTGATTGACTGCTTTTACCCGATCCGCGAGGATTTCCTCAAGTAGCGACCTGCAGCAAAAGCGGCGGGGGCCTTCTCGGATTCGAGGGCCCTCGCTATTCTCACACACACAGGTAGCACGGTCTGGCAGTCGCTACGAGGCTGCTTCAAACAGCAGCAACTCGGAAGTCAGCGCGCCCTCCAGGCGCACGACGAGGCCCTGTTGCATAAGGGCTATCCCCTCCACCTCGCAGATCTGACCGGAGTTGTCCCACGTAACGCGATAGCGCCGGAAGCGATCCAGCCCACGCGGCCGCAGCAGGTATTCCGGCGCGGTCGGCGCAGCCAGCTGAAAGAGGCCGCAGATGCCGCGCATCCGGTCCGCCGCTGCCAGCTCCAGGACACCCCAGCCATGCGGGTCAAAGCCGCTCACCTCTGGCGTGTGATGATAGATGCGCCCGGTGCTCATAAAGGGACGGACGAAATCCTTGTATAACGCGGCCCAGCGCTTCATCCGCGCCAGCATCAGCGGATTCACCTGCGAACCGAGGGGATACATAAAGCCGAACGTGGGTCGGACAAACAGCAGCAGCCGCGCCTGAAAATCGAACTCGGCGACCGTGTGCCCGCTCTGGCCGCCCACCAGCCGATCCATATATTCCGGCGGCAGCGCCATCGTCATGCCATTGGTGATGCGAAAGGAGCGCGGCGCGAGCTGCCAGTCGGTAACCCATGTGTGGCTGAAACGGCGCACCATGCCGATATCCGTGCGGCCGCCGCCACTGGCGCAGTTCTCAAAGACGACATTGGGGAAGCGCTCGCGCAGCCGCTCGTAGATGGCGTATAGCGCCTCGTAATAGCGCCAGTAGCCGTTCTCCACAAAGCCGTCGCGCACCGTGCGAATGCCCGGCCCCGGATTGGTGTTATAGTCCAGCCGGAAAAAGTCCAGCTCGTTCTCCTCGATCACGTGCGTGATCTGCTCTTCCATCCAGCGCGCCGCGACGGGATTGGTCAGGTCGAGCTGCCCACCCATGTGCTTTTGTCCATCATAGGCGGAGGCGAGCCACTCCGGATGCTCCTGGATGGTGCGGCTTTCCTCGCCGATGCGCTCGGCGTCCATCCACAATCCCCAGAGCATGCCTCGCTCATGAACGCGCTCGCGGA
>JAIOAV010000031.1 GCA_019873665.1 Chloroflexota bacterium
TGCTCTTCCGATCTCGTGACTCCCCAGCCGGAGGAAGAGCTTGAGGAGATCGAGCATGTGGTACGAGAACTACCTCCGCAGTTAGATGCGATCCTGCGCATCGTGCTGGCGGTAGCGATCGTCGTCTTTGTCGTGTGGCTGATTACACTGGCGTTGCGGCGTCGCCAGCCCAAACGTCACGCCGAGGTGCTGGAAAGCCGTGAATCGGTCTTTTCCTGGGATCTGCTAAGAGACCAGATCAGATCCATCTTCCGACGTCCGCGCCCGGCGCCTGCGCCGCCTTTCTTCGTCCCCCTAGGTAACACCGATGATCCTCGGCTCGCGATCCGAGCTGCCTACCAGCGCTTGCTGGCGCTGGCAATCGAACAGGGGTTACCCCGTCTGCGCGCGCAAACGCCGAGCGCCTATCTAGTTCAGCTCAGCGAACGGTGGCCCGAGCAGCACGACGCGCTGCGGCTGGTAACGGAGAACTATATCATCGCCCGTTACCGGCCCGATCCGCCGACCATGGCGCAGGCAGAAGCCACCGCACAAGCTGTAGAGTGGATTCAGCTTGCTCTGACCGCGACACCGACTCTATCTTGATCATCCCGCT
Organism: Chloroflexota bacterium; assembly: GCA_019873665.1. Lineage (GTDB taxonomy): Bacteria > Chloroflexota > Anaerolineae > JAAYEA01 > JAAYEA01 > JAIOAV01. Next base: position 596 of record JAIOAV010000031.1, read on the forward strand.
CTCGTGTGGATGTCGCCTTTGTATTGGCCCCGCCTTGTACTTTCCGCACGCTTGTGGCATAATCGTCGGCGGGCCACAGGCTAGCCCACTTATCGACAGATCGCAGTCGCTCTAGCCAAAACTAGGAGGTGCTGGTATGAAGGAATCGGACGTCGCCAGGGCGCGGGCCCGCGCCAAAGAGTATCTGGACCGCGCCGGCATCGTGCTGACGCCGCAGGAAGCGGCAAACATCGAGGTCGCCGACTTTGGCCTGGGCAACCTGGAGCAAACTGGGCTGGAGATCGTCGTCTATGTGAACACCGACCGCGTCTGTGCCAAGGAGCTGGTCCTCTTTCCGCGACAAACGTGCCCCGAGCATCGCCATCCCACAGTAGCCGGAGAGCCAGGCAAGGAAGAGACATTTCGCTGCCGTTGGGGGCGTGTCTTTCTATATGTGCCGGGCGAGCGGACACCGAATCCCGCCGCCAAGCCGCCAGCCGGGCGCGAGCGCTACTATACCGTCTGGCACGAGGTGGTGCTCAACCCTGGCGACCAGTACACGCTGCCACCGAATACGCTGCACTGGTTCCAGGCAGGGGATGAGGGGGCGGTGGTCTCCGAGTTCTCGACCACGAGCCGCGACGAGTCCGATATCTTTACCGATCCCGACATCCGACGCATTCCCAACATCTCCTGATAGCCGATCGAGAAGGCGGGGCAATGAAAAAGGCGCTGATGTACGGCGCGGGAAACGTAGGGCGCGGTTTCCTCGGCCAGCTCTTTGCCGAGTCTGGATATGAGGTCGTGTTCGTGGACATTGTGCCGGAGCTCGTGGCGGCGCTCAACGATAAGGGCAGCTATCGCCTGGTATTGGTGAGCAACGAGGGCGCGCAGGAGATCCAGGTGCGGAACGTCCGCGCGGTGGATGGGCATGACACAGAACGCGTGGTGGCTGAGTTGGCTGATGCAGACTTGGCAGCGACGGCGGTAGGTGCGAGCATCTTGCCGCGCATCGCCCCTGTGGTGGCCGCCGCCATCGTGCGGCGGGCGCAAGCCACACCCTCCCGGCCACTCAACATCATTATCTGCGAGAACCTCAAGGATGCTGCCTCCCTCTTCCGTGGCATGCTGGAGTCGTATGTGCCCGACCCGTACAAGGCATTCCTGGCACAACAAGTCGGGCTGGTAGAGGCGGTGATTGGGCGGATGGTGCCAATCGTACCGCCCGAGCTGCAGCAAGAGGATCCATCGCTTATCCTCGCCGAGCCATACAAGGTGCTGCCGGTGGATCGCGCCGGCTTCGTGGGGCCCATCCCGGATATCGTGGGCATGGAGCCGCACGATCGGTTTGTCGCGTATGTGGATCGCAAGCTGTATATCCACAACGCCGGTCACGCCGTGCTGGCCTATCTCGGCTACCTGAAGGGGTGGACGTACGGCTACGAGGCGCTGGGGGATCCGGACATTCACCCCTGGTTGCGGCGCGCGCTTGACGAATCGCAGAAAGCGCTGGTGGCGCATCACGGCCTCGATGCGGCTGCCTTGCGGGCACACGTGGACGATCTCCTCATCCGTTTTGGCAACCGCGCGCTGGGCGATACCATCTACCGACTGGCCCGCGACCCGCTGCGCAAACTCGGCCCAACAGATCGCCTGGTCGGGGCTGCCCGGCTCGCGCTGGCACACGATATCGAACCGCTGGGTCTCGCCACCGGCATCGCGGCGGGGCTGGCTTTCGACCACCCGGACGACCTGCGCGCCGCCGAATTGCAGAGGCGGCTCGTGGCACAGGGCTTGGACGCAGTGCTACAGGAGGTCTGCGGCCTGGAGCCGGCCGGACCGCTGGCGTCGCTGGTGAAGAAACGGTATGCTCTGGTGCGGGCGGGGCGACACTGGTGAGTGTGAGCGCGTGATCTACACTGTGACGTTGAATCCCGCCCTAGACAAGACGCTGCTGGCTACCGGATTAGAGCCGGAGACAATCAACCGCGCGCGCGTGCTACGCCTCGATTGTGGTGGCAAGGGGATCAACGTCTCGCGTGCACTGCGAAATCTGGGCGTGCCCAGCGTGGCGACGGGCTGGATCGGCGGCGCAACGGGCGAGCAACTGGCGCAGAGGCTGCGGCAGGAGGGGATTCAGACCAATCTGATCCCCATAGTCGGCGAGACGCGCACCAATCTCACCATCCACGACCAGCACCGCGGCGTCCTCGTCAAGCTGAACGAGGCGGGGCCCACGGTAAGCAATGAGGAGGTGGGCGGTTTCCTGAAGCACGTGCAGCAGCATGTGCAACAGGGCGATATCTGGGTGCTTTCAGGGAATCTGCCCCCGGGCGCGCCGGATGACCTATACGCCACGCTGATTCGCCTCATTCAGGGCGCCGGCGGGAACGCCTGGCTGGATGCCAGCGGCGTGCCACTGCGACTCGGCTGCGCAGCAGCCCCCAAGCTGGTCAAGCCAAATCTGAGCGAGGCGGAATCAGTAGTGGGGCGCAGCCTGGCGACCGGTGACTTGGGCGAGGCGTTACGCACATTCCTGGACATGAGCATCGCGTGCGTGGCGATCTCCCTGGGTAAAGATGGCGCAGTGATCGCCGATGGCCGCGCCGCCTATTGGGCACGGCCACCTACTGTGCAAGCACGGAGCAACATCGGCGCGGGAGACTCGTTGCTGGCCGGGCTGCTGTGGAGCGCGACCCAATGTATGCCGCTGGCGGAGATGATCCGCTGGGCGGTCGCGGCGGGCACGGCTGCGGTGTTGGAGGAGGGGACCGGCGTCTGCACGCGGGCGCGCACCGAAGCGCTATATGCACAGGTAGCGGTCGCGCCGCTATAGAGCCACAGGGCCCATGGCGTGTTTCGGTCTGACCAATGGTATGATCTCTCAGGAACGAGGTGAAAGCTAAAAATGAAAGTCGCCAAGCTATATGGCGCGCGCGATGTGCGCATTGAACAAGCCCCGGCGCCGGAACCCGGGCCGGGTGAGGTTGCCCTCAAAGTCAGGGCAGTTGGCATTTGCGGATCCGACGTTCACTATTACAAAGAGGGAGGCATCGGCGATGCCACGGTGGAGCAGCCGTTGATCTGGGGGCACGAGTTCTCCGCCGAGATTGCCGATCTGGGCACAGGCGTTACCGGCCTGCACGTGGGTCAAGCGGTCGCAGTGGACCCCGCGCGACCCTGCGGGCATTGCGAGTTCTGTCTGGAGGGAAAATCGAACCTCTGCCCAGAGGTGGTCTTTGCGGGATCGCCGGGTGTCGATGGCGCGATGAGCGAGTACATGGTGTATCCGGCCAAGTACTGCTATCCGCTGCCTGAGAATCTGGACTATGCTGAGGGCGCCATCCTGGAGCCGCTGGGCGTCGCCATCCATGCGGTAGATCTGGGCAAGATCCGCGTCGGCCAGATGGCTGCTGTGCTTGGATGCGGGCCAATCGGGCTGTTGACCATCCAGGTCGTGCGGGTAGCGGGCGCCAGCCGCATCTTTGCCACCGAGCCGCTCGGTTACCGGCTGGAGGCTGCGAAACGGGCCGGCGCGACCGATACCTATAATCCGCAACAACAGAACATCGTTGAGGCCATACTGAACGCGACGAAAGGTCGTGGTGTGGATGTGGTCTTTGAGTGCGCCGGGGCGCAGGAGACGGTGGACCAGGCCATGCGGATCGCCAAGCCGGGCGGGACGGTAGTATTGGTGGGCATCCCGAGCGTTGACACGACGACATTCACCGCCTCGGTAGCGCGTCGCAAGGGGTTGAATATCAAGATGTCACGGCGCATGAAAGAGGTGTACCCGCGCGCCATGGCACTGGCCGCACGCGGCATGGTGGATCTTCGCTCCATCATCACGCATCGCCTGCCGATCGAACGGGCAGCCGAGGCATTCGCGCTGTTGGAGCATTATCGCGACAATGTGATCAAGGTCATCATCGAACTCTAGCCCTGACACCGGCACAAAAAAGCAGGGCGCACGCCCTGCTTTTTTGTGCGACACGCACTCACATCCAGAGCATGACATCATCTCAGTCGCCAGGGTACAGGGCGACGTACACTGCGTATTGCTTGGCGATCTCCATCACATACGTCTTGGGCTCGGCAGCGGTGATCCTTTCCACAAACAGGTCAGTATCGGCGATGGGCAGGCCACCCGCCCATCTTTCCACGTTGCCCGGGCCGCCGTTATATCCGGCCAACGCGCCATAGATGTTGCCGTCGAACATGCGCAGTGCGGCGGCCAGATACCACATCCCGTAGGCAACGCTCACGCGCGGACGGTAGAGATCATCCGGGTCAAAGCGACGCTCTCCCAACCGCGACGCGATCCATTCTCCGGTGCTCGGCATCACCTGGCAGAGGCCCCGTGCCCCCGCCCAAGAGGTAGCGCGCGCCTCAAAGAGGCTCTCCTGGCGAATAAGCGCCAAGAAGAGACGGGGATCAAGGTTGTACTTTCCTGCCTCCTCCAGCAGCAATTCGATGTAGTGGGTCGGGTAGGCAAAGTACGCCAGGAAAGCCGGCATCTCCTGCCAAGGCGGGCTGTCGGCCAAGCGGCGAATCTGCTCCAGACAGGCGAGCACAATGGAATACGCCTCCTGCTCCTGCATATCGAGCGCCAGCGCATAGAGCGCCAATGGCTGCTCGCGCACCGCTTCCTGCACGACCCGGAAGGCTGCCCTTGCCTCCTCCCACGCGCCGGCGTCCCAGAGCTCCGTGCCGATCGCATACCATTCATGGCCCTGCACACTCTGCCGCGCCACATCCAGCGTGTCAGTGCGACCCAGCGTCCCATTCAGCTCCTGTAGCCACGCCTCTGCTTCCGCGCGCCCCGTTGCCTCTGGTCGGTACGCCTCTAGCTGCAAGAGCGAGCTGTCCACCTCTTCAAGGGATATCTCGGGTGTCGTGCCAGCCAGTAGCGCCTGCGCGCGGAGGCCATAATATCCCAGTGGGTCAGCGGCCGCCGCATCCTGCCAGCGCGCGAGAGCGTTGGCCTCCACGCCTGCGTGCTGCCAAGCCTTCCCAATCCAGAACAGGAGCGCGGCTTGCTGGCTGGCGACAGGGTTCGTCTCCAGCGCCTTTTCCCATGCCAGGCGCGCACTCTCGTATTGCCCGGCCTGATAGTAGCCCAACCCTGCCAGGAGCTGTGCCCGCGTCGCATAGCCGCTGCGGGGATATTTGGTGTAGAGCGACTCGTATGCGACAGAGGCCCTGGCCGGTTCGCCCAGATTGTCCCACAGTTGCGCCTGCCGCCAGAGGACCTCGGGCGCTTGCACATAGCCGGGATACCATTTCAATACCCGTTCATACGCCGCCACTGCCCCCCTGGGGTCCGCTGATAGCTGCAGCACCACCCCGCGCTGGAACATGGCATCCCGCGCCTGGCCGCTATCGGGATATGATTTGATGATTCTGTCAAAGGTCGCCAGCGCGGCATCCCAGCTTTGCAGGTCCCGCTGCGCCAGACCGATGTACAGGAGGGCCTGCGGCATATCCGCCTTGGCCTGCGTCGTCATATACGACTCTAGCACCTCGATCGCCCTCTGATACTGGCCAGCATGATAGTTGATGATACCGCGCAGCAGCGGGTCAACTGCCATGTCCATCTCCAGTAGCGCCACCAGCGACTGATACGCGCCATACGCTGTCGGATAGAGCGACATCACCTTGCGGAACCAGAAGGCGGCATCATCGTGCCGCCCCGCCGCGAGATAGGTGGCGCCGATCTCGTAGCCTAGCTGCGCCTTGTAGATGTCGGATGTCGTAGCATCCAGGACTCGCTGATAGTAGCTGACCGCCTCCTCCACCTTTTCCTGGCGACGGTAGAGCGTGGCCAGTTCCTCCATTACCTGGCGTTGCAGGCTGGCGGGGATGGTTGCCGACAGGGCGTGTGCGTAGGCGTCTATTGCCGCGTCGTCATCGCCCATTTGCCGATACACATCCCCCAGGCGGGCGTCCACATAGCCCGCGACGTGCGTCTGCCGGGCGCGGAAGCGCTTGAAGAACTCGGCCGCCTTGGCCCATTCGCCCAGCGCGTTGTGGGCGACCGCCAGCCGGAAAAAGACGCCAGGGATGTGCGGCGAATCAGGATAATCCTCGACCAAGTGGCCAAAGACGTCAATCACCATTCGCCAATCGCCTTGCACATAATATGTCTCACCCAACTGGAAGAGCGCCTCGGCGGCCAGTGCTGGCTCGGGTGTTGCCGCTTCCTGTAGAGCCAGGAGCACGGCGGCGTATTCGGCCACGGCGCGCTCGTAATCCCCCTGTCTGCGTAGCGCAGCCGCAGTGGGAAGACGAACTTCGGGCGGGATGGAAGGCGTGGCGGTGGGTGGCTTCGGCGTGGGTGTCGGCAAAGCTGTGGGCGAGGATGTGGGCGCTGCCGCTGTGGGCGAAAGCGGTGTCATACTCGCTGTCGCCGTCACGCCAGAGGTGGGTGTCTGCGCTGCAGGCGCGATGGTGAGCGTTTGCCCGCGTTCACACGCCGCGATGGCTGGAATCGCCAGCAGCAGGATGATGGTCGGCCATATCTTCTTGGTTCGAGTTATGCAGGGATTTGCCATGTTGCTCCATGCGGAAGGGGCGGCGATCCTATGCTCCGGGGGCAAGGGTGGTGGCGAGAGGATCGTGCATCGCGGCCACAGGGCAGCATCGCCACAGTCACCACTTGCGAGTCCAGCGTCACCCTGCAACAGGGGGACGCCACGGCCCGCAACTATCTGCTATTATAATCATACCGCCCCTCCGCGCAAAACGCGGCGTGACCCGGCAAGTCCGGGGCCCCCGGATTTGTGACTCATCGGTTGTGCGATATAATGTATCCAGAGCCAGATTGTCTTGCCACGCCAGCTATCAGGATGAGGGGATGCCATGGATTCTGCACTCAAGATCGCCTTTGTTACTGCCGAGGTCAGACCCTTTGCCGCAACGGGTGGTCTCGCGGATGTGGCGGCAGCCCTGCCCAAGGAGCTGCGCAGATTGGGGCACGATGTGCGCCTGATCATGCCCCACTATGCCATGATCGAGGCACAGAGGCCGACCCTGCAGGAGATCCCCGCGCTGCGCGAGCCTATACTCGTGCCCAACGAGGGGCGGATGTGCGTCAAGGCAACGCATCTTCCGAACACTGACGTGCCGGTTTACCTGCTCCAGGCGCTAGACCGCGACTATTACAGCCGCACCCACAATCGCGATCAGATCTACGGCTGGCCGGATGACGGCAGCCGCTTCATATTTCTCTGCCGCGGCACGCTGGAACTGCTGAACGCGTTGGACTGGACGCCGGATGTCATTCACTGTAATGACTGGCACGCTGGCCTCATCCCTACCTATCTGCAGAGCGTTTACCGATACGATTTCCCGTGCACGGCGTCCGTCTATACGTCGCACAATCTCCTCTATAGCGGCCCCGACAACCTCTCCGCCGCCGCGTCGCGGGAAGCAGGGCTGGGCCGAGAGCTCTTACCACTGGTGCATCCGCACGAGTACTATGGCCACTTTAACTTTGCCAAAGGCGCGCTACTCACCGCGGATGTTGTCAACACGGTCAGTCCCACATACGCGGAGGAGGTGCTGCTGCCGGAATCAGAACCGCTGCCCTACGAGGTACGCATTCCCGACGGATCGCAGGTGCTCAGGCACCGCCCACGCATTCCCAATGGCGTCGGCTTTTGCGATATCCTGCGTTACCGGCGGCAGAGCCGGCCATTTGTCGGCATCCTCAACGGCATTGACGCAGACTACTGGAATCCGCGGACAGACGCGCTGCTGGAGATACCCACATTGAGCGGCCTGGCGCAACAGCTATCGCCAGCGATTCACATTGACCCGCTGCCATTGTCAGTGTTGTGCTACGGGGCAGACGATGCTCCAGAGCAGATCATGGCGCGCAAGGTGCTGCACAAGCGTCGTCTGCAGCGGCTTTGCGGGCTCGCGCTGGACGACGGGGCGCTGCTTATTGGCCGCGTGGCGCGTATCGGCGACCAGAAGGACTATGTCCTGATGGCCGAGGACGCGCGAGCGCTCTCGGCCATGATGGGGATGCCATGCCAATTCGTCGTGCTGGGGCGAGCGTCAGGTGGTGACACGGTCGGCCAGTGGTACCGCCGTGAATACACGCGCTTTGACCAGACATACCCGGACCGACTCTGCTACCTCAATAGCCGTTGTGAGCAGTGGCTGGGCCAGCCGTTGCCGCCAAACGCAGATTTTGAGCTTGAGCACCTGATCTACGCGGGATGTGACGCGTTTCTGATCCCCTCGCTCTACGAGCCATGCGGCCTGACGCAGATGGTCAGCCTTCGCTATGGCACGGTACCGATCGTGCGCCGCACCGGCGGCCTGGCGGACACGGTACGTGACGCCAGCGAGCCACCGCATCCGGTCAAAGGGGGAGGCTTTGTCTTTGTCGAACCATCGCCCGCTGCGCTGACCGACGCGGTGTGGCGCGCAGTGAACCTCTACCGCGCTGAGCCAGACGCCTGGCGCGCGCTGGTCCTGGATGGCATGCAGAAGGACTTTTCCTGGACCCCCTCAGCGCATCAATATCTGGAAGCGTATCGCCTCTCGCAGCACATCCGACGCGGTGGCGGCTAGGCCGACCCATCAGGGTAATCGTAAAAGCCATGACCCACCTTGCGCCCCAATCGTCCGGCGAGCACCATGCGCCTCAGAAGGGGGGGTGGCGCAAAGCGCGCTTCTCGGTACTCGTCATACATGGACTCGGCGATAGCGAGACAGGTGTCCAGGCCGATCAGGTCCATAAGAGTGAGCGGCCCCATCGGGTGATTCAGACCCAGCTTGACAGCGGTGTCAATGTCCTCTCGTGTGGCGAGTCCATCCTGCAGCAGGCGCACGGCGTCCAGCAGGTACGGGATGAGAAGCCGGTTGACGATAAAGCCCGGCGTATCGGGCGATAACACCGCTGTCTTGCCCAGAGAGGCGACAAAGGCGCGGGCGGTGGAGAGGGTCTCCACACTTGTCATCAGCGTCTGCACGATCTCCACCAGCGGCATGACGGGGGCGGGGTTGAAAAAGTGAAGGCCGAGCACCCTGTGCTGGCGCTGCGTCGCGGCGGCCAGCGCCGTAACGCTGAGGGATGACGTATTGGTCGCCAGCAGCGTCTGCGGCGCGCACGCCGCGTCCAGCGCGGCAAAGAGCTCCACCTTGAGTGCCCTTTGCTCCGGCACCGCCTCGATCACCAGATCAACATTCGCCAGATCCGCCAGCGCAGTTGTGCCATGAATGCGCGCTGCGATGTCGCGCCTGGCCTCGTCGGTAAGGCGGCCGCGCGCCACCGCCTTGTCCAGTGAAGCGTTGATCCGGTCCAGCCCTGCCGCCAGGAGCGATTCGTTCACCTCGCGCGCGACGACCTCGTATCCGGCACGGGCGCATACCTCGACGATGCCGGCGCCCATCTGGCCGACCCCCACCACCCCGACGCGCTTGATCTCCATCCTTGCCTCCTCGCCCGACTAGAGCATCTCGACCATCATCGCTACCGCCTCCCCGCCGCCCAGGCAAAGCGCCGCGATGCCGCGACGCAGCCCGCGCGCCCGCAAAGCGTGCAGCAGCGTAACCAGCACACGCGCGCCACTACAGCCAATCGGGTGGCCCAGCGCGATGGCCCCACCGTTCACATTCACCTGCTCCTCATCCAAACGTAGCTCACGGATGTTGGCCACCGCCTGCGCGGCAAACGCCTCATTCAGCTCCACAAGGTCCACATCTGTCAGCGCCATGCCCGTCTTTTGCAGCAGGTTGCGGATGGCCAGCACCGGCGCGGTGAAGAGATGCAGCGGCTCCACTGCTGCTTGAGCATATCCCGCGATCCGCGCCAGCGGTCGCCAACCCGCTTCCGCGGCGTGCGCCGCGTCGCTGACCACGACAGCTGCCGCGCCGTCGCTCAGGCCGGAGGCGTTGCCTGCCGTCACCATACCCCCAGGATCGAATGCCGGCTGCAGGCGCGCCAGCGCCTCTTGCGACGTGTCGCGACGCGGGCACTCGTCAGCATCCACGCAGAGCGGTGGCCCCTTTCTTTGCAGAACCTCCACGGGCACGATCTCTGCCCGGAAGTCGCCCCGGTCCTGCGCGGCCACCGCTCTCTCGTGGCTGCGCAGCGCATAAGCATCCAGTTCGCCACGGGTCAGCCCATACTGGCGCGCGATCCACTCGGCGGCGAGGCCCATATGCTGGTTCTGGAACGAACACCAGAGGCCGTCATAGATAGTGGCATCCACCAGTTCGCCATTCCCCAGCCGGTAGCCGCTGCGTGCTTGGCGCAAGAGGTAAGGGCCGAGCGACATGTTCTCCATGCCCCCGGCTACGATCAAACGTGCGTCTCCGGCGCGGATCGCCTGCGCCGCCATCATCACTGTCTTGAGCCCCGAGCCACACACCTTGTTGACGGTCGTCGCGCCCACTGTAACGGGTAACCCCGCCTGCAATGCCGCCTGGCGGGCCGGGGCCTGCCCCTGCCCTGCCTGGATGACGCTCCCCATCAACACCTCGTCCGGCAGCGTATCGCCCAGCTGCGCGCGGCAGAGCACCTCCCGGATGGCGATGGCCCCCAGCGTCGGCGCAGGCACCGACGCCAGTGCCCCCATGAAACGACCGATCGGCGTACGCGCCGCACCGAGCAGCACGATCTCTCGCTCCATATTCCAGGCGCTCCTTTCTCCCGTGCCTATTTGCGCCGCACACGCGCGCCCAGCCAGCGACGCGTGCGGGCGATCAGGCTCGGCCCTGTGTACGGATGGCCGAACTCCAAACGGGACATGACGACAAAGCCGATCAGGCGAAGGAAGCCCGCCAGGATCAGGGCATAACGCGTGCCGATCACGCTGGCCGCAGCCGTGCCCAGCAACGGCGCGACAAATGCCGAGACATTCAAGATGGTGTTATACGTGGCTACGTATGTCGGCATCCGGTCCGCAGGCGTCACCTCCAGCAGCGTGCCAAAATTGCCCAGGCTATAGCCGGCGCTGAAAATGCCGCCAGTAATGCCCACGAGCAGCAGTGGCTCCACTGTCGTGGTCAAGGCAGTGAGCAGCGGAAAGGTGCACAGGCCCAACACATTCGCGAGCAACACCCAACGCGGCCCGCGTTTCTTGACGACGCCTCCCCATGCCAGGTAAGCAGCCGTCTGCACAGCGCCGCTGACAGTTGCCAGCAGGCCGAGAAACGTGTCAGAGGCGCCCAGATCACGCACGCGGTACAGGCCATAGAGCGCCATGGGAAAGTTCATTCCCCAGCTCAACGCAAAGCTGGCCAACAAAGTTGGCAAAGCCTCGCTCCGCCCGGATGCCCTGCCAGCTTGCCCGCAAGCGGCTACGCAGACCGACGGCCGCTCCTTCCTGCACTGGCGACGCCGCCGGCACACGCTCTTTGAGCGGGGTGATATGGCGCACATGCCACAGGCTCACCATCGAGGCGGCGAATGCCACCGCGAAAAAGATCTGGTAGTTATAAGGAAAGGCGATGATATCCAACAAGCGACCGGCTACCATCACTGACAGCATCCCCATCAAAGAGAGAAGCATATTGCGCACGCTGTTGATATGCGCGCGCTTGTCCGGCGGCGTCGCCTCGGCAAAGAGCGAGGTGAAAGCCACGCCCGCCAGTGCGCCCGGCAGCGTCCCCAGGACGATGAGCGTTACAAATGCCTCAGCGCGATACCGCACGAGGATGAAAGGCATGACGGCGATGATCAGATAGACCAGACGTGCGGCCAGGAGGCTGGCGACCGTGATCGGACGCAGTTTGGCCTGACGCTCCACCAGCCGCGCGACCGGCACCTGCCAGACGATGTTGATCAACGCCGGCAGCGAACTCAACAGGCCGATCAGTGTCTCGGACGCGCCCAGGCGAATGGCAAAGACGCTGGTGAATGTGCCCAAAATGCCGTTCGCGATGCCGAACCAGGCGATGTCGCCATAGAGGTGCAATGCATTGCGCTCGTCCAGAGAGCGCGGCTTCGTGAGCCAAGCGGCTAAGCGCAGGCGAAAGCGATGCCGGTAGTAGTTCGCCTGGGCCTTGAGCACGGCCCAGCGTCTCATGGCACCGACTCAGTTGGCGGAGGTGGCGCACCGCACACAGATGAGATGCCGAGCTCTCGCGCCGCCTGCTGCAGCAACTCGTAGGTATGCTCGAGAAAGTCGGGCACGACGCGTGTTCCCGCCAGCACCGGCATAAAGTTCGTATCGCCGTTCCAGCGCGGCACCACATGGATATGTACGTGCTCGATGATCCCTGCGCCGGCCGCCGCGCCGATGTTCAGGCCCACGTTAAAAGCGTCGGGATGCATGGCGCAGCGGAGCACGGCCATGCTCTTTTGCACCATCTCCATCAGCCTGGTCAACACATCCACGCTCAGATCCTCGATCGAGGGCACATGCTCATACGGCACGACCATCAAATGGCCGTTATTGTAGGGATACAGGTTCAACAACACAAAGCCACATTCACCCCGCCAGAGCACGAGATCTTCCGCATCGTTGTGCGCCTTGGCTTTGGCGCAAAAGATGCATTCGTCCGGCTTGGCGGCGGTGAGATACTTGACACGCCAGGGGGCCCATAATCTCTCCATGATCGCTCCTTTACGCGTGCGTTACACTCTCTACGTCTCCCACACGAGTTTAGTTCGCTCCGCCTGCCAAGTCATATCCGAGAGCCCCAGCTCCGCCAGTACCTCATCTACGCGACCGGTAGCTGCGTTGCTGTTCGCCAACCGCATGAACAGGGCAGGGCCATCGCCCGCCACCAGGCGCAGCTCGTCCACCAGCGGGCGCAGGTCATAGGTGCGCTCTCGCCCTTTGTGCAACCGCACGCGAGGAAGATGCTCCGCAGTCAAGAAGCGATGAACCCGCTCATCCAAGTCCTGCGGCATTGCGCCAAAAGCCACCAGATACTCGGCCCACTGCATCGCTGCCTGGAGCGCCGGCGCGTTGAGATCAACCTGTCGAATTGCCTGGATGGCCATGTCTGGCGGCATCTGCACTGCCAGGCGTTGCGCCACGACCAAGGGCGGCAGCGGGGGTGACAGCCATATGTCCATCACCTCGGCACGACCCGTCACGCCCACGGGCAGAGCCGCACCCAGCGCGAACTTGGGCCGCGGGCTGAACCCCTGCGAATAGACGAGTGGCAGGCCCGCGCGCCGAAAGGCGCGTTCCAGCGCGCGCGCCAGATCGAGGTGCGAGATGTATCTGACCGCTTCGCCTTTGGCAAAGGTCAACCGCAGTCGCTGTGTGCTCGTTTCAGGCGTCATAACCCCATGTCCCTGCCGCGATGCTTTTGCTGGCTCGTGGATGCTACACCGGCGGGCATTCTGCCAGCGCCAGGTGAACGCGCGCGCCGCACCCTGTACACCCATCGCGGCAATCAGGCGTGGTCTCGCCGCGCAGCGCGCGCTGGTATTCATCCCAGAGATAGCCGCGATCAACGCCGGTATGGATGTGTTCCCACGGGAACACCTCATCCGCCCCCCGCAGCCGTCCCGCGTCAAAACGCGGGTCCAGCCCTTCCGCAGCAAAGGCATCCGCCCAAAGCGTGTATCGGAAATGTTCGTCCCAGGCATCAAAGCGCGCGCCGCTGCGCCAGGCACGCTCGATCACCCGGCTCAGGCGCCGGTCGCCCCGCGAGAGAGCCGCTTCCAACAACGTGGAGTCGGGATCATGCCAGCTCAAGTTAAGGCCGCGTCCGCGCAGGGCGCGGCGCAGCCGCTCCTGCCGCGCGGCGATCAGATCGAGGTCGGCCAGCGGCAGCCACTGAAAGGGGGTATGCGGCTTGGGCACAAAGGTGGCTACGCTGACATTCACGTCCACGTTCCCGCCGCCGCGAGCGGCGCGACCTATCTTTTGCACCTTGCGCACCAGATCGGCAATGGCGTCAATGTCCTCGTCCGTCTCAGTGGGGAGACCCATCATAAAGTAGAGCTTGATATGACGCCATCCCCGCGCAAAGGCCGTCTCGGCGGTGCGCATCAGATCATCCTCGGTTACATTCTTGTTGATGACATCCCGCAGCCGCTGGCTGCCCGCTTCTGGCGCAAAGGTCAAACCTGTTTTGCGCCCCCCCTGGATCATGTCCGCCAGCCCCACGGAGAACGCATCAATGCGCAGCGAGGGAAGCGAGATCGCCAGGCGTTGCGAGCCGTAGCGTGCCAGCAGCGCCGCCAGCAACTCCTCGATATGGCTATAGTCACTGCTGCTCAACGAGATGAGCGAGAGCTCCTCGTAACCAGTTGCAGCAAGCATCGCCTCAACGCTTTGCAGGACCTCATCCACCGTGCGCTCTCGCACCGGACGATAGATCATCCCCGCCTGGCAGAAACGGCACCCCTTGGTGCAGCCTCGCTGGATCTCGATCACCGCACGGTCGTGCACTGTATCAATATACGGCACGATCAGGCGCGTCGGTGGCGAGGGCCACGGCCACGCCACTTGCTTTATCACCCGGGGTGCAGCTTCTGGCACATTCGGCGTGATGGCGGCCACGCGGCCATCGCCATGATACGTTACATCATAGAAACGCGGCACATAGATGCCAGGCAGCAGCGCTGCTTGCCGCAAGAAGCGTTCCCTTGCCCCTGGCCCCAGGACACTCTCCTGCCCGCTTTTGACATCGCGATAGAGTTGCAGCAGGCGCGGCAGAGCGTTCTCCCCCTCACCGACGAGAAACAGGTCAAAAAAGTCAGCGACCGGCTCCGGGTTATAGGCGCCGCTGCCGCCCGCGATCACCAGCGGGTGTTCGCCGGTGCGATCGCTGGCGCGCAGCGGGATGCCGGCCAGATCGAGCATATTGAGGATATTCGTATAGGTCAGTTCGTATTGCAGCGAAAAGCCGAGGATATCGAAGGCGGCCAAGGGGTGGCGCGTCTCCAGGCTAAAGAGCGGAATCCCCTCTCGCCGCATCGCCACCTCCATATCCGTCCAGGGCGCATAGGCACGCTCTGCCAACATATCCGGCGCGGCGTTGACCAGGTCATACAAGATCTGCAGGCCCAGGTTAGACATGCCGATCTCGTAGGTATCCGGATAGATCAGCGCCAGACGGACGACCACCTCATCCCACTCTTTTACCACGGCGTTCCACTCGCGGCCGGTGTAGCGAGCCGGGCGGGTGACGTGCGGCAGAATGCGGTCTAGCAGCGCAGATGATACTTCTCTCAAGTGGGATTGGCCTTTCTGAATACTTTGCAGATTATAGCGCGCTCGGCCTCATTCGCCAAGAACGCCGCGAGCAAGGTCCCTAGCCCGCTTCGCGGTCCGGGATGACCTTGACCCACACACGCCGCTGACGCGGCCCATCGAACTCGGCCAGATAGACGCCCTGCCATGTGCCCAGCTTGAGCCGACCATTGTCTATCAGGATGGTCGCGCTGGCGCCGAGCAGGCTCGCTTTGATGTGCGCCGCCGCGTTCCCTTCGCCATGCTCGTACCCATCCCGCCAGGGGATCAATTTGTCCAGCTCGCGCAGGATATCGCGCGCTACGCTCGGGTCGGCGTCCTCGTTGATCGTGATCCCCGCCGTGGTGTGCGGGACAAAAAGGTGGCAGATGCCGCTGCGCACCCCGCTCTCCGCAATGACACGGTTGAGCTGATCGGTGATATCCTCCAGCGCCGCGTGGGAAGAGGTTCGGATGGAGATCTCCTTCAACATATCGCACCTCATCTTGTGGTACGCGGATTATAGCATAGCGACCGGCTCAGGCGCAATCGCGGTTTGACAAAACCCGCCATTTCTGGTACAATCCGCGCTGTAATGCATGGCGCATTCGTCTAGCGGCCTAGGACATCGCCCTCTCAAGGCGAAGATCAGGGGTTCGAATCCCCTATGCGCTACCTCAAGCCCGGCAATCAGGCCGGGCTTTTTTGTCTCTTGGCCGCGCTCTCGGGCCAAGCGGTGCTGCATTTGACACGGCTCGACAAAGCTGCTATCTTGTACATTGCACTTCGCAGAGCGATACGGTCGTAACATGCCGTGCGTCGGGCTCAGTGATGGCGTTGAGAGCCCGCCGCGTCAGTGTGGGCCCAGTGCCAGGCGATTCGCAGTGAAAGGGGGAAGCTCATGCAGACCAGACAGGTGGAGAGCGCCCGTGACCTGAAAGCGTTTATCGAGGTGCCCTATCGCTTCTACAAGGACGATCCAGTTTGGATCCCCCCGCTGCGCAGCGAACAGAAAAAGCTCTTCACGCCGGAGGGGGATCCGCTGCTGCGACACGCCGAGTATGCCCTGTATCTGCTGGAGGATGACCAGGGGCAGGTGATCGGGCGCATCGCGGCCTTTGTCGACCGCCACGCCACCGATTTCTGGCAGGAGCAGATCGGCTTTTTCGGCTCCTACGAGTGCATTGACGATCAGGCCGCCGCGAATCTGCTGCTGGACACCGCACGCCGCTTTCTCCAGGCGCGCGGCATGAAAGTGATGCGCGGGCCGATCAACTTTACTGCCACCGAGTGGGGCTTTGTCGTGGAGGGGTATGAGCACGAGCCGGTGCTCATGTCGCCATACAATCCGCCCTACTACAACGATCAGATGCTCAACTTTGGCATGCAGAAGGCGAAGGATCTGAAAGCCTTCTATCTGCTGGCGAAGGATTATGTCATCCCGGAACGCATCGCCAACATGCTGGACCGGCTGGCCCAGCGATACCGTGTTACAGTGCGGCCCGCCGACCTGAAGAATCTGGAGCGGGACACCTGGTACATGGCGGACATCATGAACAAGTCCATCGCCTTCAACTGGGGGTCCTATCCCATCACCCGCGAGGAGAGCGTCCAGCTGGCAAAAGACCTCAGACAGATCGTTGATCCCAACGTGGTCCTGATCGCGGAAGTGGACGAGAAGCCGATCGGCTTCTTGATCGGCTTGCCTGACATCAACGTGCTGCTCAAGGGGCTGAACGGCCGCCTGTTGCCGTTCATCTTTCGGCTGCTCTTCCAGCGGCACAAGATCAACCGCTATCGTCTCTGGGCGCTCGGCTTTTTGCCGGAATATCACGGCAAGGGGCTGGACACGCTGCTCTACCACCGCGCCTATCAAGCGTTGGGGGGAAAAGACATCTTTATCGAGGTCAATTACGTCCTCGAAGACAATGTCAAGATGCTAAATCCCCTGTACAAGCTGGGAGCCAAGCCGCTCAAGACGTACCGGGTCTATGCGATGGAGATCTGAGACAGACGCGCCCGTAGAGAGATGGGCTGTGCGCGCGCAAGGCTGATCAGTACAGACGCACCTCAAAGATGCCAGCCTGACGTGCGCCGTTGGTGGCGTCCACCGTGATGCGCACGCGCCGCACCACGCGCGGCGCAAAGGCATGCACCCGCTGGCGCTGGTAGTTGCCGCGCACCTCGACCAGCGTCTCCCACGCGTCGCCGTTCGCCACCTCGATCCGGTAATCGCGCACCGTCTCCGGCTGCGGCCCTTCGATCATGCGCGCCTGTAGATGCTCATAGTAGGTGAACGCCAAGGGGCGCGTGAGACCGGTGTCAAAGGTCAGGCGAACCTCTTGCAGAGTGCATGGTTCGGGCAGCGTCAACTCCACCCACTGCGGCAGCGGGGCATCAGGCGCCGACAGCCATAGGTGATTGGCATCCGCAGTGTTGCGCGTGACGCCATCAATGATGTTGCTAGCGGAGAAGCCGGCGGCCTCGCTGGAGGCGCGCACCGCCGCCCGGCGCGACAGGTCGGTGGGATCGGCATTGGCCAGATGCGGGATATAGGCATCATCCTTGAGCAGCATCTGCTGCAACGCTGCGATGTGGTGCGCGGCCAGGTCGCGCGGCGTGACATCGCGCTGCACCGCCATGGCAGCAGCAGTGCCCACCGCCTGCCCTTCCACAGCGCAGGTAGCCATGACGCGCGCTGAGGCAAAGGCGAGATGTGTGGCGCTGATGTTGCGCCCAGCCATCATCAGGTTCACGATGTTGCGCGAATAGAGGCTGCGCAGCGGGATGCTGTACACTGTCTCCAGGCGCGGCTGTTCGCACGGAGCCTCATCGCGGGCAAAGATGCCCCTTGGTGGATGCGTGTCGATCGGCCACCCCCCATAGGCGACGCGGTCGGGGAATAACACCGCCTGCTCCAAATCCTGCTGCGTCAACACGTGATCGCCCAGAAAGCGCCGCGACTCGCGCTTACCCGGCAGCAAGCCGATCCACTCCAGCGCCCAGTTCTCTGCACCGTGGTTGCCGCCGTTCTTGATATGGTCCCACACTCCCAGTGCAATACGATACAACGCATCGCGAATCTGCTCGTTGTCCTTGATGGTGTCCAGCTCGCCGCCCCACTCCACCCACCAAAAGCCGTAGGAGAATGGCTGATGCGGCCGGTGCCGCAAGTCCTCCTCGCTGATGGGCTGAATCCAGTCGGGCGCACGGAAGGGCATCGGTCGTCCATAGTCACGCGCCTGAAAGAGGATACTGCTCCCGAGCGTAAGGCGATCGCCGACATTCGGCGCGCTGCGTTCGCCGTATTCGGCCTTGCCTTCCCGCCCCACGACGTAATCCGCTCCCGCCTCCGCCCCCAAGCGACCGTCACCGGTGCAATCCACAAAGATACGAGCGCGGATCGTAAAGCGATCCTCTGTAGAAGTGCGCGTTGCCGTAACCGCGGCGATGCGTGCCGGCGCGTCGCGGATGGGTGACTCGGCCATGATAGCGCCGTCCAACGACGTGTTCAGCAGAAGCGTGATATTCGGCTCGCGCGTCACCCACTCCCAGAGGAGCAGATCCCACATCTGGGCACAGCGTTGCGGGTTGCGCACTGCATTTTCCAAGCGCAACTCTTCCAGGATGCCGGTCTCTCGGGCGTTGGGGCGGCCGCCGGAGACATCCGCGCCGCTCACCGTCATGCGGATTTCGCTGGAGGCGTTGCCGCCGAGCATTGGCCGGTCCTGGATGAGGACCACCCGCGCGCCGTGGCGCGCTGCTGCGATGGCAGCACACACCCCCGCCATGCCGCCACCAGCCACAACAACATCGCTCTTCAGATAGCGGGCCGTGCTAACGCGACTCATCTGGTGCACCTCCCCGCGCCGCGCGCTCTAGCGCGACATCTCAAATCGTCCGCTCCCCTGATGGGCGACCTGTGCCGCGCCCTCTGTGTCAGTTGGATATGGATCTTCATGCAGCCTTGTTGCCCGCCGTCTCCCGGAAACGCGCCAGCAACTGCGCCGGCGATGCGGTGCCGGTCGTGCCGATCTGCTGTATCGTGATCGAGGCCACGAGGTTGCCCACGAGGGCGGCCTCCGCAGGGGTGGCTCCCGCGGCCAGCGCCAGCACGATGCCCGCCATGGTGCTATCGCCTGCGCCCACTGGGTCTATCTCGCCTGTTACGGGCACAGCGGGGATGCGTTGCGGCTTGCCCGCGCCAAAGAGTGCAATCCCCTCAGCGCCCATGGTCAGATACACGGGTCGGCCGGTGCGCTGGAAGAGCTGCGCGCCATACCGCGCGATCTCCGGCCATTTCAGCGCCGTGTCGTCGCCATCCCAGCCGCTGTCAATGGCGCGCGCCGCCTCCCGGCGGTTCGGCTTGATGATGACATGGCGGTAGAGGCCGATCCGCTCGCGTGAATCCACGCCGAATACCTTGTCTCGAAACAGCGCCGCCAGATGCACGATCTCCTCGCGCACCCGGTCAGTGATGACGCCATGATTGCGTTCCTGCACCTGGTCGGCGACGATGACCGCGTCCATATACGGGACGAGCGCACGCAGGCGACGGATCAACTCGTCTTCGGCCGTGGCGGCCAGCGGCTGGCGGTTCTTGATGTCGAGTCGGTTCAGTTCGTGCACACGCCCATCCGGCTCGCGCATCAGCGGCTTGGTATAAGTGGGCGTGAATCGGTCTGTCAGCGTCAGCAGCCACTTGTCTTCCACGCCCCGTGTCATCAGGCCGCGTCGCAGCTCGTACCCTTCGCCATCATCGCCGACAATGCCCAACGCTGTCACCTGCGCTCCCAACGCGCGCAGGTTGGAGGTTACTGTGCCTGCCGCGCCGGGGCTGCAACGCACCTCCACCACCTGATACGCTTCCAGCCCCGTCTCCAGCGAAGTCTCGCTGAGCGTGCGATCCATGACCAGATACTTGTCGAGAAAATAGTCGCCCACCACGAGCACGCGAAGCTGCGGGAAGCGCTCGATCCAGCCCTGTAGCGTCTGCTCGTCCATATGCTCCCTCACATCAACTGCTTCATAATCTCGCGGTATAGATGTGGGAACGTCAGGCGATGCGGCCCCTGCACATAGAAGCTCTCCCCACCATCTTGCACGGTGCGCACGAGGATCGTCTTTTGCGGGCGAAAGTAGTAGAGCGGGTCGCTCTTGGGGCGCTCTTGATGGTAATCCGGCCCCAAGTCGTGCAAGTCAAAGACCGCCGTGGCAAAATGCGAGATCACGCGTTTCTCCTGCACAGCGACGTTGCGCGCCATCGCCAACGCTTTCAGATACACCTCTGGCCCCATCACAGCGGAGCCAAAGTTGAGCAGAACACCGCCCTCCAGCCCATAGACCGCTTGCGCAAAGATCAAAAAGTCGCGATAGGAGGCCGCGCCCAGCGCCGCGCCATCGCAATTCGGGTGCTCGTGGATGATGTCATAGCCGATTCCCACGTGAATGGTAACCGGCACCTGCAGCTCATAACCAGCAGCCAGGACGCTGATCTCGCGGTGCGGGAAATCTCCTGTGGCGATCGTCTCCCCCAGCGCCTCACCTAGGCCAAGATCAGACCGCGCGGTGCGCGCGATCACCTCGTTGATCTGTCCCGTCTCCATCCAGAGGCCAAACCGGCCATCGCGGATGTATTCGGCCACGCTCTCGGTGGTAGCGCCGATGAGCGCCAGCTCCCAGTCATGTATAGCGCCCGCACCGTTGGTCGCCACATGGGTGATGAGACCCCGCGCCATCAGGTCAATGATAAAGCGGGAGACGCCGGCGCGGATGACGTGCGCGCCCATCATGAGGATGACCTGCGCGCCCCGGTCGCGTGCCGCGATGATGCGCGCCGCAATCTGCGGCAGGTCCGCGTTAGCAAAGGGCGGGAGCAGATCATCGAGTTGGAGGAAGCTTTCCAGTGTCAGATCATGCTGGCGTTCGTGGAGCGGCCGCACGCGGAGCTTGCTGCGATCAAAGATGGGATAGGGCATGGAATCATCCTCCCCTCATCGTCCGGAGAACAGATATGCCACCAAGCGTTCGCTCTCGTGGAAATCGGGCACCACGATATCCGCTCCGGCGCGAATGAGACGCGCGCGCTTTTTGGCGTCGAGCCGACCCGGGTGTATCTCATCCGTCGCCACTGCCACGGCAATGCCCCCCGCCGCTCTGGCGCTTTCGATCTCATCATACCCGTCACCGAAGACCACCAGTTGCGCACCCGAGATCTCGTGCGTGCGCAGGATGTTGGCGATCACCATCGCCTTGGAATAGCTCTTGTAGTCATCCACCGCGCCATAGATGCCGCCATCAAAGTAGGGCGCAACACCCAGCGCTGCTGCCTCATCTTGAACGTAGTGGCGATCGGTGCCGCTGGCCAGGTAGCATGTAACACCCCGGGCGCGCAGCAGGCGGAGCATATCCTCCGCGCCGGGCACAAGCAGCGCCGTGCGCGCAATGCGCCCCTCCTTCAGGCCCTGGATGCGGTGGGCGATGTGCGCCAGCAGCCGGTCGAGGTAGATGTGCTTGTAGGCCACCGGCTCCAATGGCGCGCCGCCGCGTTTGGCTACTTCGTCGTGCAGCGCGATCATCTGATAGATGCTCTGCTGGCCGGTGGTGCGGTCCACGATCTCCGTAACACATGCGGTGAGTTCGTCGTCTGGCTCATGCTGCGGGGTCTGCCGCAGGAACTCGACCATCATCGGGATCATGACTTGTTGCCATCCCTCGCGGATGAGGGAGATGGTGCCATCAAAGTCAAAAAGGGCGTGGCGAATCTCGCCACGCGATATCTGCGTGTTGATAATCTCAATCTCGCTATTCGCCAAATAGACCATGAGCGCGCTTTCATACCTCGCTGTTCGGATGGATAGGAGCGGTGAAGGGCGCGAATTCCGCCCCTCACCGCTGTCGTCTCATGCTCTGATCCTTACTGGAAGGCTTTACGAATCCGGACAGCGTGTCTGATGTTCTCGGCGGATTGCTGCTGGGTCTTGGCAGCCGCCTCTTCCGCCTGCTGCTGTCGCTGCTGGCGGAACGCTTCGCGCCGCTGCCGCCACGCCTGGCGCATCTCTTGCATCTCCTCAGTCATGGCGGGTGGCGTGGGCGGGATGGGAGGCTGAATCGGCACGACGCCGAGATCGCCCAGGCGGATCGGCAGCCGCTTCTCCACCGGCAGGATGCCGAACGGCTTGTGCGGCAGCGTCTGATACCAGTAGGCGGTGGAGGCCCAGTCGTTGGTCGAGTGATTGCCGTGTCCGTGCTCGATCGTCACGCGGATGCTCTTTTCAAAGCGCACGGGATCCACCAGATGGAAGCGGTAGCTCACCTGATAGCCGGGCTTGTTCCCTTCGTACAGAGCAGAGCCATTCATCGGGAATGCATTGTCCTGCATGCCCCATGCCTGATTCAGATAGTCCTCGCTGCCGGTGCCGTGCAAGCTGGGCGGCCACTCCTCGCCATCTATGAAGAACATGTCATCGCCTTCGCCCCACCATGTCCCCTGGAAGTTCGTTACCGAGATATTGCAGCCAATGTAGTGACCGCGCCCTTCCGCTTCCAGGATAGTGTAGTTATCGCGGCCGCTGAGGTTCACGACGTTCGCTTCCCGCACGTTCACCTGGATCTCCGAATCCCAACCATCGCAAGGGTTTTCGCGCCGCCACTGCGCATGGAAATAGAGGGTGTCGGGCGACAAAGGCTGCCGATACAGCTCATAGTCAATATAGAAATACTGGGTATGCGGGTTCTCGCCTTGGTTCTCCAACTCGATGCGCGCCCGCTTGCCAAAGGGCATCTGCAGGTAACAGTTCAGCGCCGCGCTGCCCCCAAACTTGTAACGCTGGTTCTCGTTCGCCGACACGGTGAAAGGGATAGAGCTGAAATTGCTGCAGATCGAATGGCCCAGGCAGAAAAAGTCTCCCAGCGGCACCAGTACGCTGGGATTTTCCTGATCGTCCCAGTATATGCGCAGCAGCACTTTGCGGTAATAGTCGGGATCAGGGACCTGCCAGTCCGGGCCGACGATCTGCGAGCTGCGCTGCGTCATCCAGATATGGGTGATGCACCCCGGCCCTTGCAGATCGGCCAGCACTGCCGTCTGCCCGGGCAAGATGGTCCAGGCATCCTGGTTGCGTCCCGTCTGATCCCAGCTCGACACGCGCGCCGTACGCGCGTCCCGCGCCCTGGTAAGATTCGCCAACAATCCGCCGAACGGTCCAGATTCCACCATCGTTCGCCTCCTTCAGAGATCAGCTTCCTGCTCTTGCTTGCAAGCTAGCCCCACCGATCAGGGTGGAGTGTCAGCTCCTTCATACGATTGACATAGTACATGTAATTGCTGAATGGCACGTCCGGTGGCACCAGATGGTCGCACCAGGGGATGTAGCCGCCATCCAGCAGGAGGGGTTGCACAGCCCGCAGCTCGGCGTCAATCGCTGCCGGGCCTGCGGCCATGGCGCGCTTGTCTATGCCACCGATCAGGCGGAGCTGTCGCCCATACGTCTGGCGCAGCTTGACCGCATCCATCCCTGCCGCACGCTCGATCGGGTAAAAGCCGGTTACGCCGCCCTCCAGCCAGAGCGGGATCAGCGGCCCCGAATCGCCGTCGCTATCCACAAAGATCAGGTGAATGCCATGGTCGTGAAAGAGGGAGGTGATCTTCTTGTACGGCTCCAGCATGAACTCGCGGAACATCCTGGGCGAGATGATGGGGCCGGACTTGTACGCCATGTCCTCCCACATGGTTACATAGTCAATATCCACTTCCTCCACAGCGCGGCGCACTGTCCGCACGACAAAGTCGGCGAGATAGTCCATCATCTCGTGTATCCAGTCGGGGTCGTCGTACATGGTCAGGCACACCCGGTCAAAGCCCATCCAGTTGCGAATCCAGCCAAAGATGCTGCCACCGGCAATGCTGAGGGGATAGTCGCGACCGCGCCAGCAGCGCTTCTTGTCCTCCCAGTAGAGCGGATAGCGACAGGGCGAATCCGGATTGAGGCGTGGCTTAATGTTCTTCTCCCAGTCCTCCCGCGTCTCCAACGGGAAGCGCAGCCATTGCGGCATCGTGTTGTAGCCCTTGTCTTTGAATTCCTTGCGGATGATGCCGCTCACATCCTGGTAGATGCGGTACTCGTCCGTCTCTTCGATCGTCTCTTCTACAAAGTTCGGGACCAGGCCAAGCGAGACCCCGACCCCCTCTCGCCGGTCAACACCGAGATAGTCCTGGAGATGGACATCCTGCGGCAGACCTTCGTCACGCCACCGTTCCAGTGTCTCTTTCCAGTACCACATCTCCCACCAGGGACAACGATCTACCGGATGGTAGTTCATCCAGCGGACAAAGCGTTCCCGATCGTTCATGCGCTCCTCCTCGTTGTCTAGCGTCCAAATGGTGCGCTCGATTCGCCTGTAGCGCCTAACAGGGTGACAATCTCTGCCAGAGACCGGGCGACCCGGTAGCCACGGGTGGCCGCCCACGTCGCCTTTTTCCCGCGCCGATCCACCAGGATCGCGCAGGCAGCGCGGTCCAGCAGCGGCATATCGGTCACGCCGTCGCCGATGACGATCGCGTTCGCCAAGTCAATCCCGAGGCGAGCGACAGCCTCCAGCTTGTCGTGCGGCAGGTGAATGTGCAGGTCTATCCCCGTGATGCGATTTTGCCAGAAGGTGAACCAATTCGCCTCAAGCGCGACAAAGCAATCCGATACGCCGGCGCACTGCAAGACACGCTGACTCAAGTCGCCAGTGCCGCAGCTTACGACCACCATCCGCTTTCCCACACGCGCCAATGCCCGGATGGCGAGGCGTTCCGCCGGCACAATGTGATGGGCGATCTCTTCCGCCACGGTGTCCAGCTCCGTTACCGGCAGGCCATGCAGGCAAAAGGCGTATAGACGCTTGAACGGCCCTTCCAGATAGTTGCGCTCGTCAGCCCACGCCAGGAGACGGCCAAACAGCGCCCTGGCGACGCCGGCCCTGTGTCGCCGCTGCTGCCACAGGCTGCGCAGCAACGCCTGCTCGCTATCAAAGGGTAGGATCGTGCCGTCAAAGTCCCAGATGATGTCGGTTAGCGCTGCGCACGTGCCCGCATCCTGCGATTTGGTGAGGGGGTACAGCTCTTGCGTCTTGGTCTGCATGGACTCGTATCTTCCGATCTATATGGATCAGCCGCGTTGACAGAATCGGAGAAGCGCTAGAGCTTGCGCACCAAGTAGAGCGCCTCGTGGAAGGGCATAAAGCCCACCTTCTCATAGGCGCGGCGCGCCGGGGCATATTCCGGTTCCAGCCCTGTCTCCACCCAGGCATACTTCATCCCCTCTTCACGGAAGATGTCGAGCACGCGCTGATAGAGCGCCGAGCCGATCCCCTGGCCGCAATGCGCCGGATCAACGGCGTTGTTGCGAATCTCGCCGACCTCGCGCTCCCGATCCAACACGTAGGTTACAAAGCCCACAACCTTGCCATCCCGTTCCGCGACGAGCACCTGATCGGCGTGTTGCTCCCAGAAGCGGATCAGCTCTTGCCCCTTCCAGTGCTCCCACGGCTGGCCGCCAATCTGCCCATAGCGTTGCTCCAGCCAATGATGGACGGTACGGCCGCGAAAGCCCACGATGAGCAGCTCCATCAGTCGCTCCAGTTCGTCCGGGCGGGCGCGCCGGATGGTCAAACCTGGCAGCGCATCGCTCATACGGCGACCTCCCGTCCTTCGCGCAGAGAGCGCATGATCGCGCTCGCCACCCGCACCGCCTCCAGCCCCTCCTCGCCGGTGCAGGCCGGCGTGCGGTCCTCGCGGATGCAATCCACAAAGTGCGCCACCTGATCGTGATAGACGCCAGTGAGACGCCCGTGCACCTCCGGCAGCCAAAGGGTACCGGGGAAGATGGCGGCGTCCGGCCTGTAGATGCCGATCCCCTGCTCCTGGCCGTACACCTCGATCACGCCGCCAGTGCCAGCCACCTCAAAGTGAAAGCGCTGCGGTCGGCCGGTAACATCCGGCATCCCCCACGAGTTCTCCACCATCGCCAGTGTGCCATCGGCAAAGGTCAAGATGCTCAAAATGCTGTCGTCCACGTTGCCAGAGCCGCGACGCACCGCCTTGGCGAACGCCCTGAGCACTGGCTGCTGCGCCGTCCAGAGCATCATATCTATGTCATGCACGCCCAGGAAAAAGACCACCGACACGCGATCGCCGAGACGATCTCGCACAGTGCTGGGGTTATTGCGGCGCGCGAAAAAGTGCAACAGGTGACCAATGTCGCCGCGCAACACCGCCTCGCGCATCGCCAGGAATTGCGGCTGAAAGCGAAGCGTGTGGCCAACCATCAGCTTTTTACCGACCGCTCGCGCCCGCGCCACCATCTGTTCCCCTTCTTCCACCGAGAGGGCGAGAGGCTTTTCCACGCACACGTGCATTCCCGCGTCCAGCGCCGCCATCACCGGCGCCAAATGTTGCGGGTCGGAGGTGGTTACATAGACGCCATCCAGGTCCGGGTGCTGGCGCAGCATCGCCTGATAATCGGTCCCAGCATAGCCGGCAACGCCCAGCTCGCGGGCCAACTCTGCCGCACGGCCAGGAATGATATCGCAGACGGATACCAGCTCCGCCTCCGGCAGGTTCGCCACGACGCGCGAATAGATCTTGCCCATCATACCCAGGCCGATGACGCCGAAACGCAGCTTGCCCATGCTCTCTTCTCTCTCCCATCTCCGCGCCGTCAGAAGCCGCGCAGGTGGCCGCATGATAACATCTTTCCCCGCGGCCGTCAAGGACTGGCCCAACTCAACGCAAAGGCTCCGCGCCGAGTTACCCTCCAACGCAGAGCCTTTGCGGACGATCAGCACTGGGCCAGCTAGACGATAGTGGCCCCCAGGACCTCTTTCATGTGCTTGAGCGCCCACTCGTGCGCTTCATCGCTGAATGAAGCCACCGCGTCGGCCGGCACCTCCACCCGATAGTCGCGGTTACGCAAATCGGCTACCGTGTGCAGCACGCAGATATTGGTACATACGCCCACCACGATCACCTTGTCCGGCTTGAGAGCCCTCAGGCGCTTTTCCAGATCGGTGCGGAAAAAGCCGCTGTAGCGCGTCTTCGGGATGCGATCACCCGGATAGCCCACCAGCTCCGGGATGAGTTGGGACTCGTCGGTGCCAGCTATCGCATGGGGCGGGAACATCTGGAACTCCTTGTCGTCCGGCTTGTGCGCGTCCATCAGGAAAAAGATATGCGATCCTTGCGCCACCTCGCGATCCAGAATCTCTCGCACGTGCGGGATGATGGTGCGGGCACGGTCGCCGCAATAGAGCGAGCGTCCCTTCTCCATAAAGGCAACGATCATATCCACCACGATCACAACATTGGCCATAGTCTTCCTCCTCAATGATCTTGAATGCCAAGGGAATCTCCCACCTGCGCATCCAAAAGCCGGGCGGCGCTCCCCTCACGAACGGCAATCTCCAACCGGCGAGAGCTGCCGATCACCGCCACAAGCTCCCCACGGGGAACTGCTGCATACGACGGGTGCAGACCCACGATTCGCTTCCCTTTATAGTATACGACAACCTGCGGCATGGAGGCCAAATCCCGATCCCGCACATCGGTGATCAGGTTGCCAAAGTGGTCAATGTAGCGCACATGACCGAGGAGCGTACCGTCAACCTCTCTCTCTGGCTGGAATACGGGAAGGTGCAGCAGATCGCTCACCGGGTCTCCCAGCTCGCGCAGCGGCACACCACGCGCCAGGTGCGCCCCCACCGGCGCAAAGATGTCGCGCCCATGGAAGGTGTGGCTCACGATCGGCAGCCAGAAGGCAGGGCGATTCAGATGCACCGCTGCCACGACTTGCTCCTGCGCCAGCGCCTCACTCAATACGCCATTGTCCGGCGCGACGTAGAACGCACGGTCGGTCTGCACCGCGATGGCGCGCCGTTCGCTGCCCACGCCGGGGTCCACAACGACCACATGGATTGTGCCCGCCGGGAAAAAGGGCACAGCCGCAGCCAGGACAAAAGCTGCCTCCTGGACACCCTGCGGCGCGACGCCATGGGAGAGATCCACAATCCGCGCCGCCGGGCAGATGCTCAGGATGACGCCGTGCATCGTCCCCACAAAGCCATCAGCGAGGCCAAAATCAGTGGTCAGCGTGATGATGGGAGGCATATCAGCCCATCTCCCCCGGTCGCAGCTTTTCCAGCACCAGCAGGTGCGACAGGCCAAAGAGGCGCAGCGGCGTGTTTTCCAGAAAGTAGGTGAGGCGACGCAACAACCCCGCACCGCCGGGGAAGCGGGCCGCGATCTTGTCATAGCCGGGATAGATCTGCGTGTGCACGACGGTCCGCACCGGCAGCCTCTCATAGAGCGCGTGGAGGCCGCCCCGCGTGTAGGTGCGGACATGCGGGCAACAGCGCTGCCGCCAAACGTTGGGGAGATAGTTGACCAGCGGGATGTTCCCCTCGTGATACCGCCCGCCCCAATAGACGCCGTGCGTCTCAAAGGGATATAGGCGATTCGGGGCAAAGATAACGACTCTGCCGCCGGGCCGCAGCACGCGGCATGCCTCACTGATGCTCAGCCGGTCATCCTGGACGTGCTCGATGATCTCGTGCATCAGCACCACATCGAACGAGTCGTTCGGGAAGGGCAGATGCTCCGCCGCTGAAACGCAGACATGAGGCAACGATTGATGCGCCTGGCGGATCTTGTCCTCGTCCACATCCACACCATAGACGCGGCGACTCGACGCGGCCATCTTGCGGACGTACGCGCCGATGCCGCACCCCACATCGAGCACCATCTTGTCCGCCAACGGCGCATAGCGGTTGATCATATCCAGGCGACGATCCTGGCCAAAGCGCCAGACATAGCTGGGACGTCCAAGTGTGATTGCTTTGCTATCGTTTTCAGACAAAGGTAGCCCCCTCATGCCCGAAGATGCGAGCAGCTATATCATAACTGGACTCGCCACAGAGATCAAGTGTCCGCCAGCGCCCCGGCGGGAAGGAACACCTATTTGGCAGATTGGGGAAAAGGCATACAATAATGAGAATACGTCAGGGTACAAGAGAGGATCAGAAATGTACGACGTCATTATCATCGGTTCTGGCCCCGCGGGATATGCGGCGGGGATCTATGCCGGGCGCTCCATGCTCTCCACGTTGCTGATCACCGGCAGCACGCTTGGCGGCTGGGCGGCGCTGACCGCCGAGATCGAAAACTACCCCGGCTTTCCGGAGGGGATCCAGGGACCGGAGTTGATGGACAGGATGCAAAAGCAGGCGGAAAAGTTTGGCGTCAAGATCGAGATGGATGAGGTAACCAGCGTTGACTTTTCCAGCCAGCCTTTCAAGGTCGAGACCTATAGCGACACCCATGAGGCACGGACGGTCATCGTCGCCACCGGCGTCTCACCGCGCAGACTGGGGGTGCCAGGGGAGGAAGAGCTAGCCGGGCGAGGCGTTTCGCGCTGCGCCACGTGCGACGGCTTTTTCTTCACCGGCAAGCGCGTCGCCGTGATCGGCGGCGGCGATTCGGCAGTCGAGGAGGGCATCTACCTCACGCGCTACGCCACACACGTGGACATCATCCATCGGCGCAATCGCCTGCGCGCGCAAAAGGTGGCGCAGGAGCGCGCGTTCAAGAACGAAAAGATCTCGTTCATCTGGGACACCATTGTGACCGAGATCATAGGCAAAGACAGCGTGACCGGGCTAAAATTGCGTAATGTGAGGACAGGTGCCGAATCGGTCCTGGAGTGCGACGGCGTGTTCATCTTTATCGGCAACACCCCGAATACAGAGCTATTCGTGGGCAAGCTCGCCCTGGACGAGTATGGGTACATCATCACCGACAGCAACACTCACACCAGCGTGCCAGGCGTCTTCGCCGCAGGAGATGTGCAGGAGCTCAACTTGAAGCAGATCGTTACCGCCGTCAGTGCCGGCGCGCGGGCGGCGATGGAAGCGGAAAAGCATATCGCTGAACTAGAGGACCGCGCCTATCCGGAGCGGCAGCTGGGCTGACGGTCACCTGTCAGGCAACAGTAGTTAGTAATGAAAGGAGCATATCAACATGACGATTAACAAACAGATGTCTATCGGCGAGGTCGTGCAAAAGTATCCGCAGACGATCCCCGTCTTTCTGCAGCACGGTCTGATGTGCGTAGGCTGCGCTGCGGCGCGCTTTGAGAATATCGAGCAGGGCGCACGCGCCCACGGTATAGACGTGGACGCGCTCATCACAGCACTCAACAAGGTAGTGCCGCAGCAGTCGCCCGTAGCATAAACAAGAGCCCGTCTGTGCCAAGGGACTCTTGCTATACGGTTTCGGGGCTTGTAATCGTTTGTGATGACTCGGTTAAGGAAGGAGGTGGACCTCGGGTGGCGATTACTAAAGACATGTCTATCGGTCAGATCGTGCAGCAGCACCCACAGACGATTCCGGTATTCCTCAAACATGGCTTGATGTGCATCGGTTGAGCGGCCTCTCGATACGAGAATATCGAGCAGGGTGCTCGAGCTCATGGCATTAATGTGGAAGCATTGATCGAGGCGCTAAACAAGGTCGTGCCGCAGCCAGCCAAGAAGGAAAGCTAAAGCGGCACCGGTATCTGTCATCTATTGTGCACGGAAATGGCCTCGCTTCAGCCGAAGCGAGGCCATTTTGCTTTATCGGGATGGCAGGCATGCGCAGATCCGAACGCCTGCGGGAGCATGCCGTGCGTTCGGCTATGCGGTCAATATCCCGGCGGCATCAGGGTCAGGCAGAGCCACGATCGAGGCCTGCATGGTGCCATCCTCATTCCAGAAGCCGATGACGAGCACGATGGCGTCCGGATGCGCCGCGAGATAATCCGCCAGGTCCTCCACAGTTGGGGATCGCACGTCCGGCACGCAGAAGCGAGTATCCTCGTTAGTGTGCACGGTCTTGCTGCCGTCATCCGTGAGGAGCACCAGCACGCCAGTGGTCGTGTCAAGCGACTCCACCGTGCCCGTGATGCGCTCTGGACGTGGCCGGGGTCGGGTGATGGCGACGATCTTGGCCAAGACCTGGTCCACGCCGGTTGGGTCCACCACGCCGTTGACTACGGCGCGATCATTCACCCGCACATCTGCCAAAGTGGCACTCGTCATACCCTGGATATGGAACTTGGTATCACCATTGACCGCGATCGTCTTGGTCTCGCCAGAGCGGAGCTCCAGGCTAAAGGTCTGGGCATCCAGATCAATGGCGGTAACTATGCCGGTGAGCACCACGGGGCGAGGCTGTGGGCGGTGCACGGTTACGACCAGCGCGAGGTAATGCGCGCCGATGTAGGTGGCCGTGATGTCAGGTGGCAGCACTTTGGCCACAACCTTATCCCCGACCTGCAGATCAGCAAAAGTGGGATCTTGGACACCGGGGATGACGAACTGCGTGTCGTCGTTTACGTCAATGATGAAAGTCCGGACACCGCTCAGCAACTTGAACCAGGTGTCGCCAATCTTGGTTACTTTGCCGGCCAATTCGACAGGACGTGCTTGCGGGCGATGGATCACCACAAGCTGAGCTACCAGCACGGGATCGGTCGCCGCGTTATCCGCTGCTGGCACGGCTTTCACATTCGCCCGATCCCCCACCCTGACGTCAGCCAGCGTCGGCAGCCGCACACCAGGGATGATGAACTCGGTATCATCGTTCACCTGCACAGAGATCGTGCCGCGCCGTGTCTCGAGCGTGAGCGAGGCGTCGCCAACCTCTTTCACCACGCCGACGATCTCCACCGGACGCACGCCCGGCTTGACTGTAACCATGCGGGCGTCAAAATCGGTGCGAGACATCGCCTGCCACCTGCCCGTCGCCACGATCTGGTCGCCGCGAACGATATCCGCGATGCTCGGGTCAGGGTCGTTGGGGATGACAAAGCGCGTATCGGCGGTGGTATGGATGATCACTTCGGCATAGGGATTCTGCGCCTGGATTTTGATCTTCCCTTCGTCCGGCAGCACCTCCAGAACGACCCCATTGACCTGTTGCAGAATAGCCTGATCGGACACTTCTTCCTGGCGTGCCGGCCCTTCCGCTAACGCGACGCCGGCAGTACCCAACAGCAGTGATAGGACAAGCAGCACGAGAAACAGATTTCGTTTGAGCATGTTGTTGGCCTCCAATTCTCCACTGGTCTGGCGATCCGATGTTACGGCTGCGCGATAAGGTCGGGGCTACAGAGCGCAGCAAGAGACATGATTCCTATCCCCTATATTGGCATCTGTATGTTACTTCACTGTGAAGCTTGCGTAAAATCGGTGTAAAACTTGCGGGAAAGCGCCCTTTGTGCTATGATTGCCGCTCGAGTCTACGGAGATGGCACACCACATTCCATGTGCCGCATAGAAAGGGGTTCAAATGGCGAGTGTCGAACAGGCACGCGCGGCGTTGACAAAGGTGATAGACCCAGAGCTGGGGCGCAATATCGTGGAGTTGGGGATGGTGCGTGATCTGCAAGTGCAGGGCGAGACAGTCCGTTTCACGCTGGCGCTCACGACGATGGCCTGCCCATTGCAGAACCGGATGATCGCGGACGCCAAAGAGGCGCTGTTGGCGCTGCCGGGCGTGACACAGGTAGATGTGCAGATAGCCGAGATGACGCCCGAGCAGAAGCGGCAGATCATGGGCTCCAGACAGGAAGAGAGCTATACCGCTACCAGTTTCAACCACGTGCGCAACGTGGTGGCGGTGATGAGCGGCAAAGGCGGTGTCGGCAAGTCGCTCGTGTCGGCCTTGCTCGCTGTGGCCCTCAAACGAGCTGGCAAACGCGTTGGCATCTTGGATGCAGATATCACGGGCCCCAGCATTCCCAAGATGTTCTTTGCCGAGACGCCGCGCCTTTCCAATTCCCCGCTCGGCATCCTGCCGGCACAAAGCGACGGTGGTATCAAAGTGATGTCTATCAACCTGCTGTTGCCGCACGAGGATGACGCGGTGATCTGGCGTGGGCCGCTCATCTCTGGCGCGATCAAGCAGTTCTGGGGTGACGTTTTCTGGGGCGATCTGGATGTATTGGTGGTGGACCTGCCGCCGGGCACGTCAGACGCCTCGCTGACGGTGATGCAGTCCCTGCCGATCACCGGCATTGTCATGGTAACCACGCCGCAGGAGCTGGCAGGTATGGTGGTGCGCAAGGCATCGCAGATGGCTGCGCAGTTGTCCATCCCGATCTTGGGCCTGGTGGAGAACATGAGCTATGTGCTCTGCCCCCACTGCGGCACTCGGATTGACGCCTTCGGGCCCAGCCATGCAGCGGAGGTCGCCGAGCGGATGGGAGTGACTCTGCTGGGGCAACTGCCCCTGCGCGCCGAGATTGCTGCCCTGGCGGATGCCGGGCGCATTGAGGAAGCAGCCTTGGAGGATTTCGCGCCGATCGTCGAGCAGGTTACGAACAGCCTATCGTGAATGACTGCAGAGTCAGCAGAGCTCCTGCCCCTCGTTTCAGGCATTTCAGAGGATAGAGATGGTCTACAGCGAAAAGGTCATAGATCATGCGCAAAACCCACGCAATGTCGGCTTCATAGAGGACGCCGACGGCATGGGCACTTGCGGCGACCCCAGTTGTGGCGATTTTGCCATCGTGACGATCCGCGTGCGCGATGGGCAGATCACCAACTGTCGGTTTCTTGTGCGCGGTTGCAGCGCGGCCATCGCCACATGCAGCGTTCTGACGGAGATGGCCAGGAACAAGAGCCTACGGGAAGCACAGGAGATCACCGACGCCGCAGTTACGGCAGCGCTGGATGGTCTTCCCCCAGAAAAGCAGCATTGCTCCAACCTAGCAGCCACTGCCTTGCACGCGGCCATCGAGGATTATCGGAAGCGGCACCGGGTAGACTTGCATGATTGGCGCACGCCCTACCTGGGGAGCAAACGGTAGCGCCACCCAGCCCAGGCAGCGCCGTAAACTTGACAATACGCCCCGTTTCAGTGAATATGGTACGCACTGAGACGATCGCTCGTCTCAGGCCTCCCGGCGGATCTCTGCTCTGGTGTGTGAAGCGCGTCCCTCCAGATAGATCAAGAGGTGAGCTTGATGGCACAACGATCGATCGGCAAGATGTTGGCCCTGGTCATCACCGTGCTGACGGCTGTGGCTGGCTTCTCTTTGATCTCCCCGCCCTTATCGAGTCAGACGACGCCCCAGGCCGCGATGGTGTTCTCTTATGTCGCGGGCTGGGGCGAGGTCGCCCCTGCAGGACAGTTCAACGACCCCGGAGGTGTGGCCATCGGCCCGGATAACCGCATCTACGTGGCCGACACCGGCAATCACCGCGTTCAGGTTTTCGAGGCCGATGGGACGCTGGTGCGGCAGTGGGGGAGACTGGGGCGGGATGACGGCGAGTTTTGGTCGCCCGGCGGCATCGCGGTAGATACCAGTGGCCATGTGTATGTCGCCGATACCAAGAATCACCGCGTGCAAAAGTTCACCGCCAATGGCGACTTGGTCACCAAATGGGGTGCGCCGGGTGAAGGCGACGGGCAGTTCCGAGAGCCCACCAAGCTGGCCGTCTCCCTCACCGGCAAGGTGATCGTCGCCGATACGGGCAATCATCGTGTTCAGGTCTTCAGCGCATCGGGGGCTTTCGAGGATGTATGGGGAGGATATGGCACGGGCGCGGGTCAGTTCCGAGAGCCGCGTGGCATCGCTATTGACCTGATCGGACGCGTATATGTAGTGGATGCCGGGAACAGTCGTATACAGGTATTCAATCTGGCCGGAACTTATCTTTACGCATGGGGTGAGCCGGGCAGCGCTTACAACCAGTTTCAAGAACCATATGACGTGTCGGCTGATCTCAGCTATATCTATGTCGCCGATGCGGGCAATCACCGCGTTCAGATATTCAACCCCAGCGGTACCTTTGTCAAGGTGTTGGGGCAAGAAGGTGGCGGCAATGGCGATTTTCGCCGGCCCCGTGGCCTCGCTGCCAGCACAAGCGGCAACCTGTACGTGGCGGACACCGGGAACCACCGGCTGCAAGTCTTGTCTGGCGGTCTGTATGTCAATCAGTGGGGAAAGCGAGGGCGCGCCAGAGGCCAACTCGCTGCTCCGCAGGGCGTGACGGTTGATGCTGCCAACAACGTCTATGTGGCAGATACTGGCAATGACCGCATACAGAAATTCACGGCGCAAGGTCAGTTTCTGGCAGAATGGGGAACAGCCGGCGCCGATCCCGGCCAGTTCCGCCAACCCTATGACATCTGCTTTGCGCCTAACAACGTGATCTATGTGGCCGATAGTGGCAACAACCGCGTGCAGGCGTTCGACACTTCCGGTGTGTTCTCCCTCGCCTCAGGTGCCGGCGCCTTGCGCTCACCGCAGGGCTTGGCCGCCAGCATTAACGATCGCCTCTTTGTCGCCGATACCGGCAACAGCCGCTTGCAGATTCTGACGCATGCGCTTCAACCCGTGACACAGTGGGGCACACCGGGAACCGGCAGTGGCGAGATACTGTTTCCAGCGGCGGTGGCGCGCGGGCTGCTCGGCCTGACGTATGTGGCCGATGAGGGGAACCACCGCATCCTGGTGTTCAACAGCGCCGGCCAAGTAGCGAACACCTGGGGGGCGCAGGGAAGCAATCCCGGCGAATTCCTCTTCCCAGCCGGGATCGCGGTGGACAAGCGGCTGAGCCATGTGTATGTCGCGGACACAAGGAATCACCGCATCCAGGTATTCAGTGCCTTTGGCATCTTGCTGGCGACATGGGGCAGTTATGGCTGCGAGCCAGGCGAGTTCAATGCCCCTGCCGGCATCGCGGTGGATAGCAGCAGCCACATCTATGTCGTAGATGCCAACAACCGCGTGCAAGTCTTTCGCTGTGTCTCTTGTACACCGCCCACCCCTGCCCCGGTCATGTTGCCCCTCATCCTCAGGCGCTATCCAGACGACTGGAATCTGAGCGGCCTAGAGGGAATACCGGTCAAGACGCTGGCCTATGATCCGGTACGTCCTGAGGTCGCTTATGCGGGCACGGGCGGTCACGGCATCTTCCATCGCCGTGATTGCACGCTCCCCTGGGAACAGCTCGACCAGTTTCGGGAGAGCAGCGTCTATGCCCTGTTGGCGACAACGAACAACTGCCTCTACGCAGCTATCTACGGCGAAGGGGTGTATCGCTCCCGCGATCAGGGCGCGACGTGGGAGTTTGCGAGCAATGGCATCGAGAATTACTATCTCTACGCGTTGGCCGTGCACCCTATTCAGCCAGAAACCATCTATGCTGCATCGGATCGCGTCTACAAAAGCACCGATGGCGGCGCCAACTGGCGGGCTGCCGATGACGGCTTGACGGGCACTGAGCTGAACTGCTTGGTCATCGTGCCCGATGCGCCGAATATCATCCTGACTGGCACTGCCGATCAGGGGGTCTTTCGCTCCACGAACGGTGGCGTTTCCTGGCAGGCTGCCAACACCGGCCTGTCGAATCTAGTGATCTGGCACCTTGCTGTCAGTCCGACTGACTCCCGCACCATCTTTGCCGCCACAGATGACGGCATCTACCGGAGTGATGATCGGGGACTGAACTGGATGTTCGCGGGCAGCGCTACAGACACACAAAGGACGTATTGCTTGGCCATTCACCCCACAAAGAGGCGCATGATCTACGCCGGGACGGCCGGCGGTGGTGTGCTCGTCAGCACCGACAATGGCCTCACGTGGGCTGCCATTAATGACGGGTTGGGGAACGATGTTGTTCAGGCGTTGACGATAAGCACGGATGGCTGTGCACGGCTATACGCCGGCACAGATAACGGCATCTGGGAACGCGCTGGCAACTAGCCCGCAACCAGGTGTGGTTGACCATTGGCTCAATCGCGCTACAATACAGCCAACACCGCCGAAGTTCATGAGAGGAGAGACAAACAACTATGATCAAGATCGCGGTCTTTACCGTCATGATGCCGGAATACGATCTGCAGCAGACCGCCGCGACGCTAGCAGCAAAGGGCTACGATGGCGTCGAGTGGCGCGTAACGCGCGTAGATCCCAGCAAGGCGGACCAGCCGCCGTCCTATTGGGGCAACAATCGCAGCACCGTGGATGTCGAGACGATCGGCGAGAAAGCGCTTGAGATCAAGGGGATGAGCGACGCGGCAGGGCTGGAGATCTGCAACCTAGCATGCTATGAGCCAGGTGATGCCTTTGAGCGCATTGAGAAGATCATGCAGGCCGCGCAAAAGATGGGAGTGTGTTCCATGCGAGTTGGCGTGCCCCGCTACGACCGCACGCGCCCCTATCCGGAACTGTTGCAAGAGGCGCGACGCAATTTGGGGCAGATTGAAAAGCTCGCCAAAAAGTATGGCGTGAAAGATCGGAAGAGCACA
>JAIOAV010000032.1 GCA_019873665.1 Chloroflexota bacterium
CCGCCTGCGTGAGCGCGGCGACCCGGAACAATTGGCGTTTTGGGATCGGCAGATGATCGAGGAGGGATCGTATCTGATCGCGCGCCGCCACTGGCTGATCGGACGCCTGAACGATCTGGTGGCGCAACTGCACCCACAACTCACCGGTCAACAGGAATCGCTCCGCTTGACGTATCTGCCGAGCGTGACGCTGCCGGAGCTGATGGAACAAAGTTACCAGCTGGAGATGCCGCTGGAGGGCGTGATTGACATCAGATCGGAGCGCGCGCGCATCCAGCAGGCATTCACGGCGCAGCTGGCGCCGCTGCGCGACGATGAGGTCGAGCGCGGCACATCCTTGCTGGGGCCGCATCGCGATGACATGCGCTTTCTGGTGAACGAGGTGGACATGACCAGCTTTGGCTCGCGTGGCCAGCAGCGCACCGCGGCGCTTGCCGTCAAACTGGCCGAGGTGGAATGGCTGCAGCAGGAGACGGGGGAGTGGCCGGTGCTATTGCTGGATGATTTCCTCTCGGAGCTGGATCTGGCGCGCCGCGACTATGTGCTGGCAACGCTCCACCGCGCGCAGCAGGTGCTCATCACGACGACCGACGTGCACGGCTATCCGGCCGACTTTCTGCGCGCGGCCACGCTCCTCCACGTGCAGCAGGGCGTGATCGAGGCGATGACCTGGCCAGCAAGCTAGGGAAAGGCGGATGCTATCGCCAAGAAGCCGCCCGCCTAGAGACTTTGCAGCACCCTCCTTAGCACTTCGATCCCCCGGCGAAACTCGGCCAGACTGATGTGCTCCTGCGGCGTGTGGTCGAGCCGCGAATCTCCCGGTCCATACGCCACGATGGGGCATCCCCACGCCGGCCCCACGATATTCATGTCGGATGTGCCGTGCTTCAGGGCAAAGCGCGGCGAGCCGCCTTCGTCGCGGATCGCCTGCAGGAACGCGCGCACCAGCGCCGTGTTCCGCTCCGCCTGGAAAGGCTCTTCTTCGTTCATGGTGCGCAGCGTGGCCTCTCCGCGCCACGCCTCCATAGCACTGCGCAATTCGGCGACCGTCATCCCCATCGGCACGCGGTACGCTACCGTCATGCGGACGCGATCCACCAGCCCGTCGCTCTCGCTCTGGATCTGGCGCAGCGTGGGATCCAGCGTGGCAAAGGAGCGATTGGCGCCGTTGTTGCGCTGCGCCGCGTAATCGCGGCACCGCTCCCAGAACGCGACCGCCTTCTCGCTGACTGTCTGGCCCGGCCCGGAGGAGTGCTCCATCTCTTGCGCCAAAGTGTACTCGGCGGAGAGGCTCCCCTTGTAGCCGAGGGTGACGCGATCCCAGTTGCTCGGCTCGCCGATGATGGCTGCCGCGGGCCGGTACTGAGTCACCGCGTACCGCGCGCCGTGCGACGTGGGACACTCCTCCTCCACCGCCCCGATCACCACAAAGCGCTTGCCAGGCAGTGGGCCAATCGCCGCGACCGCCGCGATAAAGGCCGCGAGTGGCCCCTTGGCGTCCACCGCGCCGCGGCCATAGAGGAGATCACCCTCCCGGCGCACTGGCACTGCGCCTGGCACCGTGTCCATATGCCCCAGCAGGACGATCTCCTGTTCTCCGTCACCGATGATGCCAACCGCATTCCCGGCCGCGTCGCGAAAGGCGCGCATGCCCGCCACTTGGCTCATGCGGCACACGAGCAGATCGGCGATGGCGTGCTCCTGACCAGAGAGGCTGGGCGTCTCCAGCATCTCTTGCAGCAGTTGCTCGGGCGCAAAAGGAAGTTGCCGCATGACTCAGGCCCGCACGTCGCCGTTGCCGACCGCCACGACATAGTCCAGGATGCGGTTCGGGATATCCACACCGGTGGGCGCGATGCTGTTGCGGAACTCCATCGTATAGTTCACTTCGCTCACCAGATAGCCGCGGTCTGGGTCCTCCAACACGTCCACCGCCAGGACGCCACCGCCCACCGCCTTGGCGGCAGCCACCGCAATGGCGTTCAGCTCCGGCGTAACCGGGCAGTTCACGGCATGTCCGCCCCGCGCTGTATTGGTGATCCAGTGGGCAGAATCGCGATAGATGGCGCAGATCGTCTCGTCACCCACCACAAAAGCGCGAATGTCGCGTCCCGGCTTGCGGATGTACTCTTGGATATAGAATATCGAATGGTGGTAGCTGCCGAGGATCTGTTTGTGCTCCAGCACTGTCTCCGCTGCCTCGCGGTCGTTGATCTTGGAGAGCAAGCGCCCCCATGAGCCAACGGCTGGCTTGAGCACGACCGGATAGCCCATCTCCTCAATCGCCTGCAAGGCTGACTCGGTGGTGAAGGCTACCACCGTGCGCGGTGAGGGCACCCCGTGGCGGAAGAGGGCACTGGTGGTGAGCAGCTTGTTGCCGCATATTTCCGCCACATCATACGTATTGATGCACGGAATGCCCCAGTCTTGTATGATGCGCAGCGCCGACACCGCGCGGGAGTGGTTGATACACCGCTCCAGGACGGCGTCGTAGTGAAAGTCGGGCGTTCCCATATCCAAGATGAGTTCCCGATCGTCAATGAGATCGTACACGATGCCGCGTTTCTCCATCGCCTCGAACAGCAGCTTTTCCTCGACACGCACTCGCGAATAGAGAACACCGATTTTCATCGTTGGCCTCCACTGCTCTCGATATCCGCGTTCATTCGCCCCAATCCTCCTCTTCCTCTGGAGCTAGGTCTAGCTCCAGAGGGTCGGCGCAGATGACCTCCAGCTCCGCGCCACAATCGGGGCATATCACCAGCTCCCCCTTGATGACACCCACTAGCGTGATGGTGGCCTCGCATTCGGGACACGTTCCTGCCATCTTTCTTACCTCCTATGAGAATTTATCTTTTATAACAGTCATTTGTATTGCGTTCAGTGCAGGTGGCGCAAGACGGCCTCGCCCACTGCGGTAGTGGTCGCCTGCCCGCCCAGGTCGGGAGCCAGCAGGCCCTCCCGCAACGTAGCGGTGACAGCGGCGCGCACCCGATCGCCATCCTGCGTTTCGCCCAGGTAGTCCAAAAGCATGGCAGCGCTCAGTATCGCTGCCAGGGGGTTGGCGATGTTCCGGCCGACGATGTCGGGCGCGGAGCCATGCACCGGCTCAAAGATGGCCAGCGTGTCGCCGATGTTGCCCGCTGGCGCCAGCCCCAACCCACCCACGAGCATCGCTGCCTCGTCCGACAGGATATCGCCAAAGAGGTTCGTCGTCACCACCACATCAAAGTGCTCCGGGTCGCGGATCAGGCGTAGCGCCATCGTGTCCACGAGCACCTCCTCGATCGTCAGGCCCGGATATTCCGCGGCTACCCGGCGCACCGCGTCACGAAAGAGGCCACATGTCTCGGGCAGGATGTTGGCTTTGTGGACGATCGTCAGGTGGCGGCGGCGGCGCAGCGCTTGCTGGCATGCCAGCCGTCCGATCCGCTCGGAGGCGGCGCGAGTGATCACTCGCTCGGCGACCGCCGTCTGGCCATCGCTCCGCTCGCGCTGCACGTATAGCCCCTCTGTGTTCTCGCGCACGATGAGCATGTCCACATCGCGGCGCGAAGACGGCACCGGCGCTGACATCACCGGGCGCACGTTCGCATACAGGTTGAACTCGCGCCGTAGCGCCACGATGGGGCTACGATAGCCCGGCACTCGGCGTGATGGAGAGGAGACCGCGCCAAAGAGCGCCGCCTCGCACGTTCCGAGCAGTGCTACCGTCTCGTCCGGCAGCGCCGTGCCGGTGCGCTGGAAGCAGTCCCAGCCGATCTCGCCTTCGACGAACTCCCACCGCGGCCCCAGCGCCTGCAGAGTGGCGACCGCCCACGGCACAACCTCGCGCCCGATGCCATCCCCCTTGAGTACTGCGATGCGGTGCGTCACAGCGCTCCCTCCGCCTGCCCGGGAAAGCGCCGGTACTTGCGATAGTACGCAATCAGATTCCCTTCGCGCCAGATCTCCCGCACAAATTCGGGCGGCTCGGGCAGTGGGTAGCTGCCGTGCGCCGTGATGATCTCGTATGCATCGCGGCGGAGGGTAACCTCTTCGCCATCCCGCAACACGCCGGTCAGGTCCGCCGCAAAGAGCGGGATGCCGAGGTTGAGCGCGTTTCGGAAAAAGATGCGTGCAAAGCTCGGCGCGATGATAGCGGCGACTCCCACCACTTTTAGCGCCTTGGGCGCATATTCGCGGGACGACCCGCAGCCAAAGTTCTTGCCCGCCACGACGATGTCGCCCGGCCGCACCTCCCTGGCGAACTCGGGCCGAGCCTCGATGAACGGGTACTTGCCCAGCTCCGCCTCGGATGTCATATAGGGCGCGTAGCGGCCTGGCACGATCTGATCCGTGTCAATGTCATCGCCGAACATCCATACTCTTGCCATCATCGCCTCCTATAGCGCGCGTGGATCCGTGATGTGCCCGGTGAGCGCCGTCGCGGCGGCGGTCTCCGGGGATACGATGTAGATCATGGCGTCGGGAGAGCCCATTCGCCCGCGAAAGTTGCGGTTGCCTGTGGAGACGCAGACTTCGCCCGCCGCCAGCACGCCCATATGTCGGCCGATGCACGGCCCGCAACCAGGCGTGCCTATCGTCGCGCCCGCCTCGATCAGCGCCAGCAGGCTGCCATCGCGCATCGTCTCCGCCAGCACCTCACTGGAGGCCGGCACGACGATCATGCGCACGCCAGGCGCGATCCGCTTCCCACGCAGGATCGCCGCGGCGGCGCGGATGTCTTCGCTGCGCCCGTTGGTGCAGGTGCCGAGAAACACGACATCCACCGCCACATCTTGCAACGCGGCTACATCGCGCACGTCGTCAGTGGCGTGCGGCACAGACGCCTGCGGCACGAGGGTGTCCAAGTCCACCGTGATAGTTCGCTCATAGCGTGCGCCCGGCTCCACCCGCAGCCAGTCGGGCACGCGGAAGCGTGCGGCTACCTCGCCGGAGGGCGGGATGAGCCCGGCTTTGGCGCCGATCTCGGTGGTCATGCAGGCCAGTGTCTGGCGAGCGGCGAGAGAGAAGCTGTCCACACCGTGATACTCCACACTGCGATATGCCGCGCCATCGGCTCCAATCTGCCGCGCCACCGCCAGCGCCAGGTCCTTTGGCGTCGTTGGCGGGCGCAGGTTGCCGGTAACGAGGACGCGAATCGTCTCCGGCACGCGCAACCACGTGTGGCCGCTGGCCCACGCCAGGGCAATGTCGCTGGAGCCCATGCCAGTGCCGAAAGCACCGATGGCGCCATAGCTGTTCGAGTGCGAGTCAGAGCCGAGCACAATTTGCCCCGGCCGGATCAGGCCGCTCTCGATCATCACCTGGTGGCAGACGCCACGCCCGACGTCGAAGAAGTTCGTGATGCCCTGCTCGGCGACAAAGCGCCGCACACGTGCCTGGTTCTCCGCTGTGGCCACGCTTGACGCGGGCGCTACGTGATCCATGAAGAGCGCGACGCGGTTCACGTCCTGCACCCGCTGCACGCCCAGCTCCTTTTGCATCACGTCAATGATCGAGGGCGCGAGCGAATCCACGCCCATCGCCATATCCACTCTGACCACAACGAGATCGCCCGCCTGGACCTTCCGGCCGGCTGCATGGCCGATGATCAACTCAGCTAGTGTGTGTGGCACGACTTACCTCCTCGGTTTGGATGGTGTCCTCTAGCCGGCGGCGCAGGATATCATCCACGTCTCCCAACGTCAACGGCTTTTCGTCGGCGATCGCCTTGATATGCTTGGTCGCCTCTTTGATCTCGTCATCGGTCAGGCTCAATCCCAACTGCTGCGCCCGATCTCGCACGGCGTTCCAGCCGGTGAGACGGTGTGCGATCGAGATATAGCGTGTCATCCCAAAGTCCTGCGGATTGAGGATCTCATAAGTCTCGGGGTTGTTGAGCACCGCCTTGGCATGCACGCCGGCTTTGTGGGTGAAAGCGGTGATGCCGGTGATATAGTTGTTGAAAGGGATGCTGATGCCAACGATATCGGCGACCACGTTATCCAGCTCGCGCAGCACCGTGAGGTCGTATTTACGCACCAGGTCCCTGTTCTCGGCATACATGCGCGCGACAAAGCCTCCCAGCGGCGTGATACCGTTCCGCTCGCCGATCCCCAGGACGCTGGTATCAATGTGAGTGGCACCCGCCTCCAGCGCGCAAAAGCTGTTGGCAATGGCGCATCCTGAGTCGTTGTGGCCATGGAACTCGATGCCGGCGCGGACGACCTGTCGCAGAGCTGCCACCAGGTCGTAAACCTGTCGCGGCTTGGCCACGCCAACCGTATCGGCGATGCCGACGCGGTCCACGCCGATCTCATCTACCGCGATATACACCATCATCAGGTCGCGCAGGCGGCTGCGGAACGAGTCCTCGCTGCTAAAGCGCACCTCCAGTCCTTGCGACTTGATATACGACACCACCTCGATAGCCGCGTCTATGATCTGGGCAATTGATTTGCCATGACTGAACTGGCGCAGATAGGAAGAGGTGCCAAAGAGCACGTCAATGCCATGCACGCCGGTATCCACCGCGAGCTTGGCGTCCTCCATGTTGCAGCGGGTGTGTGTGAGGAACTTGGCCTTCAGGCCCAG
Source organism: Chloroflexota bacterium (assembly GCA_019873665.1). GTDB lineage: Bacteria > Chloroflexota > Anaerolineae > JAAYEA01 > JAAYEA01 > JAIOAV01. The sequence continues at coordinate 6,580 of JAIOAV010000032.1, forward strand.
CTTGGCAAGCCGTTGCGCATCCTTGTAGCTCTGCGGTGAGGCAGCAGGCGATGTCAGCTCGATATACTCCACGCCGAAACGGTCGAGCAGCTCTGCAATCTGCACCTTCTGATCCGACGTGAAGTTGGCGCCGACGAATTGCTCTCCCTCGCGCAGTGTGGACTCGATGATACAGAAGTTTTCCAGGCTCATCGGATGTCAACCCTCCCCAGATGTGTGAGTATCCCGGACAACAAAAAAAGAGCCAACCCCCGTGGCAGACGCGCTGCGCTGGGTGGTTGGCTCTCGTCTTTGCAGGAACGCCAAGCGGCCCAGGCTAGCGCCTGGGCTTCTTGCCTTGCTGCGCCGCTAGTTGCAGCGCAGCGTCATCCATCTCGCTGTATCGGTTCACTGACGATGCCATGTGCCGATGACCTTTGTCCGATGTCGGGTACAAAAAAGAGCGCTCATCGAAACCGAGTCGTGCCGCGACTCTGAGCGCTCTACCCTGAGCTAGCAATATTGTAGCACATGATCCTCTGCAAGTCAAATCGGGGAAGCGCCGCTCTACGAGGCAGTCTGTGAGATGAGATCAGCGATAACCAGGGGCGCTTCTTGCTCCAGCCAGCGGAGCGAGCGCAGCGCGCCTGTAGTGAGCAGCGCGAGTTGCTGGGCGGGCGCAACCTTGCGCATGGCACGAATCCGCACGCCCAGCCACGTCTGCCACATGTAGAGGGGCAGCGCTTGGCTTTCGGCAGCCTCCAGCGGCCAGATGGACTGATAGGCGGTCAGAAAGGCTCGTGCACCTCTTTCGTCCGGCTCCCATGCCTGCACGAGTGAGGCGATGCGGTCGGGGTCAATGTCGCTGGCGCGACGGAAGGCGAAGAAGATCAACGCCTCCCCGACGTCAACAAGACGCACTTGGCGGCTCACCCAGTCCATGTCAAAGATGCCGCCGACCGCGTCCCCGCGAAAGAGGACGTTCGCAGGAGTATAGTCGCCGTGGACGATGACGTGCGGCAGCAGAGAGACATCTGTCTCGGCGATCCTCTGCTGTAAGCGCCCTGCGGAGGCAAGCATCTCCGTAGCAGCAGCGCGCATGATCGGAGTCCCCGTCAGGCTAGGCAGCGTCTCGGCCAGTGTGCGATACATGGCGCCAATCTCGTGTTCCAGGGGCCATGGCTTGGCTCCTGGAGGCTGCAGGTCGCGGGTTGTGCAGTGAAAGCAGGCCAGCGTCTCCGCCGCCGAACTGATCTGCGCGAGGTTCCCCTGGCGAAAGCGTTCGAGATCCGGAACATGGCGGAAAAGCTCGTACGCGGCGTCGCCCTGCTGCACCCACGTCTCCCCAGACCGCGTGCGTTCTGGCGGCACACACGGCAGCCCGGCAGCAGCCAGCGCCTGGATGACGCCATGGTCAAAGCGCACCACATCTGGCGTGGACGAGGCTGGCCGCCGCTGCCGCAAGAGGTAGCGGCCTCGCTCTGCCTGCACCCAGATCTTGGGCGCTGCCGTGCCGCCGCCCGCCTCGACTCGCTGGAGCGCGCCAAGGTCATAGTGGCTGAGTAAGGCAAGCCACTCGTCTTCGTTCTTCCCTGATATCATCTTTCACAACCCCGTTTCGTGGCGCAAGGCGTTCTATTGGTCCACAACCGAACCGTCAACGTGGAGCCTGGTCTGCACCTGTCGTGGCCGATACGGGTAGCGCTCGGCGGCATCCTCCGCCAGCTCGACGCCGATGCCAGGCACTTCGGGTATGATGAGAAATCCGTTCTCCAGCTTGAGCGTCCCCTGCACGATCTCGCTCTTGGGCGGTTCCCCTTCGCCGCGCGGATACTCTTGCAGGGCGAAATTCGGGATGCACGCGGCCAGTTGTGCGCAGGCCGCCGTCGAGACGGGGCTGAGCGGGTTATGGGGCACGACGCCGACGTCGCGCGCTTCGGCCAGGGCGGCGATCTTCTTGCAATGCGACAGCCCGCCGGCCAGGCAAACGTCCGGCCGCACGTACTGGACGGCGTTGCGGCTGAGCAACATCTCGAACTCGTAGATGGTGTGAATGCGCTCGCCGGTAGCGATGGGGATGTTGATGTGGTCGGCGACAAAAGCCATCTCGTCCAAGTTGTCCGGCCGCACAGGGTCCTCGAAGAAGAAGGGGTGATAGGGCTCGATGCCGCGGCCTAGCACGATCGCCTCGTGTGGCGTGAGGCGGCGATGGATCTCGATGCACAGGTCCACCGCATCACCTACCGCCTCGCGGTAGCGCGCCACAGTCTCGATGGCGTCCTCCATCTTGGCCGCGTGCGTCTTGAAGAACGGGATGTCGTGCGGCTCGTCCAGAAATGGCGTGAGATGCCCGACTGCCGTAAAGCCTGCCTCCTTCGCCGCCACGCAGCCCTGGACAAGCTGCTCGGTGGTGCGGCCAAAGACGTGATAGTAGACGCGCGCCTTGTCGCGGACCTTGCCACCGAGGAGCTGATAGCAGGGGACGCCGAAGTGTTTGCCCGCGATGTCCCAGAGGGCGATATCAATGGCGCTGAGGCCGCCCATGATGGCAGCGCCGCGAAAGTGGCTCCAGCGGTAGAGGTATTGCCAGTGGTGTTCGATGCGCAACGGGTCTTGGCCGATGAGGTAGCGTTTGAAGGTCTCGATGGCGCTCGCCGAAGCCTCCAGATAGCCCCACGCGCCGGATTCGCCCAAGCCGGTGATCCCCGCGTCGGTATGCACCTTGACAAAGAGATAGCGATCCACGAATATCGTCTCGATCTCGATGATTTTCATCTGGTCCTCCAGGCTCACAGTGATTCATACTACCCCAAACCGGCGTGCAGCGCAAGCAATGACGCTCTTGGCCCGGTCACCACATCCCTTGCGCCACGGCCGTTTTCCCGTATACTGGTGCTTAGGGCATGGCCAGTTCTGCCCGTGAAGGCATGATAGGAGGTTCAAGATGGAAACGCGACCATTTGGCAAGACCGGAGCTTCTTTCCCGATTCTCAGCTTTGGCGGCCAGCGCATTGTGGATGGCCACGGCTGCACGGAGGAAGAGGCAATCAAGATCGTCAATACGGCCATTGACCGGGGCATCCGTTACTTTGATACCGCCTGGGTCTATTCGCAAGGGCAGGCAGAAACCCGTCTTGGCAAGGTGGTCAAGCACCGCCGCAAGGAGATGTGGATCGCCACCAAGACGTGGGATACCACGCGGGATGGCGCGCGCCGCCAGCTCGAGGAGAGTCTGAAGCGCCTGCAGACAGATCATGTGGATGAATGGCGGCTACACAACGTGTACGATTTCGCGCGGCTGGATGCCTTCACCGGCAAGGGCGGCGCGCTGGAAGCGGCCATCCGGGCGCGGGAGGAAGGTCTGATCCGCTACATCAGCATCAGTTGTCACACCGACCCGCAGATCCTCATCGAGGCGCTCGACCGCTTTCCCTTTGATAGCGCGCTGATCGCGCTCTCGGCGCTCGATCATTTCATCTTGAGCTTTGCCGAAGAGTTCCTGCCGGTGGCAAACGCTAAAGGGGTGGCGACCATCGCCATGAAAGTGCTGGGACTGGGGAGCCTGACACACGAGGTGGAACGCTCCCTGCGCTATGCGTTCGGCTTGCCGGTGAGCACCGTGATCGTGGGCATGGAGACGATGGCGCAACTGGAACAGAACCTGGCGATCGCCGAGTCCTTTACGCCGTTGACAGACGAAGAGCGGCTCGCCTTCTTCCGCGACATCCTGCCTCTGGTGCGCCCCGACAAGATGCGCTGGAAAGCAGACGACTGGAACAACCCGCGGGCGTGGGTGCCACGGCGGCGAGGCCGTACAGGCTGACAGCGAGTGCAGCGGCCCAGCAGCTAACCCATTAGCCACATGCGGTCTAGCTTGGTGAGCTTCAGCCGGTTCAGCCGGCCCACAACCGAGTCGCCGGCGCAATAGCCGAGGATCACGCCGTCGGTCACGAACGTGATGGAGGTGTAGCAGTACCAGCCGTCGGGGTCCGGCTCGATGACACGGCTGGGCTGCCATATGCGCGCCTCGTCGCGGGAGAGCGCGACACAGAGCGGCGTGCGCTTCCCCGGTGGAAAGGGGTGGCGCCCGGAGTGATCGTTCCAGACGAGCAGTAGCTCCCCACTCCACGGCACGCGCTTGATGGACGCGGGTGAGAGGGGCGAGGCCATCGAGCTGGGCCGGGCGGTGCTCCAGGTGTCGCCGCCATCCGCCGAGAACGACTCGTACTGGCATCCCAGGTCGGTGCGCATCCACATGTAAAGCCGCCCGTCCGCCAACTCCACGACGCCCGGCTCTTGCAGGCCGGAGCGTGATTGCGCTGGCGCCTGCAATGTGCTGCGGCTTTGCCGCCACGTGTATCCCTCGTCATCGGAGAGAAAGCACATGGCCGCACCGCGCGCCGACCATCCTTCGCGGCTGTTGCCGGTGCTGGGATGATACGCCGCCGGCACGACCAACCGTCCGGAGCGTAACTGGATCACCCGATCGTTGTTGACCACATGGTAGCCGTGGTGCGGCGTGGCGCAGATGCGCTCACCCAGCGTCTCCATATCCTCGCTGGCGTGCCGCAGGTACAGCTTGCAGTCATCCCAGCCGTTCTTGACAGCGTAAAAGAGGAGGACCTGGCCCGATTGCGGGCGGAGGAGGCTGACCGACATCACGTTCTCCGCGCCCTCGGTCGGGATGATGACCGCGTCATCGCTCCAGGTCTCGCCACCATCGTGTGAGATGCGCCGCGCGATCTCTGCCCGCGCGTTGTCGGCGGTGCCGCCGGTGAAGCGGCTGTAAGCCAGGTAGAGCGCGCCATCACGCAGCGCGATCAAGGACCCCTCCGAGTTGCGCGGCGCCTGTGACGTCGGCTCGATAGTCAGGAGCGTGCGCACAGTCCCTTGATTCACGGTACCCCTCCTCGCGAGTGGATGCCACATCATTGTGGTCCGCCTTGGCGTGCGAGGCAAATCGGCGTGCGCTTGTTGACACGACCCGTGAACGCCCTAGAATGACGGGCAACCGTGAGCACGATCCTAGTGCTGCATGGCTCGCGCTGCGCGATGGCGTCAGGCGACGGAGGTCAGGCGGCATCAGCGCATCCCCGGAGAGCGGAGGAGGAAAGCAATCGTGAAGATCACGCGACTGGAGACGCTATACGTCAAGCCACGGTGGGTATTCCTCAAGGCGCACACCGACAGCGGCCTGATCGGCCTCGGCGAGCCGATCGTCGAGGGGTGGAGCCACACCGTGGCTGCGGCGGTGCAAGAGATGGGTCGCTACCTCATCGGGCAAGATCCGATGCGGATCGAGCATCACTGGCAGGCCATCTACCGCGGCGGCTTTTACCGCGGCGGTCCAGTCTTGACCAGCGCGCTCTCGGGCATCGAGCAGGCGCTATGGGACATCAAGGGCAAGGCGCTGGGGGTGCCTGTGTACGAGCTGCTGGGGGGCGCGGTGCGCGACCGGATTCGGATGTATCGTGGCTTTGGCGGCGAGACGCCGGCCGAGTATGCCAATGCGGCACGCGCGCTACGGCAGCAGGGCTTTACCGCGATGAAAACTAGCCTGAGCGGCCCTCTGCAGATCGTGGAAAAGCCGCGTGTGATCGAGGAAGTCGTCGCCATCATGGCTGCTGTGCGCGACGCCGTGGGTCCAGATGTGGATGTGGCGGTAGATTTCCACGGGCGGGTGAGCCCGGCGCTAGCGGTGCGCCTCTGTCAGGCGCTCGAGCCGTATCATCCGCTCTTTGTGGAAGAGCCATGTCTGCCGGAGAACGTGGACGCGATGGTTACCATCGCGCGCAGCACATCAATTCCCATCGCCACAGGCGAGCGCCTCTTCACCAAGTGGGGGTTCCGCGAGGTGCTGGAGAAACAGGCGGCGCGGATCGTCCAGCCGGATCTGTCGCATGCGGGTGGCATCCTGGAGTGCAAAAAGATCGCCGCTATGGCCGAAGTCTATTATGCTGCCGTGGCCCCGCACTGTCCGCTGGGGCCCATCGCCCTGGCCGCGTGCCTGCAACTCGACGCCTGCACGCCCAATTTCCTCTGCCAAGAGCATACCACCTTGGGGGAGGGTTACCTGCGAGAGCCCTTTGTGCTGCAAGACGGTTACGTGACGCTCCCGACCGGACCGGGACTCGGCATCGCGCTGGATGAAGAGGCGGTCGAGGCAAAGCTCTACGATGGCTCCTGGGAGACCCCGCGTCTCTGGCACGCCGACGGCTCGGTCGCCGACTGGTGAGGTGTGAGATGGCATTCGATCTAGTAACGCTCGGCGAGACGATGATTCGCCTCTCGCCGCCGGTCCCGCAGCGCCTGGAGCAGACGGCGGTGCTGGAGGTGAATATCGGCGGCGCGGAAAGCAACGTCGCCATAGCGCTGGCGCGTCTCGGCTTTCGTACGGCATGGCTGTCGCGTCTGCCAGATAACGCCTGGGGTCAGCGCATCGCTCGCACGCTGCGCGCGCATGGAGTAGATGTGTCAGGCGTCATCTGGGCGGCGGGAGAGCGCGTCGGCACCTATTTTGTCGAGTATGGGAGTCCGCCCCGCCCCATCCAGGTGTTATATGACCGGGCTGATTCGGCGATGAGCCGCATGCAACCGGATGATGTGGCGTGGTCAGTGGTGCAGCAAGGCCGTGTCGTCCACTGTACCGGCATCACCCCCGCCCTCAGCCCCTCTTGCGCCGAGGTGGTGCGGATGGTGATGCAGCGCGCTCGCGCGCAGGGAGCGCTTGTCAGCTTTGACTTGAACTATCGGGCGCTTCTCTGGTCGCCAGCCGCGGCTGCGGCGGTGCTGGATGACTACTGTAGCTTGGCGCACCTGGTTTTCGCCGCTTGGCGTGACCTGGAGACCCTCTTTGGCGTGGAGGGCTCGCCGGAGGAGATTGCCCCTAACCTGCGGCAGCGGTGGGGCTGCGATATCCTGGTGATCACGCTGGGAGACGCGGGCTCGCTCGCCTGTGATGGTCGGCAGGTGGCGCGGGCCGCGGCATATCCGGTCGAGATCGTGGACCGGCTGGGCGCTGGCGATGCGTTCGATGCGGGCTTTATCGCGGCGCGCTTGCAGGGGCGTGCATTGGATGGGGCGCTCCGCTATGGGGCCGCGCTCTCCGCCCTCTGCATGACCATCCCCAGCGACCTGGCGCTGGTGAGCGCTGCCGAAGTCGAAGCGATCCTGACGCAGGATGGGCCAGCGATTCGACGCTAGCGCCGCAAGGCGTCGTTTTTGCCGCCGGCTGATGGAGTATGGTATAATAGGCCTGCATGTCGCCGTGATCAGCCAGCCGCGAGGGAGGTGAGGCCATTGAGTCAGCTAGATGTCCTGTGGCAACTGCAGGCGCTGGATCTCCAATTGGACCTGGCCCAGAGACAGCTCCGAGAAGCGCAGGGCCGGCTGGGGGAAAGCGATGAGCTTGGCCTCGCCCGCCAGGCGGCGCAAGAGACCGCGGATAGCCTGAAGGAGCGGCAACGCGCGTTGCGCGATGTCGAGATGGAGCTCGCCAGCCTTCAGGAAAAGCTTGATGATATCACCGACCGTCTCTATAGTGGGCGAGTGACGAATCCCAAAGAACTGGCCAGCATGCAGCAGAACCAGCAGCATTTGCAGAAGCGGCGCGGCGAGCTGGACGATGTCGCGCTCCTCGCCATGACCGAGATAGACGACTTGCAGAACGCCCTGGCGGAGCGACAGGCGCATCTGGAGGAGGTCAATGCCCGTTGGATGAGGGATCAGCAGGAGCTCAAGCGAGCAATCAGCGAATTTCAAGCCAAGATGACGCTCATGATGGCGCAGCGCACCGAGTTGGCCAGCATGCTGGACCGGCAAACGCTGCGTCTGTACGAAGAGTTGCGCCGCACCAAGGGAGGTCGCGCCGTCAGCGGACTGAAGGATGGGCTTTGTCAGGGATGTCGCGTGGCGGTGCCGACGGCCAAAATGCAGCTCGTGCGGCGCAGGGCAGAGATCGTCTTCTGTGGCGGATGTGGCCGCATACTGTATGCTGAATGATGTCGGGCGGCGAACGGCGAGTTCCTTGAGTGGAAGGAGAGACCGGCAGCAAAAGCGTGTCAACACTTTTCTGCCGTTCGCAAAAGGCTGAACATGCGTGCTGCCACCAATCCGTATCGCGTTGATGGCCCGTTGCGGGAAGGTGACTTTGCCGTCGGGCGACAGGATATCCTCGCTTGGACTCAAGAGAGCTTGAGGTCGGGCGAGACTTTGCTGTTGGTATATGGTCTCCCCAAGGCGGGCAAAACCACACTCTTGCAGCAGTTACGTCAGCATCTAAACAGCGATTACACCTGTATCATCGAAGAGGTCCCTACCACCGATCCCAGCGAGATCACGTCGTGGCTGACGCAACTGCAGCAGGATATAGCTGCTGACCCGCAACGCCATGAGACAGATAGGCCGACTCTGTTGATGCTGGACGGCCTCAGCCTCTATACAGCGGATGACCGCACGTGGCAGGCGCTGCTGCCACCCTTGCGCGAGATGGCGTCCCCGATGCTGCGCGTTCTCCTGGCGGTGGGTGGCCACGTCGCTCAGGTGGCGGCTGATCCATCTTCTCCGTTGGCCCAGATCCCCGCCAGACAGATGGGCCATCTCACAGAGAGTGAGGTTGAGAGCCTCCTGGTCGGGACGGCGGGCGGGAGATTGCGCTATGACTATGATGCCATCGGCGCGGTGTACCACAAAACCGCCGGTCACCCCTATCTGGTGCAGCTCTTTGGCTATGAGCTCTTTGACTATGCGGCGCGCTACGGCCGGGTGAATGTCCACGCTGTGGGCAAGGTGCTGGAGCGTGTGCTCAACGCCGCGGCAGGCACGTTCCAGATGATGTGGGAAGCGCTATCCGCCCGCGCCAAGATGGCGCTGACGGCTTTCGGCGAACATCGTGGACGCCACGACCTGTTCACCGGGCAGGATGTGCGCAATTTCCTCCGCTGGCGAGGCATTCAGATGCCGGGAAAGGAGGCGGAAGAGGCTCTTGCGGAGCTGGTCGCTCGCGGCCTGATCCTCAGATTGGGACACGATAGCTACCAGGTGGAGCTCGAGCTGCTGCAGGATTGGCTAGAACGGCAAAAGCCGATCAGCCAAGTCGTTCGCGAGGTCAAACGCTACCGACGCACGCCGCCGGCCCGCGCGTCGAGCCGGCCGCAGCCGCGGATACGTTGGCTGGCAGTCTTCCAATGGCTGTTGATCATTGCGATCGCCTTTCTGATCGTCTGGATGTGGCGTTCGCGTGATCTGTCGCCGACCGCCACAATCACGCCGCCCGCCGCGGCGGGCGCTAGCACGCCGACCGTCGCGCCCCTCACACCGGCGATTCCCACAGCCAAGCGCATCGTCTATGCGCGGCGCGAGGACCAACAGAGCCCATGGAAGATCTATGCGCTGTGGGATGATGAGGTGGACATCGAGGCGCGGGAGGTGATAACGCTCACGGAAAAGGCTTACCAAGATGCCTGGCCCTCTTGGTCTCCTGATGGGGCCAAGATCCTCTTTGTCTCTGATCGGCAGGGCAACCGCGATGTATGGGTGATGGATGCCAATGGCAGGCATGCTGTGAACCTGACGCGCAATCCTGCTGACGACTGGACTCCTGCCTGGTCACCGGATGGGAAATCGGTCGCCTTTAGCTCCTATCGCGACGAGAACTGGGACATTTACCGCATGAACGCCGATGGCTCGCGACAGACACGATTGACGGAGGACCCTGCGGAGGATGTGGCCCCTTCTTGGTCGCCGGATGGGACGCGGATCGTGTTTGCCTCCCGGCGCGACGGCAACTGGGAACTATATATCATGAATGCCGATGGCTCGGCGCAGACGCGGCTCACCAATCACGAGGCCACCGACACTGCGCCGGCGTGGTCACCGCGCGGCGACTGGATCGCTTTCGAGTCGTATCGCGACGGGAACATGGAGATCTATCTTGTCGCACCGGATGGGAGCCAACTGATCAACCTGACCAAAGATGCTAGCGCTGACGACCGCGGCCCTGCATGGTCACCATGGGGAGATCGGCTGTTGTACTATTCCAACCGCGATGGCAATTGGGACATCTTTGAGATCAAGCTCGAAGGCACGGGCAGGCGCAATCTGACGCAGTCCACAGCGCAGGAGCAAAGCCCCTCCTGGCAGCCGTAACGGCCACGTCCTAGGCGACGGGGCCCAGCAGTCGCCTCTCCACCTCTGCTGGCGTCACGCCAAGAATGGTTACCAGCTTGCGTCGCGACGTTTCCCCGGCGACGATCTCGATACGTCCCTTGGCCACGCCCAGCGCGTCTGCCAGGAAAGCGATGAGCGCCGCGTTGGCTGCGCCTTCCACGGGTGGCGCGGTCAGGCGGATTTTGATCGCGTTCCCCTGCACTCCTGCCACCTCGTTCTTGCTGGCTCGTGGCAGCACCTGGATCGCTAGCGCTGTTCCTCTCTCGCTCTTCTTGATGACCAAAGACATGGTATCTCTCCCAGTGCTCAATAGAGCAAGTTCGTCAGGCTGGAGACGAGGATGCGCCTGATGACTTCCAAGAGAACCCAGGCGACCATGGGCGTAAAATCAAACATGCCCATTGGTGGCACCACGCGGCGGATCGGCTCCAGGATAGGGTCAGTGATGTCATGAATGAACGCGACCACAGGGTTATAGGGGCTCGGCCTGATCCATGAGAAGAGCACGCGCAGAAAAATGGCCATATCGAGAAACCAGAACAGGATGTTGACAAAGCTGATCAACCACGTCATCCAGGGCCTCCATAGGATATTGTCTGGGGACGCTAGGATGGCATCGCGTCAACTATAGGCAAAGATCGCCCGGCCGATGCGCACCATTGTAGCGCCTTCTTCTACGGCTACTTCGAAATCGTCGGTCATGCCCATCGAGAGCTCTGGCCAGCCATGTACAGGAAAACGATCCTGTAACGCGCTGCGCCACTCGCGCAGCCGCCGAAAGTAGGGGCGTGCCTCCTCCGCTGTTGGCACGATGGGTGCCATCGTCATCAGCCCGCGCACATCCAGTCCCGGCAGCGCCAGAATCTCGGCAACGGCAGCGAAGAGCGGCGGCGCTTGTGTGGCGATGGCCCCCGCAAGCGCAGCGGGAAAGCCATACTTGCTCTCCTCACCCGATACGTTGAGTTCTAGCAGGATAGGCACTCGCTTGCCCGCCTCTGTGGCCTGGCGACTCAATCGTTCCGCCAAGCGCACGCTGTCCACCGCGTGGATCAGGTCAAAGAGCTCCACGGCGCGGCCGCTCTTGCGCGATTGCAGATGGCCGATCATGTGCCAGCGGGGCGGCTCTCTGCCCTGTTGGGCGAGCGCTGCTCTGACCACGGGAATTTTCCCCTCTGCTTCCTCCACCCGATTCTCGCCAAAGACATTCAGGCCGAGGTTGTAGGCGGCAATCACCCGCGCCGGCTCGACCGTCTTGCTCACTGCGACAATCTGTACCTCGGAAGGATTGCGTCCGGCTCGCTCTGCGGCAGCGGCGATCCGCGTCTGGACGGACCGAACATTTCGCGCCAATGCCTCTTGCATCGCTTCTTGGCTCATATGCGAAACCCTCCCTCAACTCATGCGATCGGGGCCCAGCAAGACGGCAAAACGGCCGGTACGCCCCCTCTCTCGCCGGTGGGAGTAGAACTCGTCCACGCAGCAGCTCGTGCAGAAAGGAGCCGTCTCGAAGCATCGCACGCCCATCTGCTGTAACTGCCAGGTATTGGCCAACGCCAGATCGAAATGATACGACCCGTCCGGCTGACGCGCAAAGAGCGGCACCGAGGCGGGGAATGCGCGTTGCGCTGCGGCGCGCACCTCCTCGCCAACCTGGTAACAGCAGACCTGAATGCAGGGGCCAAGGCCGACGCGCAGCTCCGCCGGATCAGTGTGATATGCCGCCTGCATGGCGCGAACCGTCGCGGCGGCCACGTTTTGCATCGTGCCCCGCCAGCCCGCGTGTGCCAGCGCCACGGCGCGATGTCGCGGATCGTAGAACAGGATCGGGAGGCAATCGGCAAAGCGCAGCATCAGCATCGTCTCCGGATCGTTCGTCAACAGCGCATCGGTCTCCGGGATGACCTGGCCTGCCTCTCGTCGCCCGACGATCGCGGCGCGGCAGCCGTGCACCTGGTGCGCCGTCACTACCTGTCCCGGCGAGACGCCCAGAGCGCGAAACACCGTCTCCTGGTTGGCGTCCACTACCGCGTTATCATCGCCGACGGTATGGCTCACATTCAGGCTGGCAAAGGGTGGTCTGCTCTGGCCTCCCAGCCGCGTGAACACGCCATGCCGCAGGCCGCTGCTGTTGCGAAAACTGTCATATTGGTAGTACACCACGCCTTGCTGGCTATTTCTCAACATTGTGCTGTTCCCTGCGCATTGCGGCCGTCCTGTGGATGGCAGACGCCACAAATCTCGCATCCTCTGTCTCCTATACACAGCGCCGTGGCGCGCCCGGAAGCTGCCTTCGCCGACTCCTGTGCCAGAAAGGAAGTGCGAACGTGCATATCCACTGTCTGCCAGGGCAAGCTCTCCTCAGATGTGCGGGCGCGGAGGAATTCATCTGCGGTGCACCCTGCGACATGCAGCGCCTCTTCCCAGTCGCGCAGCGAGCTGCTCCCTTTGACGTTGGCAAGCGCGTAGTTCAGACGACGATCCCCGCGCGCCAGGACGCCCTGCACCTGTGACCATGCCACGCTCTCAGCGCGCAGCTCCACATTCTCTCTCCTGAGCTCGGCCTGCAGATACGCCAGTCGCCTCTCCAGCGTCTCTGCGTCCGCCATCGCCGCCCACTGAAACGGCGTATGCGCCTTGGGCACGAAAGGGCTTGCATTTACCGAGAGCGCGCCGCCAAAGCGCGCCGCGATCCGCCGGACCAGCGCCACAATCGCCTGCACATCCTCGTCCTCTTCGCCGGGCAGCCCCACCATAAAATAGAGCTTGAGCGCGGGAAAGCGATAGCGCTGTGCCAGCTCGACGGCGTGCAGGATGTCATCCTCCTCGATTCCCTTGTTGATCGCGCGGCGCAGCGCGTCGCATCCTGCCTCCGGCGCCATCGTCAAAGTGCGGGTGCCGCTCTCCGCCAGCGCGGCGATCAGGCGCTCCGGGAGCGGCTTGACGCGCAGCGATGATACGGAGATCTCTGCGCCACGTGCACGCAGTGCGGCGACCAACGCCTCGATCTGCGAATAGTCTGAGATGGCAGCGCCGACGAGGCCGATCTTGCGGCGATGGCGCAAAACCTCTTCTGCCTGCGCCAGCAGCATATCCAGGCCCCGTTCGCGCGGCGGACGGTATGTGTAACCGGCCATGCAGAAGCGACAACCGCGCCCACACCCGCGACTGATCTCCATCAAGACCATGTCGCCGAATTCGGTATCCGGCGTGTAAATCGCCGTAGTCGCGGGGTAGGCATCCAGCTCACGTACCCACTGCCTGGGCACAGGGAGCGGGGAGCGAGCCGGCACGTACATGCCGGGCAACCGCACCAGCGCCTCCAGTACCTCCGAGCGGGACCGGTCAACCATATCCCATAGCAGCGCCGTCAGGGGGGAAATCGCCTCTTCCGCCTCGCCGATGAAGATGGCGTCGGCGATAAGCGCCAGCGGCTCCGGGTTTGCGGTCACCGCCGGCCCGCCCAGCAGCACCAGCGGGTATGTCTCATCGCGCTCCGCCGCCCAGGGCGGGATCGCGGCCTGCGCCAGCAGTCCCATCAGTTTCAAATAATCCAGCTCAAAAGAGAGGGACACGGCCAGCACCGCCGCATCCAGGACGTCATGCTGGGACTCAATGGTAACGAGCGTCTCATTTGCCTTTGCTGACCAGAACACCCGCTCGCACACCACCTTCGGTTGATCGTTGAGCAGACGATAGAGGATTTGGAAGCCCAGGCTGGACATCCCCACTTGGTAGCTGTTGGCATACGCCAGCACGATCGGCAAGCGGCCTCCCCAGTCCTTGACGACATAGCCCTCTTCCCTTTGCAGCGTCTTTTTCGCCTTTGCGATTGTATTCCACTTCACGTTTCGGGTCCTTCGCCTCGCCACTCTGCTCGCCTGCTGATGCGCGGATTGATCTATGATGATAGCCGACCCAGGGTGTTCTGTCAAACCTCTACGCCACGGCACAGTATATCTGTGTGATAAGAGCTTGACGCCTCGCGGTGATCATGATAGACTGGGCACGAATGCAATCTGCAAGAGGTGGTACCTTGATGATCGACGTGGTGGTGGCCGGCCATATCTGCCTGGACCTGATCCCTCGCTTCTTAGCCAGTGCGGGGGAGGACATGGAGACATATGTGGCGGCAGGTCGCCTGACCGAGGTGGGGCCTTTGGCGCTTTCCACTGGCGGCGCCGTCTCGAACACCGGCATCAATCTGCATCTCCTGGGCATCAACACGCGCTTGATGGGCAAGATCGGCGACGATCTCATCGGGCGCGCCATTCTGGAGATGATCGCGCGTTACGGCGAGACACTGGCCCAGGGGATGATCGTCGTGCCGGAGGCGACCAGCTCCTATACCATTGTCATCAACCCTCCCGGCGTGGATCGCGCCTTTCTGCATTGCCCTGGCGCGAATCATACCTTTGGCGCGGATGATCTCCGTTACGACGTGATCCGCCAGTGCCGACTGTTTCACTTTGGCTATCCGCCGCTTCTGCGGCGAATGTACAGCAATGGCGGCGGCGAGCTCCGGGCCATGTTCCGTCGCGCTAAAGAAGCAGGAGCGACCACCTCGCTGGATCTGGCGATGCCCGATCCCGCCGGCCCGAGCGGCCAGGTGGACTGGCGCGCGATCCTACGCGGCGCCCTCAACCAGGTGGACATCTTTGTGCCGAGCGTCGAGGAGTTGCTGTTCATGCTGGATCGGCGGCAGTTTGAGGCGCTGGAAGCGGAGGTTGGCTCAGCACAGATGCTGGAAAGGATCGAGATCGAGACCATCCGTCGGCTGGCGGCGGAAGCGCTGACTTGGGGCGCCAAAGTCGTTGTGCTCAAGCTGGGGACGCGTGGGATCTACCTGCGCACGGCGGCGCATTTGTCGTCGCTGGGGCGTGGCACGCCGCAAGGTCTCGATCGCTGGGAAGGGCGAGAGATGTGGATGCCACCGTTTCGCCCGCGGCGGGTTGCCAGCACCGTAGGCGCCGGGGATGCCGCCATCGCAGGCTTTCTGGCGGCGTGGTGTAGGAGTGAAACGCCCGCGCGCGCCCTCCAGATGGCAGCGGCGGCCGGGGCGAGCTGTGTGGAAGAAGCGGGCGCAGTGCGCGGTGTCGGGAGCTGGGAGGCGACAGTGCAGCGCATCGCGTCTGGCTGGGAGCATCTGACGACCCGCGCGCCGGGGCCTGGTTGGCAATGGGATGCAGGCGAAGGGATCTGGCGCGGCCCGCAGGACGCGGATTATCTGGGATCATCTCATAAGGAGGGAATGGGCGGTGCGCAAGGGAGAACTCAAGCTGGGCGTGGCGCCGACACGGCGACGTAACTTTCCACCGGGCGATAGCGTTGAGTACAAGCAACGCATCCAGGCCAAGCTGAAAGCGTGGCAGGTGGATTTCGTGGATATAGACTGGCTGAACGAAGAGGGCCTGCTCTACGAAGAGCTGGATGCACCACAGGTGGCGGCGCGATTCCGCGAGGCGGGAGTGGACGCGCTCTTTGTGCCACACTGCAACTTTGGCACTGAAGCAGCCGTGGGCGCGCTGGCGAAAGCAGTGGGCAAGCCGGTGCTGCTCTGGGGGCCGCGCGATGAAGCGCCAGGCGCTGACGGCATGCGCTCCCGCGACACGCAGTGCGGCCTCTTTGCCACCAGCAAGGTGCTTCGCCGCGTAGGCGTGCCGTTCACCTATGTAGTGAACTCTTGGGTAGATGGGCCGCTCTTTGCGCGGGGGCTAAAGTCGTTTCTCGGCGTCGCTTCGGCGGTCCGCGCTTTCATGGGCGCGCGCATCGGCCAGGTCAGCACCCGCCCTGGCGACTTTTGGACGGTGATGGCCAATGAGGGCGAACTGCTGGAGCGGTGGGGTGTGCGCGTGGTGCCGACGACCCTGGTGGATGTGGAGATGGCGGTGCAAGCTTACCTGCAGAAAGAGTCCTCCGCACTGCGCGAGGCAGTGGCTGATCTCAAGTCGCGTGTTACCTTTGTAGGCATGGATGAGTACCAGATCAAAAAGGTAGCCGCGTTCAAGCTGGCGCTGTGGGAGTGGGCACAAGAGGCGCAGCTCGATGCCATCGCCATCCAATGCTGGAGCGCGCTGCAACGTTCGTTGGGCGTCTCCGCCTGCTTTGTGGATGGTGAGCTTTCGGCAATGGGGATACCGGCGGCGTGTGAGACGGATATCCACGGCGCGCTGACATCGGTGATGCTGCAAGCCGCGGCGCAATATACCACGCCTACCTTCTTCGCCGATTGGACCATCCGCCACCCGGAGAACGACAACGCTGAGCTGCTCTGGCATTGCGGCCCGTTCCCGTCCGTGCTGGCCAAGACCGCCAAGCCAGAAGTAGGCGGGCATCAGACGATGGGTGGAGAGCCGCCCTCTGCGGGTCACTTTGAGATCAAGGGCGGCGACATCACGCTGGCGCGTTTTGACGGCGACCGTGGCGCCTATTCGCTGTTAATCGGCGAGGGGAAGGGGACAACCGGGCCGTCAACGTGGGGCACTTATATCTGGGTCGAGTTTGGGAACTGGCCCAGGTGGGAGGAAAGGGTTATCTATGGCCCCTACATCCATCATGTGGTGGGCATTCATGGTCGCTTTGCGCCGATCCTCTACGAGGCGTGCAAGTATCTGCCCGGCGTAACGCCGGATCCGGTGGAGCCCACAGCGGAGGAGATCGCCGCCTATTGGCGCGGCGAAGACTTGTAGCCGGAGGGCGCTTGGCAGTAGTAAAAGGCTCGCTCCGGTGAACAGAGCGAGCCTTTTGCTGCGTCCCGGGAAGAGGCCTAGCCAAGGGTGAGCCGCCGAAAGCGCTCCGTCACCGGCTCTGGCTGTGCGCGGCGATAGTTCTCCATCCGCTTGACAAACTCCTCCGGATTGCGGATTTGCGTCTTGTGGTGCAGCAACGCCTCTGTGCGCAGATCAAAGACGGCAGAGATGTCCACCTCCAGATCGGGGTCCTGCCCGCGACTGATCCAGATCTCCCGCACGACGTGCGGCTCCAGCCCTTCCGCCAGCAATTCAGGGAAGTAGCGATGATTGCGCGCGGCGGGAAAGACGGCGTCCAGCACCACGATGCCCGCGGCGCGGTGATCGTGGTGCGACACGCCACGCGAATAGAGGGTGTGCGGGTCGGTGGTCAGGACAATGTCCGGCTTGAACTCGCGGATCTTGCGCACCGCATCTCGCACTACCTCATAGGATGGCTGCAGAAAGCCGTCGGGGTAATTGAGGCATGTAACCTTCTCTACCCCCAGAACCCGTGCCGCCTGCTCTTGCTCCACGACACGTATGGCGGCCAACTCTGCATCCGACAGAGCGCGGTCATCGCTCCCTTTGTCTCCAGAGGTGAGCAAGAGATAGTGTACTGTCAGCCCTGCCTGCGTGAGGCGTGCCACGGTGCCGCCACAGAAGAACTCGGGATCATCCGGGTGTGCCACAAGCACCAGGGCGCGGCTGTACTTGGCCACGATCTCCTCAAAGGTTGGTTTCTCGGTCATTGGCGCTTCCTCGAAAGTGGAATGGTTTGGTATTCTAGGCACTTTGTGGTAGAATAGAAACCGGTGTCTGAGCGGGCCAGGCGATCGCGGCGGAGCGGTGTATAGCCGGTCCGCTGAGGAAAGTCCGAGCTCCAGAGAGCACGGTGCTGGATAACATCCAGGCGGGGCGACCCGACGGCCCAGTGCCACAGAAAGCAATGCGCCAGCGTCTGCTGGTAAGCGTGAAACGGCGGTGTAAGAGACCACCAGCGATCCGGGCGACCGGATCGGCTCGGCAAACCCCATCGGGAGCAAGACCGAATAGGAGGGTGCGACAGGCTGGGCAACCAGCCTGTCAGGGGGCTGCTCGTCCCCTGCCCTCGGGTTGGTCGCTTGAGTGGTTGGGTAACCATCCACCTAGATAGATGATCGCCACCCGGCTTGGCCGGGCACAGAACTCGGCTTATCGGCCCACTTGGACACCATAGCCCTCAGGAAACGGAAGTGCTCCCCGAGGGCTTTCGCCTCTATGCGACGCGGATCACCTCTTGCCCGCCCATGTATGGGCGCAACACCTCCGGCACGACGATGCTGCCATCCGCCTGCTGGTAGTTTTCCAGCACGGCGATCATGGTACGCGGCAGCCCCAGCCCCGACCCGTTCAGCGTATGCACGTAACGTGGCTTGGCATTGATGTCGGGGCGATAACGGATGTTCGCCCGGCGAGCCTGAAAGTCCTTAAAGTTGCTGCATGAGCTGACCTCCAGCCACTCCTGACAACCGGGCGCCCACACCTCGACATCGTACTTGACGGCAGCGGTAAAGCTCAAGTCGCCAGTACACATTTGCACCACCCGATGCGGGATTTTCAGCTCGCGGCAGACATCCTCGGCGTTGTCGATCAGGGAGTACAGCTCTTCCATGGAGCGTTCCGGCTCGACGAATTTGACCATCTCCACCTTGTCGAACTGGTGTCCGCGCTTCAGGCCGCGCGTGTCCTTCCCCGCGGACATCTTTTCGCGGCGAAAGTTGGCGCTGTAGGCCACATAGCGGATCGGCAACGAGCCGGGCGGCAGGATCTCATCGCGGTGCAGATTCGTCACCGGCACCTCGGCGGTGGGTATGAGCCACAGGTCGTCCTCAACATCGTGGTACAGGTTGTCGCCGAACTTGGGCAGATTACCTGTGCCCACGAGACAGTCGCGCCGCACCACGAATGGCACATAGACCTCGGTGTAGCCATGCTTTTGCACGTGCAGATCGAGCATCCAGGTGATGAGCGCTCGCTCCAAGCGGGCTCCTGCTCCCTTGAGCACGTAGAAGCGGGTGCCCGCGATCTTGACGCCGCGCTCAAAGTCAATGATTCCTAGGCTTGGTCCCAGCTCCCAGTGCGGCAGAGGCTCAAAGCCGAACGCTCTAGGCTCGCCCCATGTGCGCACGACGACATTCTCGCTCTCATCCCTTCCCACTGGCACGGTGGGGTCTGGCAGGTTTGGCATTTCCAGCAGTACGTCCCCCAATCGCGCTTCCACCTCGCGCAGCTCTGCCTCCAAGCCGGCGATTCGCTCGTTCACCTCGCGCATGGCGGCGATCAGTGCCTGTCGCTGATTTGCATCGCGGGTGGCGCTGATGTCCTTGGAGACGCTGTTCTTCTGCGCGCGCAGCCCTTCGACCTCTTGCAGAAGCTCGCGGCGGCGTGCGTCCAGCTCTAGTATTTCGTCGAGAGGCGCGACCGTGTTGAGTTTGACCAGATTCTCGCGCACTTCCTCTGGATGCTCGCGGATATAGGCAAGATCAAGCATGTCCCTCTCCTTTCCTCGGCAAAAAAGAAGACCTTCATCCCAAAAGGACGAGGTCTCTCGTGGTGCCACCTTTCTTTGCTGCCCGCGCAGCGTGCAGCCTCTAGCGGTACATACGTACCCTTCACTCGCTAACGGGAGCTCCCGGCCCATCTTACTGAGGGACACAACGTGACCCCGTTCAGCGGGCGACTCTAGAGCGGATTTCAGCCAGCGGGGCTATCGCCTCCCACCACCGGCGACTCTCTGCCAGCTCGCGTCATGGCCTACTTGTCTCTATCATCGTCTTGTGTATTTATTATAGCACAGCTGGGGAGCGAGATCAAAAGTGGCGAGCTATGACACGTTCTCGGCGTACAGGCGAGAAAGGCTCCAGCCAAGCTGATATGCCTCCTCAAGCTTGGCCTGCTGGCGTTGCATATCCTCCGGAGTGTTGACCCCCTCCGTGGTCAGACTGGCGACCATCCTGATGCCCAGGTGCCCGAAATAATGGGCAAAGGTATCCACTATGTGTTGATTCTCCGCCAGAGACCGTCCCGCGCGTACCGCCACAGCCACACCGATCTTATGGGGTGGCACTGGCGTCTCGCTCGCCTTGGCATTACATAGTGGTAGCGATCTATCTATAAAGACCTTCATCTGGCCGGTTACATCCCCCCAGTACGAAGGAGACGCAAGCAGCACGATATCGGCCGCCAGGATGCCGCGCAGCAAGTGGTCCATGTCGTCCCGTTGCACGCAGGCCCGCTCCGTCTCACACGTGCGACACCCCCGGCAATAGTTGATATGCAATTCCCCCAGGACATAGCGCTCGACGCTGATGCCGCTGGCCTGCATTCCGGCGATCGAGCTGTCTACCAGGAGGGCTGTACTGCCTGTGCCGGTGGGGCTGCCAATGATGCATATTGCTCTCACATGATCATCTCCATCGGCGTGGGTGGCCGGTGTACGCGTGCCACTGGCCGTTCCTAGTCATCCGTGGGGGCGTCATCATCCCCCAACGGCAACGAGAAGGAAAACGTACTCCCCTTTCCCATCTCGCTTTGCACGCGCAACTGCCCGCCGTGCGCGTGCACAATCCTCTCCGAGATATAGAGACCCAGCCCGATGCCGGGAGTGCGACGGGAGAGCCCGTTATCAACCCGGTAGAACTTGGTGAAGAGATGCGCTTGATCTTCTGACGCGATGCCGCGGCCTTGATCCGTCACACTAACCAGGGCCTCTCGTCTCGCGGCATCCGCTTTCACACATACCGTAACGGCACTTCCCGGTGGCGAGAACTTAAAGGCGTTGTTCAAGAGGTTGTTGAGCACCTGTTCCAGCTTGAGTGGATCTGCCCGGACCAACAGCGGTGTGTCACTCAAGGTCGCCTGTAAGCGGTGATCGCCAAGCTGTGCCAGATTGCTCAGCACACCCCGCACCACCTCGTTGAGGTCCACGACCTGGCTTTGCAGTACATAGTCGCCAGATTCGATCTGCGAAGCGCTGAGGAGCTCGTCAATCAACAGCGATAGGCGATCTGTTGCCTCGCGTGCCCTGCGCAGCAGCCGTTCCTGCTGATCACTGGTTAGCGCTAGATCGGGGCGCAACAGCGTGTCGAGAGAGCCGCGGATGAGCGTCAATGGCGTTCGCAGCTCATGGGACACTACAGCAATCAAGTCTGCCTTAATCTGCTCCAGCTCTCTCTGCGGAGAGGTTTCGCGTTTCTCCCTGCGCGTCTCTGCAACCGGGCGAGTTGGGTCGGCGGACATTAACTCTCCTCTTTGTCGGGGAAGAGGTCATGCAATGGTTTCATCATTCGACGCTGCTCGGCCATTCGTCGCTGGCGGTGTTGATCGCGGTTACGCCAACTCCCCTTCGCCAACACCATCTTGACCGTGTCTGTGATAACGCTGATGTGGAACGGCTTGGTGATGTACTCGACAGCGCCCTTCTCCAGTCCCTTGACCACATCCTCGCTCTGTGCCATCACCGTCAGCATGACCACAGGGATCTCTGCCGTGCTTGGGTCTGCCTGTAATTGTTCCAGGACCTGCCAGCCGTTCATGCCCGGCATCATCACATCCAGGATGATGAGTGCGGGCGGGTTCGCGTGCGCCTGTACAAGCGCTTCCGGGCCATTCAGCACTCCCCTCACATCGTATCCCTCGTGCGCGAGATTGATCTCCAGGATCTCGATCATTCCCGGCTCGTCGTCCACGATGAGGATGCGCGGGGCAGTGATGCCGCAATCAGCGCCTTTTGCCTCGCTCATGTTAGGTCCTCCAGAGCGATACTCAATGTCTCGGTAGGTGGCAACACCTCCAAGACGACGCGATCCTTGGCGGCGACCAATAGGAGGTTGATCAGGTCGCCCTTTTGCACCTCCAAAGCCGAAAACGGAACCTGGATCTCGGCCACGTTGCTATCCAATCGGGCAGGCAGATTCATCTGTGGCTCCCATACCTCTTGTCCCGCTGCCCGACTCAGCACAACCGGCTCCGTCCACCCCCTCACTGCGATCTCGCGCTGGAAGCCGGTGACCGGCAGATGCAGGTTCGTCTGCATCTCGGTGTATCGCGGATAGAGATTCGTCTTGGCGGCGTGTGGCAGGGAGAGGTACACGCCCAGGAAGAGTGAGGACAGGTCCTGATTCGTCTCGATCCGCAGATACAGGTTTTCTTCGTCATAGCCGTAATAGAGTCGCTGCACCACTGTCTCGGCCCGTTGCATGGCGCCAGCGGAGGCACTCGCCTCGATGTAACCTGCGCCGGACCAGGCCGTGCCCGGCTTCCCTGCGGCGGATAGTGGGGGCGAGATATAGCGTGAGGCGGGTCGTTCCGCCTTATCTTGGGCCGCAACATGAATGGGCATTTCCAGCCAATCGGGGCTATGTACGCCCGCTACTCGGTAGACGTTGCGGAGATGGTGGCGGAACTCGCGGTCAAAGAGATTCTCGCCTGCTGGATTGTTGTGACTGTAGTACCACCAAAACCAGTCGCTTCCCTCTGCGACATAGATCTCTTCCCAAGCTCGCTCCAACGTGCTCGTGTCCACCAGCGGGTTCTCCGACTGCCACTTGGTCAGCCACTGGCGCGTGCGCGCCAGGTACTCCCACGCGCGATTCTGGGCACTCTCCCCGATCCATGTCGCAAAGCTGTGGCTGATCCACGAGCCGGCGAAGAGGCGAGGGATCATCTCCTGTGCGGGGAACTGCTCTAGATATTCCGAGACCGTGACCGGCTGCAAGTGCGGATCATGCGTTAGCCGGTCATATAGGGCGCGCAGAAAGGGTGTGCCATTGCCCTCATACTCCTCCCAGCAGTTCTCGCCATCGAGGATGATGGGGACGAGATAGGGTGTATTCGGATCGTTCAGGTTCTGACGGATGCGATGCAGGCGCGAGATCAAGTCGTTGGCCGCCTCGATGCTATCCATGTGCTTGTAGACAAAGCCAATCCGATCCGATAGCACGATGTCGCGGAAGATGATCTGCAGCGGCTTTTGTGCATCCCCCGTTTTAAGCTGATAGGGGCGATACAGGAATCGCGGGTTGGTAACGTGGCCGTAGCCATCGCGCTGGATTGGCGTGTTGAGGGAGCGCGCCAGAATGCCTTCGTCGCTGGCCAACCACTGCACGCCGTTGGCGCGCGAGATCAGGGGCAACAACGCTTGGCTGACCGCTCCCTCCGAGGGCCACATACCACGTGGGTGGCGTCCAAAGTAGTTCTTGTGGGCCGCGATGCCGCGCCGTATCTGCTCCACGGCATCTTCGGGATGGGCAAAGGCGGGCGCGGGGAGCGGCACCTTCGGGTCGGCCTCGCGTGCTGTGCGGACATCGATCAGTAACGGTAGGATCGGATGGTAGTAGGGCGAAGTCGTGATCTCGATCTGTCCCCGCTCCTCCAGCTCGCGGTAGCGAGGGATAATCCGCCCGATGATCTCCCGCTGCTTGCGGATGATCGTCTGGACATCCTCGCGCGTGTAATCGCGACCCTTGGCGACAAGCGCCCTGAGCGTCTCATCCTGCTCCAGATGGAGACGGTCAATCCACGCCAGGTTGAACCAGGCAGCGAGATCGCGATAGTAGCTATCGCCAAAGAGAGAGGCCTGTCCATCCCCGCGCTGCCGCAGATCGAGGAGCTGCGCGTAACGGGGATAGTGCCGGATAAAGCGATCCCAGTTGAGGTTGAAGAAAAAGGAAAGCATGAACTCCTTTTCCTCCGGAGTCCATGCTTCCTGCACGCTCAGAGCGAGCGCCCGGTCTGCCGCTCTCTCCTCTGCATAGTCCGTAAGCTGCTCCACCAAGCAAGGCACCATGTTGAAGGTCGCGTGCATCTTGGGCTGCTCTGCCACCAGCTCCGCCATGTGCAGGTAATCCTTGATGGCGTGTAGTCGGACCCAGGGCAGGGAATACTCGCCTGACAAAGGGTCCTTGTAAAAGGGCTGGTGCATGTGCCAGACCAGCGCGACATAGAGCGGTCTACCCACGAACAATCACCTTTTCTAGCAGAGAGGTAGTGGTGTGGCGATGAGTGCGAGAAACTACCACAGCCTATTCGATGCTCAAAATGCGGAAGGTCGTCCGACCGCCGGGCGCGTGTACAACAACCTGATCGCCCACACTCGAGCCGATCAGCGCCCGGCCGAGAGGAGATTCGTTCGAGATGCGGCCTGCGGTCGGGTCTGCCTCTGCCGCTCCCACGATGAGATATTCCTCTGGCTCCTCGCCTTCCTCCTGAATCTGGACACGTGAGCCCAGATGCACGCGATCCGAGGTTTGAGGCGTGTTGATGATGACGGCGTCTCGCAAGATCGCCTCCAGCGTCTGAATGCGTCCCTCTACGAACGACTGCGTGTTCTTGGCCTCGTCATACCCCGCGTTCTCCATAAGGTCGCCATCCTCTTTGGCCAGCTTGATCTGTTGGGCGACCTCTGGACGGCGTACGGTGCGAAGATGCTCCAGCTCCTCCTTGAGCTTGGCCAGTCCCTCTGGTGTGATGTAAGTCGGTTTCTCCGCCATTGCTAATCTTGACCCCTCTACAATAGCACGATGTAGCAAAATAGCGCCTGACGGCGCTATGGATACCCTGTCTTTTGAGGACTTGATTATACATCCCGTTGCTAACTTTGTCAAAAGTCGTTTGACCGATTTCCGAAACCGTGGTATCATTGTGACAATTCTACTCGGTAGGGATTCCAAGTGCAAGTGGTAAGGCGCATGCAACGCAACAGGGGATCCGTGATGATGCAGCCTCATCCAAGGGTGCGCGATGCTTTCGTTTACCCGCGTGATGCGGTGTATTATGCTTATATCTACGCCTGCTGGTCGGGCAGAACGCACCGCGCTGGGGAATCCGAAGTGGGCCGCTAGGCTAGTCTAGGGCAATCATAATGAAAGCGTGAGGCGTTCTGCCTCACGCTTTTTGCTTGTCGGGATGCTGCAAATAAGAGTTGGAAGGAGGAACCAGATGAAGCTCTATCTCGCCCCAGAGATCGTGCAGAGCTACCCGGACTATGTCATGTTTACCGTTGTCGCCAGAGGGATCAACAATCACGGCACCGCAGAGCCGCTGCAAGCGCTGCTTGCTGCCGAAGTGGCCAAGCTGCGCCAAGGTGCGCTTCCGGCCCAGGACGTGAGCGCGCATCCGCGCATCGCCAGCTGGCGGGAGGCGTTCCGGCGCTTTGGTGCGGACCCCGATGCCTATCCTCCCTCTCTGCAGAATCTGGCGGAGATGGCCTTGGCGGGCAGGGAGATCCCATTCTATAACGCGGTCGTCGCGCTCTCTAACTACATTTCGCTCAAGTATATGGTGCCCAGCGGCGCGGACGATCTGGCGAAGGTGGTGGGCGATTTCGGTATCCGCATGGCGTATGGGGACGAGATCTATGTCCCGATCGGGGGCAACGAGGTGGAGCCGGTTCCCGCAGGAGAGGTGATCTATGCCGACGAGCGCAAGGTCATGTGCCGCCGCTGGATCTGGCGACAGGGCGAGCACAGCAAGGTGACGGCGGAGAGCCGAGATGTAACCATGAATATAGACATCCTCCCGCCAGCGACCCGCGAAGAAGGAGAGCAGGCAGTGCGGGAGATGGCATCGCTACTGCGCGAATACTGCGGCGGGGACATCTCGTACAATGTGCTCGATGGGCATCACACGCAGGAGGAGATTGCAGGAGCGCAGGCTGCCGAGACCTATGACAACGTGTATGACCTGCTGGAGATGCGCGGCTATGTGCGGCGCACCTCTGACCGCGAGGGCGTGCGGCGACTGCTCGGGAGCGCAACGACGATCTACCAGGGATTTGATCCGACAGCGGACTCGTTGCATATCGGACATCTCCTGTCGCTGATGGCCTTTCGCCATCTGCAGAGCGCTGGCCATCGCATGATCTTTTTGCTGGGCGCGGGCACTGCGCAGGTGGGCGATCCCACCGGCAAGACCAAGAGCCGCCGCGTCCTGGATGTGGAGGAGATCGAGCACAACCAGAAGGCTATCCAGCAGCAGGTACAGACCATCGGCCTGGCGGACTTTGAGCATGACGCACCCGGCCGGCCCAGGGCGCTGATGCTAAACAATGCCGAGTGGCTGGATATGTCTCTTTTTGATTACCTGCGTGGTGTGGCGCTCTACTTTAGCGTGAATCGGATGCTACGCATGGAGACGTTTGCGCAGCGCTTGGAAACACAGGAACATCTATCGCTCTTTGAGTTCCTATACCCCACATTGCAGGGGTTTGATTTCTGGTATCTGCACAAGCAGTATGGCTGCAAGCTGCAAATGGGCGGCGATGACCAGTGGACGAACATCCTGTCCGGCGCCGAGCTGATCAGCCGCCGTGATAACGAAGCGGCCTATGCCATGACCTTCGGATTGTTGCTGGATGCCGGCGGGCAGAAGATGGGCAAAACAGCGGAAGGGGAAGCGATCTGGCTGGAAGCGGCGCGTACGTCTCCCTTTGCCTTCTACCAGTACTGGGTGAACACGCCTGATGCGGATCTGCGGCGGCTCTTTCGCCTCTTCACCTTCCTGCCGCTAGCCGAGATCGAGGAGATCGTGCCGCGCGCACAAGGGGGTAAGGGCGACGACCCGCGCGCGGCGCAGCGGCGGCTGGCGTTTGAGGTGACCAAGATCGTGCACGGGGAAGAGGCGGCGCGGCAAGCGCAGGAGGATGCGCTGCGCGCGTTTGGCCCGGTGGCCGGTCTGCCGGAGGATGTGCCGACGCTCTCGTTCACCCCGGCGGAGCTGCAAGTGGGCGTCAGCCTGATCGATGCCGTCGCTGGGGCGCCTGAAGTGGGTTCCAAGAGTGAGGCGCGACGGCTGATCAAGCAGGGGGCAGTGCGCGTGAACGACGAAAAGGCCACGGACTTGGCCCGCGTGCTCACGACGCGAGACCTAGTGACGGTAGAGGGCCAGCAGGCCATTGTCATCCGCTATCGCAAGAGCTGCGTGCTCAAGATCATCGCTCAGTAGCGTTGCCGACGATGTGAACAGGCCCCAGAAGTGGATTACTGGGGCCTGTTCGCCGGGGAATCTCCCCGTGGCGCTGCCAGGCCATCCAGCAATAAGCGGATAACCTGAGCCGCCACATCGCGCAATTCGATGCCGTTCGGGTCGAGCGCCCCTTGCAGCATCAAGCCCACGCCCACCGACACCAGTACGAGGGCCGCCAGATCGGGGTCAACGGAACGCAACGAGCCTTCAGCGATGCCCTCGCTCACCAGCGCCGCAAAGGCGGAGCGGAAGCGGCGGTATGGTTCGATGGTAGCCTGCCAGATCAGGGGATCCTTGGATGCCTGCCGCCAGAACTCCAAGAACATGGGGACCTGGCCGCTGGCAGCTTCGAAAGCCTGCTGCGCCGTGCCGACTAGTCCTTGCAGCCGGTGCGGCACTGTTTCGCCTAACGCCCCCGTTGCCTGCATTGCAGCATCCAGACTGTGAAGCCATTGGTCCACAAGCGCCAAGAAGACCGCTTGCTTGCTGGGGAAGTGGTGATAGAACGCGCCCTTGCTGACCCCGGCACGCGCGCAGATTTCCGCGACACCCGTGGCGTCGTAACCGGCACGGGTAAAGCACTCGGCCGCCGCTGCCAGAATGCGTGCGCGGGTCTCTTCCCCACGGGTTTGGTGAGCCATGATGCCTCCTGTATCGTATCGCTAGTATCAGACCGACCAGTTGGTATTCACTCTAGCATGGATCAGAGGCTGCGTCAAATCGGACCCGGTGGCGCTCGCTTGGCCGGTTCCCCCGTTTTGGATGGTTATGGTATAATTCCGGTATGCATTCTGGGAGGTGCAGCGGTTGAAACCGATCATCATCGGCGTCGCCGGGGGCACAGGCGCAGGCAAGACGACGGTGGCCGAGGCGATCCTGCAAAAGGTGGGCCGTGACCGGGTGGCCTTTATCCAGCACGACGCCTACTATCGCGATCTTAGCCATCTGCCCCCTGCCGAACGGGCCAAAGTTAACTTTGACCATCCCGACAGCCTGGAGACCGAGCTCCTGATCGAGCACCTGAAGATGCTCACCGCGGGCCAGGCGGTGCAGGTTCCCACCTACGATTTCAGCCGACATATCCGCCGTGCCGAGACGCGCCTTGTCGAGCCGAGACGGGTGATCCTTCTAGAGGGTCTCCTGATCTTTGCTGATCCACAGTTACGTCGGTTGATGGACATTAAGGTCTATGTGGATGCGGACCCGGACCTGCGTTTCATCCGGAGGCTGCAGCGAGACATCTTGGAACGAGGCCGATCGCCCGAGTCGGTAATCAATCAGTACCTGACGACGGTGCGCCCGATGCACCTGGAATTCATCGAGCCCAGCAAGCGCTATGCTGACATCATCACCCGGAAGGGGGCTATAATCGGATCGCGCTGGAGATGGTGGTCGCACGAGTGGAGCAGCTTCTGGCGCAGAGTGAGACCTCTACGATGGGCGACGAGGGGGTCTGAACGATGAGCGGGCGCGACGCAGCGCGCCTGGACTGGCCGCCGGCTCCGACGTGCGATCCGGAAGTAGGGCGATGATGGGCCTTGCCCGGCGGAGCATTGAATCCTCGATCTATAATGTAGTCTCGCACGGCCTGCAGATCGTCATCCTCTTTTTCCGCTCTATCCTGCTGGCCCGCCTGTTGCTGCCAGAGACCTTTGGCGTCTACACCTTTGCCCAGGCCATCATCACGACGACCCTCACTTTTCCCGTTTTTGGCCTCGGTGCGTCGTACATCAACCGTTGCCCGGAGACCGAGGACCCCAACGCCCCGGCAGTCTATTTCACGCTGATATCGGCCTTTTCGCTCATCTGGGCCATCGCGCTCATCCTGTTCGGTGCGTTCTTCTTGCGGGGTGAGCGGCGTAGCGTGCTATGGGCGCTTGCGGCCATCACGCTGCTGGCACAGATCGCCGCGCCGGCAGAGACCATCCTGTCGCGCCAGGTGCGCTTCGGGCGGCTCGCCCTTCTCTATTTGCTGACGGCGCTCCTGACGTCGGCGGCCAGCCTGTGGCTGGCGTGGCGCGGCGCGGGGGTGTGGAGCCTGGTGAGCGTGGACCTCGTGTCCGCGCTGATCCTGATCGTCGGCCTCTATCTCATCCGACCGGTCTGGCAGCCACGGCTGGTGCTCGTGCCACACATCGTGCGGTACTACTTGCGGCTGGGGAGCCGCACGCTGCTGGCGGACCTGTTGGTGACGGCGCTAGACCGGCTGGACGATCTATGGACGGGCCGATTCCTGGGAGATGCAGCGCTCGGCTTTTACTCTCGCGCCTACACCTTTGCCAACTATCCACGACGGGTCCTTGCCTCGCCCCTGAACGCGGTGACGCTCTCCTCCTATGCGGAGGTCAAGCATGATCGTCCACGCTTGTCGCAGGCGTTCTCCTTGGCCAACTCGCTGATCATCCGCGCCGGCTTTCTCTTTGCCGGGGTATTGCTCCTGATCGCGCCCGAGTTCACCCGTTGGGTGTTGGGGGCCAAATGGCTGCCGATGCTATCCGCCTTTCGCCTGATGATCGCCTACACCATGCTGGACCCCATCCGCTACACCGTCGGCTTTCTCTTCACAGCGGCGGGTCGGCCTGAGCTTCTCGTCCGCGTGCGTTTGGCGCAATTGGCGGTGTTGGTATTGGGGCTGGCAACCTTGGGGCCCGGGTTTGGCATCGCCGGCGTGGCGCTCGCGGCCACGCTCATGGTGGTGGCGGGTACGGTTCTTTCACTCTGGCAGGCGCGCGCCTTTGTTGACTTTGGCGTCCTGAAGCTCTTTGCCGCACCCACCATCGCCCTCGCGGCCGGGATATTGATCGCCTATGGCGGGGCGGGGCTGCGCAGCGCTCCTGCCTCTCTGATCTCAGATGTGGTGAATGCCTTGGTCAAGGCGTTGGCGTTCGTGTTGTGCTATGCGCTCATCATGCTGCTCTTGGAGCGGCGCGAGATGGCAGCGGTGGCGCGACTGGTACAACAGGCGCTACGGCGGCAGCCATCGGCTGCGGCGGTGCGGGCTGAATGAGCGCAACCTCCCTGACCGCAACGGTGATCTTGTGCACGCGCAACCGGCTGGAGCCGCTTCTCGCGTGTCTGGCTTCGCTGACGTCGCAGACGCGCCCGCCGGAGCAGATCATCATCGTGGATAGCAGCGATCAGGCGCTGACGGAGAGCGATCGGTTTCGCGATGCCTTTGATGCAACCGTCTTTTCCGCTATCGAGCTGCTCTATCTGCGCTCGGCGCCCGGCCTGACGGCGCAACGCAATCTGGGCGCAACCCGGGCCACGGGCGATATCGTCTTCTTTTTCGATGACGATGTCGTTGTCGCGCCCGATTACCTGGTGATCATGATGGCGGATTTCGGCGCGCACCCTGAATATGGCGGCGGGATGGGCAATATCATCGGAGCGGGAAGCCGCCATCGTCTGGGAGACATCTTTCGCCGGCTCTTCATGCTCAACTATGCTAACGCCGCCGGGCGGATGCAGCCCTCCGGCTGGCCGACGCACGCGATCGGCAGACAGGAGTTCCTGCGCGTCGAGATCCTGAGCGGCGCGCTGGCCGCATATCGCCGTCAGATACTTCAGGAATACCGATTCGACGAGGCGGTTGTTGGCTATGGCTATATGGAGGATGTGGACTTTTCCTATCGCGTCTCGCGCCGCTACCCGCTGTTTTACGAGCCGCGCGCGCTGGTAGAGCATCATCACACGCCGTTGGCGCGTGACCGGATGGTAGTGAATCGGCGAATGTATCTGGTGAACCATCACTATTTTTTTCGCAAGAACATCTACCCGACGTGTCGCTGGTGTTTGGTGCCCTACCTCTGGTCTATCATCGGGCTCTTTCTCTTGGCGGCCCTGAGTGGCCGCTGGGAGGCGCTACGCGGCTACGGACAGGGCATCTGGCAGGTGCTGATCAACCGGTGGCATGGACGGCCCGTCCTGCATGACATATGGCAGGAGAGATAGCATGCCAGCACCATGTCGGGTTGCGTAATGTGGAGAGCATGAAATGGTGATCGTGCGGCTGGCGGGAGGGCTTGGCAACCAGCTCTTTCAGTATGCGGCGGGGCGGGCGCTGGCAGAGCGACACGGTGGGCCTCTGC